>CAZFAL010000122.1:0-7232 GCA_964516945.1 uncultured Ignavibacteriales bacterium
TTGCGCCGGGTAATTGCGCAAAAAGATTTATCGGCCGAATTGTCGTTGCAGGCACAGCGTCAGTGTCACCGCCGATAAGATAGGTCACAGTGTCGGCAAAGTTGATGAACCCTTTGACCTGTGGGGTTGGGAAAACCCATCCGGGTTTTCCGTGTTCGTCACTGATAATTATCCTGTCTCCGACAGCAGTGATGATTTCTTCTCCGGGCGCCGCAGTGTCAATCTCATAGCTGAGAGGATTCAAAGCGCCATAATTGAAACCAACCCAGAGCGGGAAGCTGTCCACCAATTGCGAGTTTTCGCCGCTGACAGAAATAGTGTGATCACGATTGGAACTGGAATCTACAGAAACACTGATATGCGTATTAGCTCCGGTGACAGATTGCGTTGAAGGATTTGTATTGGGCGTGAATGAGTTGAACGTGGACGGATTCCAGTAGTCACTTGCGCCGCCTGTGCCTTTGAAAAAGTTTCCACCGAGGTCAACAAAACCGTCGGCTTCAACCAACGACACAAATCGATGACTGGGGTCCCATTGCAGGTCATTGTCCTGAAAATTAGGTATACCGTCGCCGTCAGCGTCTCCAAACGCGACTGATTCGTCAACATGATAGATAAGCAATCCATTTCCCGGCAAAAGGAAGTCGTATTCTCCGGAGAGTACAGATGTATCCCCGGGTGGTGGCGCAAGCTGTTGCCGCGCCGGACCAAGAATGACATTCCGGGCGCTATCCTGCTTTGCTCCGACTGTGCCTGACAGTTTGACCGCCTGCTGACGGTTTTCTATCAGGAAGTATTCAAATTTGGAAATCGGGATTTTCACTATACGCGTAGCATTGGCCGTATCCAGCGCCGCGGCGGCCACAGCGAGCGGAGAGCCGGCCGGTAACTCTATGACATCATCAAACCCCAGAAACGCCCGACTCCAGGCGGACATATAGACAGGAATCGCGCCAAACGTCTGGAATACTTTTTCAAAACCGAAGTCAATTCCCACGCCAAAGCCGTTATTATCCATCAACGCAAAATCGCCGAGTTGCGTGAAGAGTGTACGTGTGCTGTAGAGATCAACAAGTCCTAACTGATGCCCGAATTCATGGGCCATCACTGCGTTCAGCGCTGTGGCGCGGTTGTCCTGGCTCGCCTGCTCAGGGATGAACATTGTGGTTGTGAGAGTCGTTTCCGGCTCAGGGTCGTTGACATCAACAGTCACTTCGGTTCCGCTCTTAATGAAGCCGGTGAACAAATCATGATCTGTCGGTGGGAAGCCGATGTCGTTTTGCCTGTCGGCGCCGGCGTGGAAAATAATTGTCGCCTGATAGTCACTGAAAACTATTTCCGGTGAAGCCGAGTCGGCAAGTTGCATGCAGTCCACAAAGAAATCAGTCAGGCGGGATTCAACAGAATCAGGATCGCCATAATAGGCCATCGGACGCGGCGCAACATAAGTCATCGTATCTCCGGGAGGAAACACATCCCAGGTCAATTGCACCTTGCCTCGTGAGACAAAACTATAATATGTGTTCAGCGCTTCCATTTGTCGATCAAAATACAAACTGTCATGCGGTGACGGGTCAATTGAGTGCCCGTTCTCGGCTACGAAATCAGCTCTGGGACGGAAGTCCATTTTGCCTCGTCCTGTCGTGTTCGGATCGTCCGGACTCTCAAGCGGAAAACTGACCCGCAGGCAGAGGACTTTGATGGGCCCGACAGGCGCCTGTTCGGCCAAAGAACGTCGCGGCAATGACCACGGGTTTTCCCGCTCCAGATGCAGTGGCGATTCCGACCCGGACAGCGCTTCTGGACAATAGCACGCCTGTGACACAGTTGGCAGTTTCTTATCCGGATACGCTTCTTTTCCCCGATGCACGCCGACAATCTCAAGGTCCGCGCCAAACGCCGCTGAATGCCAGAGTGTCACTCCGCACCAGAGCGCCGCAACAAAAAGCGTTGCTGTCAGGAACGCCGTTCGCCAGACCGAAATTGACCTTGCAGTTGCATCCGGTCTTGTTTTGGTAATCAATTGAGTCTTCCCCTGCCAATCCATTGGTTCCATTGGTCACAATCATCCTGTTGTTTCCGCTTCCGCATCTCCGTTATAGTATATTGAACCCCAATTGTATTCAGGAATTGCAGTCACACATATCTTTACATACGCCACGAACATCCGTCAAAATCCGCGACTAACCTATACTAATACAATTGAATACGGGGCGACAGCCTTTCCGCGCATTTGCGACTCTTTGAGTCTTCGTATCCGCGTAATCAATGTCGCCCCGTATTCAGGATTTGTGTTTTGCTAAAACTCCATCGACACCGAAGTCCTCAACGTATTCGCCAACGCGAGGTCCTCGCTTGACGGGATATACGCCAAATCAACCGGCATCAAGCCGATACCCGGAATCTGCAAGCGCAGTCCGGCTCCAAATGTCCAGGCCTTAATATCACCGGCATTATCATTAATACGACCGGCGCGGAAAGCGATGAAATTCGCGTATGTCAGTTCACCACCGACATTGAACACCGGCTCAAGCTTGTCTTCAACGAGCACATTGTTCACATCAGAGACGACCAGCAAGTTCATTGACTCACCGTGGTAGGCGTTCCAGGCCATACCGAGAGCAAGGTTCAACGGCAGCGGATCCGCCTGAGCGGCGTCGACGTAAGTCAATTTCGGTCCGAGGTTGGTCAGCGCGGCACCAAGCGTCAGACGATTCAGAAGGCGATGTTTTACGCCGAAGTCCAACGCGAATCCGGTGGCCTTACCATTACCGAGCTCCAGCGCCGTACCTTGTTGTGTAAGGTTCGACACGAGAAGTTTCACAGTCGCTCCCACAGAGGTTCTTGAACTCAATGGAGCGCCGTATGAGAGGCCGAGCGCGAAATCAGCAGGCTGCTCGGTGCCTTCAATAACATTACTTGAACTTGTCCTGACGACCGCGCCATAGTCAAAGTAACTGAGACTCAAAGCGAATGTACCGGCTCCTTTGATATTTTGCGCATATGAGACATAGTTGTACGCAAGGTCATTCGCAAGTTGTGGGAGCCATTTGGAGTGCATCAGTGTAGCATGTCGTTTCGGCTGATCAAGGAAGGCGACTTTTGTTTGCGTCGCATACCAAAGCGCCTCTCCACCTTCGGCTACACCAATTGTGGGCTGCTTGTCCAGACCTTCTTCACCAAACCGACCAAGTCTTCGTCCATCAAAGACCAACGCGCCACGCGCTGTGGCGATATGCACGACACCGTTCGCGACAGCAATCGCATTGACACGTGTTGAAGCGGCATTCCGCGCGACCCAGATAGTCATACCACTGGTCACGTTGTCATACTCAAGGTCATTCTGCTCACGCACCTGTGAAGCGATTGTCAGCGCCTGAGCGCTGTCACCGCGAGCGACATCCAGGGCAATCTCTGTGACAGTCATATCACGCGGAGCGGTAAACTCACGGTAACCAAAACGTCTCCAGCCTTTGCCGTCGTATTCCAACAGACCCTCTTCAGTTCCTATCCAAAGGTTTCCGTTGTAAGCGAGAATGGCCGTGACATCACCTTTAATCTCAGCGACAATCGGGGCCTTGATAGTCGCGCCCAGGTTGAGCTTAAGATTTCCGTCGGCGCCGACGAGCTCAGGATTTAATTCCTTCAACCGTTTGAGATAGCGGCTCTTCTCCGCCTCGGTCTTGTAAATAGCGAAATTCGTTGCAATTTCAGCCGGTGATTCATCAATACTGACAGTGAATTCCGTGTAGTTTTTCCAGCGATTACTTTCCAGACGATACACATCACCGTCAACCACAGCCCAGACAACACCGTTTTCGGCGACAGTCACTCCGGAGACTTTGCCTTCGGGCAACGGTTCATCCGTTCCACTTGTTTGCCAGCCGATTCCGAAATGTTCGACCAACCCATGGTCTGTGCCGACAAATAAACGCTTACCGTCAGAGTACAGAGACAGGATGTTGTTTGAGGGAATCGTGGCGCCACCGGCGGCGGCATTATCACCCTCAACGACCTTATAGGTCACCCAGTTGCGTCCGTCAAAGCTGTAGAGTCCGTCAGTTGAGCCGACCCACAGTTTTCTGCCGACTGCTGCAATGTCTGATAGTTCGCCGGAAAAATTCATGTCGTAGGGCAGTTTCACGACCGCCGGGAGATAGCGACGAACAGAGCGCTCAAGTCCGACACTCAGTCGATCCAAATCCCGTTCGACCAACTTGCCGTCGGAGTTGTCTTTCCTGAATCTGTCACGAACGCTTGTGAAAATCTGCCAGTGCACCAAAATCTGGTCATAGCTTTTCTTCAGCGTCACGAACTCATTTGCGATTTCTTCCCGCTGTGGGTCATCTTCAGGTATTGCAGCCAGCGCTTCCTCTTCAAACGCCTCTATTTCATCGAGAGTGTAAGGATTATTGGCGGCAGAGACTCGCTTAATCGCTTCCTGCAACCTGTCCTCATCACTCGTCTGCAAATACCGGCCGACGATGCTTTCAATCCTATCGTCGGTTGCAGTTTCGAAAAGACGGGCTGATGTCCACGTCTTGCCATCGAAACGAATCAATCCTTTCGCGGACACTGCCCATATTTCGTAAGCGTCAAATCCACTGGCAGAGCGGTTTCGGAGCGCCGGCACGAATTTTGTAATCGGCCGATATTCCATCGGCACAGCAGTCTCTTTCCAAACGGCGCTCATCGGCGCCGATCCGAGGCCGGCCGGATTCCAGTGCGCTGCTGTGGCGTCATCAGCGACAGCAACATAGGCCTCACCCATTCCAGCGGCTCGGGCGCCGGCGGCCAGTCGCAAATACAAAGCCGCAGCGCTGGATACCGCCTTGGCTTCGTGTACAGCGATACCGGTGAAACCGAGCGCTATCGCGAAGATAACCGCCAGTTTGAAGTACTGATTTCGAGGGGTTTTGTGTGTCATACGTTCCTCCATTAGGGGATTAGTTCATTACTACCATTTTTCCAAATTCTTCGACAGCGTCGCTACCGTTTTCCGGATAGGCGACAACTTTATATAAATAGATTCCTGTTGCAACACGGTTACCGTTGAGATCGCGCCCAAACCAGGGAAACATGTCACTATGGTAATTCGCGAGTACATTTCTGGCTTCAGCGTTGTACACTTCAGCTCCGGCAACAGTGAATATCTGCAAGGTGACCAGCTTCGCCGGCGCCTGCAAATTGAAATAAAATTTTGTTTCAGAATCGACATTCAGATTGAGCGGGTTCGGATAGTTGAGCAAGTCACTAATAGACTGAGAATCATCGAGACTCGTTACCGCCGCAAATGAAAGAGTTGAGGAGTTATTCGCATTATCCCAGGCCTTGACTTTATACTCATGAACTCCGGGGGATGTCGCCGGTAGTGTGTAGCGAATTGTACCGCCATTCGAACTGTTGACATTAGGATCAAATGGCTCGAAATCGCCGTTTAACTTCACTTTGGTCGTCTGGTCATCATCGATTGTGAGTGAGATTTCATGTCCGAAAGCTCCGCCTAAATTTATCCCTGACGGGTCGTCGATTACGATAGCCACTTCTTCATTGAGTCCGATTTTATCACCGGAGACAAAGTTTGCCCGGGCCGGGATAGTTACGGTAATTGACGGCCCCTCCGAATCATCAGAGCTGGTGATCACCGAACTTACGGCAATCGAGTCTTTCACCCCGCTGGCGTCTATCAAAGAGTCTGTCACATAGACGGCAATCTGAGCCGCGTCACCGCCGAACGTGATATCGAGCGAGGGAATGAATGTCAGCTTGAATTGACCATTAAGAGATGCGGTCGAGCCACGGAAGATTACTGGACCGTTGATATCATAAAACACATCAACATCTACATCACCCTGTGAGTTCAGCACTTTGTGGTCACGCATCGCGCGCGAATCACGCACAGTAATCAATGCGTCTCCATTGAAATTAACGAGCCGGTTACCGGCGGCGTCGACAATCTCACCGGCGATGGTTGTCGGTTGGAGCGCAACCAGAGAGTCCGGCGCATCAGTAAAACGAATATTGTATTCCGGACGTGAGAGACGCAGAAACGGATCACCGAAACATGAATAGCGCCGGTCATTGTCAACGGAGCCATCGGGACGTTGCCGGGTCAGTTTCGCGGCAAAGACGGCCTGTGCAATTGACAAATCCTGCGGACCAAACAAATGATCAAATGCGACCCGATTGAAAATGGCGTTTGCCGCGGAGTAGACAAGTCGAGTGGCGCTGACTACACACACGGCGCCGTTGTTCATGCGCAACAGCTCTTCGGCCATCCCTTCCTGTGTGGGAGAGTCAAAGAACCCGATTGAACATGACGCGGTAAACACCAAAGGCAGACGCGCCCCGTTTTGCAGGCGCGGTAAATCCGACTGGGACGTGAATACGCGCTCATGAGCGAACAATTGCGGATTGCCATGCCCGACATAGTTAAAGACCAATGCGCCCTCATTGATAGCCCTCACTAAGGCGTCATTGACCGACGGTCGTTCGCGTAGCGAGTTGAACGGGTAATCCCAGAGATAGATTTTTTCACGCAGGAAGTCCTGCGGCAAGTGATTCTTTTCGAGATCCTCAGTTTGCAAAACATGCACAGACTCATTTACAAACTCTGAACTAAACTCATCGTCAGCCAACAGTATCGCCTTTGTGCGCCATGGCCCAAGTTCCGGCGCTGTTTCGTAGCCTATCGTTTTGTCAATCACGCGATTCAATTCGGTGGTCGTGCGAACCGGCCAGCGGGCCGGAACCATATCCACACCGAGAACTGAATCCTGCACGTAATTGCCGTCACTATCAAGAAATGCAAAATCATCAAAATAAACATAGCTATCGTCAGAGATATAATTCCGCTCAAATCGAGATGGTCGAATATAGGGTGGGACTTTGTTCTCGGCGGAGCCGGGGCCGACATGACGGAAGTCATAGGTGCCGTCACCGACAAATAACACAGTCGACGGCGCCGGAGCCGGTGAATTCTCGAAGGCGTATTTCAAATAGTCACGAATTGCTGTCGGATCAATACGACCGCCGGAGAACTCATTGTAGATGTCCTCAACCGCGACAACATTGATTGACACACCGGATGCCGCCGCACGGTAGTCGACATAGCGCTGCAAGTTGTCAATCCATGTACGCGGCGTGACGATGATATAGTCTGTCTGGGAGCTAACCCCGGAGCGAAGGTCAGCCGTTGTGACACGCTCAAACGAAGCTGGCGCTTTCGCATC
>CAZFAL010000122.1:7332-9071 GCA_964516945.1 uncultured Ignavibacteriales bacterium
AGATAGTCGACTTCAATATAATCCAAATATGGCCCGCGTGAGAAGAACTTGCTTTGGTCAACACGGAAGGAATTGGAGCCATTGGTAAGAGCGCCAGTTGTAAATGACCAGAACTCGTTTTGCGTGTTGGTGACAGTTGTCGCCGATTGGTTGTTTACCCGCAGAGAAAGCGCGCCGGCGATGGCATGGACTTTGTAGCGGGTTGTTAAGTCCAGTGATGCGTCGGTCGCCGGATTCACCGCTGTGAACGAGCCGGTAATGACATTGTCTTTACCCCAGAACCAGTCGTAGTAATTGTCAACGTCTCCCCGTCCGTCCTCGCTGGTGACATTATCCTGTTCAACACGAATAACTTTTCGCCCAGTTGAAAAAAAGTTGGCTGGTCCGGAACGAATACTGGCTGTAGAAATACGCTCTGCCGGATTTGAAAATGAGCCGCTGACAGTCAGCCAGTAGTAATTACTGTCTGTAAAGACATTACGAATAAATCGTGGGGCGCTGTCGGCGGCGAAGCGCCAGTGATTGGCCGCTTCACCATAGAATATGAAATAATCATTAGCGTCGAAGCGACCGTCGCCGCCGTCGAAGATTTTGATTGGCAATTCAGCTATTGTCGGACGGGCAAATAGTCCGTTTTTCGGATTTGGCGCAGATAGCGGCTCTCCGCCGTCGTAGAACACTCGGACGTTACTTGAACTAACCGGGATAGACAAACCGGCGGAGGACAAATCTGAGCCGTTGACCCGTATCATTCCATTGGTCGTAACATTCATTTTAATCCAGTCATCAGACTGACTGAACGGATTTGAACCGGCGGCGCCACTGCGATAGAGCGGCAGAGCGACCGAGGCGTCATTCGCCCAGCGATGCGCCTCTGGATAGTTGAGCATGGTTTCGGCAAACATTGCGCCGAAGATACCCGGTTGCGCCACACGAGCCGGACGGGACGCAACGGTATTTGTCTGACCGGTTGGGACAAATTGGATTTCTATTTCTAATGAATCATAGACATTGTCATTCTGCAATGCCCGCACAATAAGCGAAGCGACTTTCCAACCGCGCACAGAGGACTGGCCGCCTACTTCGACGAGCGCTTGGGATGTTTGTGCCCCTGATGACAAACGATGTGTTTTCTGCAATAAGGCATCGGCTTTCTGACCGCCGTATGGCTTGACATAACCCACCTGCGGCTCGGCGCCGTCAGGAATCGCAATCAGAAACCGTTCGTCATCCACCTGTGTATTCTCGGAATTGCCGGAAAGTAACTGCGCGCGTTCGGCTGTATGGTAGACAAAGCGGAGCGTGTGGTTGTCGGATTGGACAATGCTGACTCCGGGGATTTCAGTCCCCAAAGCGCCTTCGGCCAACGCCACCAACGCGAAAGCCAGCGCAAACAAGGCGACTGCGCTGACTACCAGCCAGCGCGGGACAGTGGCGCTTTCAACAAGCACACTAATAGAGAACCACTGACGTAGCAAGCGTGTCAGAGCGTTCGCAGGATGCGACTGGCTGTCGTGATGATGTCTCGGCGTGTGCGCCATAAAAAAACCGGGTTCCTTGTTCGGACCCGATCCAGTGATGCGGCGCATGGAGTGACAGCTTTGCATTTCAAAAATGCGTTGCTGTCAGAAAAGCGTGATGAGGCGCCACAGCTAAAGGATCGAAGTCTGTTTACTACCTGTTCGTTTCCAACCGGTGGCGTTGCGCAGAAAAGAAAAACTGTAATAACTCGAAACACT
>CAZFAL010000123.1:0-8922 GCA_964516945.1 uncultured Ignavibacteriales bacterium
CAGTCACGCCGAATCCGAGCGTATTGTCGGCATGGTATGTCCAACCGGCTGACCATGAAAAACCGGCGTCACCGGCAAAATCTTCGAAACTTCCGGTCCCGCCCAAATCAAGTTGAAAGACCTGTCTTCCGACCTCCGGCGCAACATTTACACGAACAATAGCCTCTGCAGGCGCTGACGCTAAAGCTAAAGCGCACACGGTGAGTATGAACAAGGTGACTCTTATTGAGGATGCAGTTGCAAAGGATGCAGTAGTGGATAGCGGGATTCGGTTCATATTCTTGCCTGTGATTTTTTGAGGTCCGGGCGTGCAGACGCAAATCTGCTGTTACGATATTATACGAAAAGATTGATTCTATCGGCGAAAAAACCAGCCCTGAGATTCAGCCTTGAAATCCGACCGAACGACGAGCGCAACTAATATAGGAGCTTTGAGCGCGGAGGTGTAGGACGAAACGTGCGGTCCCCAGGCAGGGCCTAAGCCGAAACTAACCTTTATCTCACACGGGAATAATAATCACCGTAGACTTTTGTGACTGGCAACAATCCGTTATCCTTCGTCGCCGATGAAGTTTTGCGGTGAGAGAGTATACAAACAGCTATGAGCAGGGAAGAGTCAGACAATTGAAAGAAGCGTCTCCACAGGGTGTCGGGCACAGCCGACTTGAAAAACTTCTTCTGCAGGCCTCGCGCCTGCTAAACTCCACGGTTGAATATGAGGACCTGATACGGTTGGCGCTGCAACTGGTTTGTGAGGCGGTCAATAGTCAGTCGGCGTTCATTTTTCGGATAGACAGGCATATTGACCATCGTCGCGTACGTCTCTGGGCGCAGGGCGATGAAGACATTCGGATACTGCGTAAGGAGCCGGGAAGCGGTGTGACGGGCTGGGCTCTGGAGAACAAGGAGCCGCTGATTCTCAATAACCCGCAAAGTGATGAACGATACACTGCAGAAATCGCGGAGCAGTTGGACTTTCCTATTCGCAATCTCATAGTTTTGCCATTAGTTTCACGCGGCAGGACATTTGGCGCGCTGGAAGTCATGAACAAGGAAAACGGTGGATTCGACGAAACTGACAGGGACACGCTTCTCGGTCTCTCTGACCAAATCGCTATCAGCATAGATAACAGTCAGCTTTTGCGCGAGGCGCGTCGTCGCGCACAGGAGATGGAACTGCTTTTTGATGTCGGGGCGAAACTTTCCGGCGCTTTGAAGCTGGAAAACGCTCTGAGATTGATTCTCGATTCAACCCGGGAGCTTGTCGGTTTTGACGCCGGTGGGATATTTCTGATTGACCCCGAAAAGAATGCTTTCGGAGAAGTGTATCATCAAGGGTACGATCCGGAAACTGAACGGAATTTGCATCTCAAACTCGATTCCGGTCTCATCGGTTGGGTTGCCCGGCATGGCGAGCCGGTCGTTGTTCCCGATGTGACGTCGGACGACCGCTACGTAGCTGCGCGCCAGGAGACACGTTCAGAAATTGTTGCTCCGGTTGCCGTGGATGGTCAGCTCGTAGGTGTGTTCAATCTTGAGTCAAATGAAGAGGCCGCCTATGACGGCCATAGCAAGGACATCCTGGAAGCCTTTGGCGCGCAGGCGGCGACAGTCATTGAGCGGACACGGTTACACAAGAAAATAGTTGGCGCGCAGGCGCTGGAAAAACAACTTGAAATAGCGCATCAGATTCAAACAGAGTTCCTGCCGGATAGCGCCCCGAAAATCGCAGGCTATGACATCGCCGGTATCAATATCCCGTCAGGAGAAGTTGGCGGTGATTACTATGGATATATTGACATCAGCAACGGCCAGATGGGTCTGGCAATAGCCGACGTTTCAGGCAAGGGTGTGCCGGCGGCGCTGATTATGGCGTCCTTTCGCGCATCATTGATAGCCGAAATTCGCAACTATTTTACTATCGGAAGAGTGTGCAAGAAGGTGAACATGCTCTTGCACGATTCAGTGGAGCCCGGAGACTATGTGACCGGTGTCTATGGCGCCCTCAATTCACTGGACCATGTGATTACCTACAGTAATGCGGGTCACAATCCGCCGATAGTATTGCATGCGGATGATTCGGTGACGTTGCTGGACAAGGGTGGTCCACCGTTCGGGATTATTCGCAAGGCGGAATTCGAAGAGCGCTCAGTGAGTCTCCTGTCGGGTGATGTACTGTTCTTTTTCACAGATGGTGTGACTGAAGCCGAGGGCGCCGATGGTGTCCAATTTGGAGAAGAGCGTCTGATGGAACTGCTGAAACGCATTCGCAATGAGAGCGCCGACGGTATTTGTGCGAAGGTGCGCGACGCTGTCTATCACCACACAGATGGCAAGACACTGCTCGATGACATTACTATGCTTGTGGTCAAGCGTTCGTAACGTCGCAGAGCGCCACCCCCTTTCGAATGATGACACGTGGAAAACAATACGCGCTGGTGACCGGGTTGACATTGGTAGTCGGCGCGGTGTTGCGTTTGTATCATTTGACGGCTGATACGCCAAACTATTTCGCCGGGTTGGGTCAGGCGTTGATGACAGACCCCTACCATATCACTATCTACGCGCGTAACAAAGTACTGTTTGGCTCATGGGAGATATTTGACTATCACCGTTGGGTGGCGTTCAAAGTGTCACTTGTTTCCGGATTCGCTTGGTTGGTCTTCTCGCTTGGCGGCGTGTCGCGCTTCACGGCCAATCTGACAGCGGTACTGCTGAATCTTTTTGCAACAAGTCTGCTTGTCGCCGGAGTCTTTGTTGGCGCGAAGAAGAAGGACGCGAACGGGAGCGAGACAGTTTCCGGAGCCTGGCTTGGCGCTTTGGTTGCGGCGCTATTGCTTTCGCTTTCGCATGTGTTGCTGGTCTATGCGCGCGAGCCGTTCCTGGAGCACGGTTTGTTGTTGATTGCCGCGGCGTGTTTTCTTGTTAGTGTGCGCTGTAGTTCAACTGGCACAGGCGCTGTGTTTATTGGAGTCACGTTGGCATTGGCGCCGTTGGCGGGGAAGTTGTTCGGTTTGATTCTGCTGGCTCCGGTTGCTGTGACAGTCTTACTTGTGGCAAAACGTCCAGCGAAGCAGATAGCAGTGATAACGGCCAGCGCACTGGTGACAGCGGCGCTTTGGTATTTGCTAATTCTTGGTGATGAGACCAGGTATTATCATGCCTATCTGCAGGAGCAATCAATGGGACTCTATGGGTTCCCACCTGCGTTGACATCATTCAAATTCTTCTTCATTCAATTGTTCAGCTATGGCGCAGAATTACGGCTTTTCCAGTTCAGTTTCTTTATGCCGGTTTTGCTTCTTTTTGGGTTTTCGGCATTGTTCACAATGCGAATTGACGGGCGCTCGCCCTGGACTCTGGCATTCTGGCGTGACCGTCCGGCGCTGACCTTCTTAACTGTCTGGTTTGTGAGCGCCTGGTTATCGTTGATGATATTTCAGTATCGACCACTACGGTATTCGCTTTTTGTGTTGTTTCCGGCGCTCGGAGTAATCGGCTGTCTGGCAGGACAGATATTTTCCAGTCGGGGTAAGTGGGGCCTTAGCGGAAAATACACCACCCGACTCTGGCAGAAACTGGTTGCGGTTGTGCTGTTGTATATCGGTTTAACCATTGTCATGACTCAGGTCTGGCTTGCGGCATATGGCTCAAAAATGACCGGCGCTGATATTATTACCGTTGTCGGATTTTCGTCATTCTTTTCAGCGCCGACGCTGGTAACGCTCTGGCTGTTAGCGCGAGCGTTGCGGAAGTATTCGCAGATAGTCTATCGGTATGGTCTGGTGACGCTTATTCTGCTGTCTGTGTTGTTTCAGGGATATTGGTATTATCGCATGGCGAGCAACCTGACTTTTGATATGATTACCGCATCGCAGAATATGGAAAACGCGCTTGCTGAAGAGGCAGTCCTCACCGGGCCGTATGCGCCGAATCTGACTATAGACAACCATCACAAGAATATCATCTACACATTCGGTCTCAAATATGATGACACTGATTTGTTCTCGCGTTTTCCGATAACGCACCTTGTGGGAGACTATGGCAATCTTGAACAGGCGTATCTAAAGTTCCCACAGACAAAAGATAACTACGAAGTGTCGCTCTGGATGTTCCGCTCTGCGGGAGTGACGTTGAACCGCTTGGGAGAGTCCTTTCCACATATGGTTGGTTTGCCGGAAACGGCGCTGGAGAAGAGTGACCGCTTCCTGCGTACAAGGAAAGCCGGTTCTGCCGATAGCGCCGTGTACTATGGGGAGATGTTTCTGAAGGAAAACCCCGGAAATCGGGCGGCGAAGCGTCAATTGTTTCAAGCGTTATTGGCGCAAAAAAGTTACACACGCGCGCTGGAACTGGGCAAAGAGCTTGTCGAGGAAAATCCTACAGACTGTCTTGCTATGTTTTCATTGGCGCGTTCGTACTTTTATCTCGGTAAATACCTCAAACAGGAGCGGTACAACGTCGCAGGCGCCAAATATCTTGAGCGCGCGTTGAAACTTAATCCTGCCAGTGAAAAGTACCTTCGTGAAAACGCCAGGAAGTTTTGAGCGAATTGTGAACGCTATCGCTTCGGTGTCAGGGAATAGTTCAACGACACAGCCAGCAACAACAACGTAGCGGCCCCGGCCTGATGGAGCGCTGCGAGTGTCAATGGGACAACAAAGATGAGTGTCAGCGCTCCGAGTGTAAACTGCACAACGACCATTGCGCTCAACAGATTCAACGCGCGGCGTTGCATTGGATTCAGTTGCAGTCGTGTTGCGGAAATCCAGAGCGCTCCTATCCCAAACAGCAGTAACCAGCCGATAGTGCGATGGATAAATTGCACACCGAAATTGTTTTCCAGCAGATTGTGCCAGAAGGGTGTCATGCTGAAGGCCACTGATGGAATCCATTCGCCGTTCATGGTTGGGAATGTGTTCATCCCGAAGCCGGCTTTCAGGCCGGCGGTGAATGCGCCGTAAATTATTTGTAGAACAATTACGCCGGTCACAAAATAGGACAGCGTTTTGAGTTTCCCCGGAGGCGCTGTCGCCGGGCGTTTGCGGGCGCTGAGTCGAAAGATAAGCAATAGAGATATAACCATCACCGAGAAAGCCAGTAGCAAATGCGCCGCGAGGCGATAGTGGCTCACTGCAGGATTATCAACAAGACCGCTCTTGACCATATACCAGCCCATTAGTCCCTGTAGGCCTCCGAGCGCGAACAGCCCGGCAAGTTTCAGGTTCATACCCGGCGGTATTTGTTTGCGGATGATGAACCAGATCCAGGGAATGAGGAAGACGACACCTATCAGTCGTCCGAGCAGGCGATGAAGGTACTCCCAGAAGAAAATCTTCTTGAATTCACCGAGAGACATCCCGGCGTTGACCTTCTGGTATTCCGGGAACGCCTGATAGCGTTCGAACGTTTCTTGCCATTGATGGTCATTCAAAGGCGGGATAGAGCCAACCAGCGGTCGCCAGTCAACCATCGAGAGGCCGGAGTGTGTAAGTCGCGTGACTCCACCGACCACGACCATCATGGCGGTGAGTCCGAGTATCAGCCAAAGCCAGACAATGAGCGACTGATTAGTTTTTTTCATTTCTCTTCTGTGGCTCCTCTGCCTGCGTTAGCCCTTGACGCTTCACCCGCACGACAGCGAGTGATGTCAGCCGTTGGGCTATGGTATAAGAATGGCGACTCTCTGACAAGGGCGTCAGGCAGTGAGAATCCCTCGGCGGGGAAATGGTCATGTTGGCCCAAAAGCCATATTTGGCAAAAAGCCATCTTGGCCAAACGGCGCCGTAGTTGCTATTAAAACGTGGGATAATTGACTCCATCGGTAGAAACCTCTATGATTTCTTCGGCTGGAAGAGTATACTTTTCTGACAATGCTTGTTGAGCTCTTATGATGAACGTGGAACTTCGCAGACCAGACCTACCGCGTCGTGGCGCCGCAGCCCTCAGGCGTAGACTTCGTCGGATCCGGATTGAAAGTAGATTTCGAAACTGGCGCAGAGAGAATCATGTGCAAGATATTGCAACTCCCCCTCTGGAAGTAATTGTTATCGGCGCCGGGTTGGCGGGACTGGCCGCCGGGTATGAGCTCCGGAGGGCAGGATATCAGGTAACTATCCTTGAGGCGGGGGCACAGGCCGGAGGGCGCGCCAGTTCAATCCGCAAACCGTTCAGCGAAGGTCTCCACGCGGATGCCGGTGGTTTCCGTTTTGCCGCGGAACATTTTCATTTGCGTTCGTACCTTCTTGAATTTGATTTGAGCTACGCCCCGTTCTACAGTACCCGTGGCGATATGCTGGTCAATCTTGACGGACGAGTATTCCGCCGTAAGGGGGGCGAGCGTTTTAATCCCGCATGGTTGACACGCCCGATGACGGACGAAGAGCGCTGGATGTTTGACCAGGAGAATGATGCTGATATGTACCGCATTTGCGGCGGAGTTGACACTCTCGTGAACGCGTTTGAACGCCGGGTGTCCGATTGTATCATATTGCACGCTGAAGTTCACAAGATTATACAAACTGACTCGGGCGCTGTAGTTGAGTATGTGTCCGACGGCGTGACCAAAACCCGATTTGCTGATTCTGTTGTGTGTGCGCTGCCATTTAGTGTTTTGCGTGATGTGGAGTTCAGCCCGGTTTTGCCGGATGAAAAGACAGGTATAATATCAGAGCTTGAATATCGCCCCGGATTGTTGGTGTATTTTGAGATACCCACGGAATACTGGCAGACCCTGGGCTTGAGCGGATTTGCCGTTACCGATACGGTTGGCGAACTATGGAGTCCCGGGCTGGATTTCAAGCGCGAGACAGCCCTGACTATTTCCTATACTAAAGATGACGCCGCAAGAGAATTGTTGGCTCTGCCGCCTGATGAACGAATTGCGACTGTTGTCCGCCGGATTGAAGAGTTTCTGCCTGACTTTCACGAGTTCGTCCTGCGCAGTGTATCTCTTAGTTGGGATGAAGACCGCTTAATCAGGGGGACGCGTTCAATCGCAAAGTTTCTCAGCCCCGCTCAATTGGACCTTATCCGACGCCCCGAGGGTCGGATTCACTTTGCCGGAGAGCATACGGCCAGCAAACGATTCGGCTGGATGGAGGGCGCGCTTGAATCCGCCCATCGTGTGATTGCCGAGATTAACACACTCAGCCCATGAACGGGCAAATCTTCCGTTATCAGTCCAGTTTTAGTTTACCTGAAATAGTTGTTTGCCTTAGTTTTGATGAAAGCCTTTGGGCTGGACTGGGAACAGAATGAGCGGAACATTTGATGAACATATTGTGGGTGTCTGGAAAGGCGAAAGAGCTGAATATGCGCAGCTTTCTCCTTTTCATCCGGATTCGTCGTATGCGGAATTCGCTGATAGCCCTGTCGGCGCAGAGACGAACCCGGCTTTTACGGGAGTGCGTGAAGCGTTACATCTGGCCGGTCTGGACAGCGAGCGTTTTGGCTCCGCCGGATGGAATCCACTGGCGCAGTTTATCGAACCCGGACAAACGGTTTTGCTCAAGCCGAACTTCGTGAAGGAGAGTCATCCCCGTGATCCTGAGGGATGGGTGTATGTGCTGACACATGGTTCTGTGATTCGTGCAGTCGCTGATTATGTCTTCAAGGCCCTCGGCGGAGATGGAACAGTGATTGTCGGTGACGCGCCGCAGACAGATTCGTCGTTTCGTAAGGTTGCCGAGGTTCTTCAATTACAAGGACTCGTAGAGTATTACAAGCAGAAGGAACTTGATTTTCGACTGTTGGATTTCCGCAAAGAGGAATGGATAAATGATCGTGATGTCATAACTGAGCGACACGAGCTTGCAGGCGATCCGAACGGGTATGTCGCCTACGATCTGGCTGAGGCCTCCGAGTTTTACGGGCACAGTGGGTCAGGGAGATATTATGGAGCGGACTATGACGCCGGAGTTGTGAATGAACATCACAACGGTATCAAAAACGAATACCTGATTTCAGGCTCGGCCATCAAGTGTGATGTATATATCAATTTGCCAAAACTGAAGACACACAAGAAGGCCGGTGTGACCATCAATCTTAAGAATCTGGTTGGAATCAATGGTGATAAAAACTGGTTGCCACATCACACTGAAGGCGCCCCGGCAGACGGCGGAGATCAATTCCCGGATACGACATTAAGCAGGCGTTCGGAGAATGCGCTGGTTCATGCATTCAAGCGCCTGGCTTTGAAATTGCCGGGTGTCGGGCCACGGCTGATGCAATTCGCCCGCCCCATCGGAGCGCGAGTTTTTGGCTCGACCGATACGACCGTGCGTAGTGGAAACTGGCATGGTAATGACACTGTCTGGCGAATGTCCCTGGATCTGAATAAGCTGGAGCTTTATGGCAGGATGGACGGAACGTTGCGGCCGGACGCTCCGGAGTTTCGCAAGACATATTTGTGCTTTGTGGATGGTATTATCGCAGGTCAGGGGAACGGACCGATGGATCCAGATCCGTATCCGGCGGGAGTTATTCTTTTCGGAGCTAATCCGGCAGTGGTTGACGCTGTCGGCGCCGGATTAATGGGCTTTGATTTGGCGCGCACGCCGGTTGTCAGTAAGGCATTCGCTATCAAACGCTATCGGATTGCCGATTGTCAGATAGAAGATATTTTATTGCACAGCAATCACGCGCCCTGGAACGGAGCGTTGACAGGATTGAGATATGACAACATTTATCACTTTCGGCCGCACTTTGGCTGGATAGGACAGATTGAACGTCAGCCCGAAAGCTCTGCGAAAGAGCGTGTCTGCAAGGAGCCGGCTTCGGCAGAATAACTTCCGCGTAACGATGTCCAAACTGGAAACAATTTACCGTCGCATGCCGGTATCATTACAGAATGCCGCTTGCAATTGGCAGGGAAGACGGATTCAGCGTCGGCGGTATAGTCCTGATTTTTTCGAGTTGTTA
>CAZFAL010000124.1:0-5602 GCA_964516945.1 uncultured Ignavibacteriales bacterium
GCGGTCACGGAGCCGGTTTCCATGCTGATAACCGAGCCACGACTACGCGCAACAACGTCACCACGCCACGGGCCATAGCCGATAAACCGCGAGGCCATGATCCCCATCCCTCGCGTGTCTGTCAGAAACTCTGAACGATAGCCAATCAGCCCGCGAGTCGGGATGCTGAATTCGAGCCGGACAGTGTTTGTCCCGGCGTTGTCAATTTGTCTGAGTCCGCCCTGGCGACGCGCCAGTTTTTCAATCACCACACCCTGATGTTCTCCGGGGACGTCAATGATAAGCTGTTCAATCGGCTCCAGTGTATTGCCGGCGGCGTCTTTGTGCGTGATGACTTCCGGTCGTGAGACACAAAACTCCAGTCCTTCGCGACGCATCTCTTCAATCAAAATCGCCAAATGCAACTCACCGCGCCCATAGACTTTGACACCGTCGGGGCGACCCAAATCCTCCATGCGCAAAGCAACATTAACTCGTAACTCCTTCTGCAGGCGCTCTTTGAGCTGGCGCAACATGATTGCGGTTCCATCCTCGCCGGAAAACGGCCCGGAGTTCACAAGGAAGAACATCGAGACTGTCGGCTCTTCGATTTCCAAGGGCTTCAGAGCAACCGATGCGTCCTCCTCTGTTGAGAATGTGTCACCAATCGATATTTCATCAGGTCCGGCGAGCCAGACAATGTCACCGGTGGCTATTTCATCTGTTGCAATTCTGTCTCGGCCACGTGTCACCCACATGTGTGTGCATTTTTCTCCGGAGGCGGCGACGTATTCCCAACCGGCGTCCTGATTGGAAAGGTCTTTCCAATGTTGCACATGTCTGATAAACTCATCACCGTTCTTGAGCGAACCACTAATCACCCGACCACAGCCGATTTGGCCGATATAGTCACTCCAGTCCAGCGAGCTGACTTGCATCACAAACGGACCGTCGTCATCAACAGTCGGACAAGGGACATCATTGATGATTGTTTCAAACAGCGCCTCCATTCCCTCATGCTTGTCAGTCTCAAGGTCTCTGACAAACCAGCCGTTGAGACCTGAACCGTACAAAACAGGAAAATGCGCCTGCTCGTCACTGGCGCCGAGGTCGATAAATAAATCAAAGGTTTGGTTGAGCGCCTGGTCGGGACGGGCGTTCGGTCTGTCGGCTTTGTTGACAATTACAATCGGCCGTAAACCAAGTTTCAACGCGCGCATCAGCACATAACGAGTCTGCGGCATCGGCCCTTCATTGGCGTCCACCAGAAGCAATACCGAATCAACCATCGACAACACCCGCTCGACCTCACCGGAAAAATCCGCATGGCCGGGAGTGTCAATGATATTTATCAGATAATCATTCCACTGCACGGTGCAATGTTTTGAGCGAATGGTGATACCGCGCTCGCGTTCAAGCACGTTGTTGTCCATCAAACGCTCGGCGACTTCCTGATTGTCACGGAATGTGTGTGTGGCGCGAAAGATGGCGTCAATCAAGGTTGTTTTGCCATGATCAATATGGGCGACAATCGCCAGATTTCTAATTTTCTCAACTGGTGTCATTCTACTCTGCTTCCTCAAGCTACTTCTTCAAAAACATGATTCAAAAATGCGCTTCCCTTATCTGGCGCGGACTGACATGAACTCGACAGTAATTCACTGTGAGCCTCAGCCAGCGTTTTCTTTGCGGGGGAAGATACACGGACTATATAGCGCTGTCGCCCGAATGCTACTTTGGCCGGTCAAGCGCCGCCGCAGATAGTAAGCGCCAAATACGCCGATGGCAAGCGATTTCTTTGTGTATTTCGGGGTTGCCCGACTCTCTCAGACCATTGGCTGAAGCGCGTGCGATAACCAGAATGCTCATGCAAGCCGCTCTATTTCTGTGACTTATACTTCTTACAAGTTCTCCGGCAGGCGCAGAGTGACAAATGAGCGCGTTTTGCTGTCCTTTCACTGCTGCCATATAGTTTATGTCACGATTCTTTCCGGAGAGCAAAAAAAGTCTGGAATTTTCCTTGACTTATTTGGTTATTTGGCTATTGTGCCAAGTAATGCCTGCCGATACAGGCGAATAGGTGATGAGAAGACACAGAGAAGACGATGAATACAAGAACGAAACAACGCTATGAAGCCAGAGCCAAAGTAGTCAAAGCGCTTGGGCACCCGTCGAGATTGTTTATTGTCGATGAGCTTGCGAAGCGGGAACACTGTGTCTGCGAATTGACAGAAATGATAGGCGCTGACACGTCGACTGTCTCCAAGCATCTCTCAGTCCTGAAAGAGGCCGGCATCGTGAAGGACGACAAACGCGGGTTACAGGTTTGGTATAGTCTGTCTGTGCCCTGTATCCTCAATTTTTTCGGTTGTGTTGAAGAGGTTCTCAAGTCTAATATTAAGCAGGCCAGAAAAGCGGTATGAAAACAAGCGGCAGTTTGCGAGTACATTTTTTTTGAGCATATGCTTGGCTATTTGGCCAAGTAGGCGTCGCGTTGCCGCGCCAGAAGAGGCAAAGCCGGAAAATCGGGGCAGAAATATGAAATGGAAATCTGAATGGAAGCCGTTGGCCTGGATTGCCGCTGTCTTTTTGGTGTTCTTCTACCTGCCACTCGACAGCGCCCGTTTCAAAGGCGCGGTATTTGAATCACTGGCGCTGACAAAATGGTATGCGCAGGAGCATGTCCTCCTCTGCCTGGTCCCGGCGTTTTTCATCGCCGGGGCGATAGCGGTATTTGTCAGTCAGGAGTCGGTGATGAAGTATCTCGGCGCCAAGGCCAACCGGGTGATGTCCTATGGGGTGGCGTCGGTTTCCGGGACAATTCTGGCGGTCTGTTCATGCACTGTTCTGCCGCTATTCGCCGGTATTTATCGCATGGGCGCCGGAATCGGACCGGCGACGGCGTTTCTGTATTCCGGGCCGGCAATCAATGTGTTGGCGATTGTTCTGACTGCGCGGGTATTGGGGGTTCAATTAGGAATTGCCCGTGCGGTCGGGGCGGTCGTCTTTAGTGTGGTCATCGGGTTGTTAATGCACCTGATATATCGCAAAGAAGAAGCGGACAAAAGCGCCGCGCAAATGGCGCTACCCGAACCGGAAACCTCCCGGCCGCTCTGGCAGAACGCTCTCTACTTTACCACTTTGATTATCATTCTTGTCTTTGCCAACTGGGGTAAGCCCGAAGAGACAAGCGGATTATGGCATGCCATTTATGCAGGTAAATGGCTCATCACCGGTTTGGCGTCAATCGCTCTCGGAGTGTTGCTTGTGCTCTGGTTCAAGCTTCCAAAAAACCCGGTTATTCTCACCGGCGTCCTCACGGCGCTCGTGGCTTTCGTATTTCCCGATGAGCCATTGTTGTCATTCTCAGTCGGGGTTGTCGGATTGTCAATTATCACCAGCCGCAGTGATGGCGAATCGGGGGAATGGTTTGAGCAGACATGGGGCTTCGCCAAATTGATTCTGCCGCTCTTGCTCGGTGGCGTGCTTGTCGCCGGTCTGTTGCTCGGACGGCCGGGACATGAAGGGTTGATACCGTCCGAATGGATAAGCGGCTCAGTCGGCGGCAATTCTCTCGGAGCAAACCTGTTTGCCTCAGTGGCCGGGGCGTTCATGTACTTTGCCACATTAACAGAAGCGCCGATTCTGCAGGGCCTGCTCAACAACGGCATGGGTAATGGTCCGGCGCTGGCGCTCCTGCTGGCGGGACCGGCGCTATCCCTGCCGAATATGCTGGTTTTGCGCTCTATTATGGGAGCGAAGAAGACATTGGTATTTGTTTCACTCGTGGTGGTCATGGCCACCATTTCGGGATTCGTATATGGTGAATTTGTATAGGAGGAACATCAAATGAGAGACGTCAAAATTCTGGGAACCGGCTGTCCCAAGTGCAGAAAACTTGAAGAACGCATGATAGTGGCGGCCGATGAGCTAAGTCTCGATTGTGAGATTGAGAAAGTGGAGGACATCGAAAAAATTATGTCCTACGGTGTGATGATGACACCGGCGCTGGTAATTGACGGGCAAATCAAAACAACCGGCAAGGTTCCGGCTGTTGAAGAATTAAAGAGTCTGCTAACTGAAAACTGAATAAAGAAGCGGAAGGTGAAGTATGAAACGAATGAGCGTCTTATTGATTGTCGCCATGATGGCGCTGGCGTCAGCGGCTATCGCAATTGAAAACAACAAAACAACCGAACACGCTGACACAAACAGCGTCCTCAGCAAAGATTCAACACAGACAGCGCAGAGTGATACAGGTGATAAGGTTGTCGTCTACTACCTGCACCTGAACCGTCGTTGTCAGACATGCAAGAAACTTGAGGCCTACTCGCATGAGGCGCTCGAAGACGGCTTCGCAAAACAATTGGCGGACTCGTCGATTATCTGGCGTGTTGTCAACTTTGAAGAGAAGGACAATGAACACTATGGCGCCCACTACCAGCTCTACAGCCAGTCATTGATACTTTCGCAAGTCCACAACGGGAAAGAGATACGGTGGGAGAATCTCGATAAGATATGGGAATTAGTGGGTCATAAGGACAAGTATCTTTCCTATGTCCAGAACGAGTTGAACCGTTTTATGGCGCCATCAGACGAGAAGAAGCAGTAGCAGAGAGAAGCGATACCATAAGAGAAGCAATAACATAAAGAAGTAATACCATGGACAACTATGCGCTGGCAATTGGCTCGGCGATGTGGCTGGGGATTCTCACGTCCATCTCGCCCTGCCCTCTCGCCACAAATATCGCGGCAATTTCCTATATCTCCCGCAGGGTCGGGAGCCCCTCACGGGTAATCACCTCCGGTCTGCTCTACACAATCGGGCGCATGACCACCTATTTAATCATTGGAACTCTGATAGTGACCAGTGTGCTGTCGATTCCGCAGGTGGCGCTGTTCCTGCAACACAATATGAACAGATTCCTCGGCCCGGTTCTGATTGTCGTGGGCTTATTCCTGCTGGATGTCATTCCGATAAGTCTGCCGGGGAATGACTGGGGAGTCCGTTTGCAGAGCAAAGTTGAGCGGTTCGGTGTCTGGGGAGCGGGGCTTCTGGGAATGCTCTTCGCACTTTCATTTTGCCCGGTCTCGGCGGGTTTATTTTTCGGCAGTTTGATTCCGCTGGCGCTCGAATATCAATCGCATGTCGTCATGCCGACAGTCTTCGGCATCGGCACAGCCCTGCCGGTCTTTGTTTTTGCAATTATCATTGCTGTCAGCGCCAGGATGGTAGGCGGGCTGTTCAATAAGCTCCAGATATTCGAAAAATGGGCGCGCAGAATCACCGCTGTTGTCTTCATTAGCGCCGGAGTCTATTACTCACTGATTTACTGGGTGGGGTTAGAAATCTGAGCCAGACAACCTCCTGCCTCGCGCGCAAGAGATTTGGCTATACTATTCGGCTGACCTGCCTGTCTATCCTGTTGGTCTATTATGACTTATTCAGGCGCAATCGCGTTCCCGGCATTCAGGTAGCTCCTGCCTCTTTCTTCCTCTTTGCTGAATAATCTCCGGAATCCGTACCTAACCACTCCCCAATTGACGGTGGTCAATGACCAAATGCCTCGTTTGCTGTCTAATGTGCAGTCGCGTGATGAGGCGTGATTGATTGCAATGGACA
>CAZFAL010000124.1:5702-8844 GCA_964516945.1 uncultured Ignavibacteriales bacterium
CGTTTGCTGTCTAATGTGCAGTCGCGTGATGAGGCGTGATTGATTGCAATGGACAAATACAAAAGCGGACAGATACAAAGAACGAATCAGAACCACATAAACAGACATAGGGGGAAGAACATGTCAATCCACAGAGTAAAGAATGGAGCCATCAGGTCCCAAAGCAGAATCCCGGTCATCTTGACCTGGATTGTGGTTTTTGCGGCCATTGAGCTTGTCACCGGCGCCGCTGCGGCGGCGGCCCGGACAAAGGGGACTATGAGTTTGACGGATGTATTGAGTCAGGTTGAGCAAAATGCGCCGATTCTCAAGGCCTCAAACGCCAACGCCGACGCCGCGAACGCTCAGAAAAGTGTTTTGCGAAGCAGATTCTTCGGAGAAATTGACGCATTCGCCCACGACTTGCACTTCAATGATGATCGTTTAACTCGTCCGATGTCGCCTCCGCTGAATGCAAGTAGTTCGGCATTCGACGACAACCAATTTGGCTATGGACTCTCGGCGCAATTGCCGTTGGATCTCAATGGTCACATCAGATACAATTACAAAGCCGTGAGTCATCAGGCCAATGCAGTTCAGCAGGATGCGCACAACACGCGTTTGCAGGTCCTGCATGACGCCGCGAAATTGTATCGCGGACTCGAAGAAGTCGCTGGACAGAGAGAGGCGTTGCAGAAGCAGGCCGAAGCGCTGGACGGCCATATCAAGGTGGCAACTACGGCTATCGAAGTCGGTCGCATCGCTCCGGTGGAAAAACTGCGTCTCGTGGCTGAGAGGAAAAATGTTGAGGGACGTCTTGCAGGACTCGACGGAGTTGAGGCGGCATTGCGAGCGCAATTGGCTTCGTTGATGAATGTGCCATCATTCGACGCAGCGGTTCCTCCTGCAAAAGCGATTCCAACACCATTGCAATTTACCACAGAAAAACTGCGCAACAGGCCGGATTTGAAAGCCGCAACAGAGCGCAAGGAAGCCGCTCACGCCGGAGTTATTGCCGCGAAAGTGACATATTTGCCTGAGTTTTTTGCCACCGCGAACTGGCAGCAAAATCAGGGATACGATGGCGCCGGTCGCGATGACGCCACCTGGGAAGTGATGATTCAGGCGCGTCTGGCATTATGGAATGGAGGGCGTCGCCGCGCAGAAATCGGACAGGCAAAGGCCCAAAGTCAGGCCGCCTACTACAAGCTTCTGGCGACACAAGAACGAGCTCGCGCAGAATTTGCCGGATCAAACGGCAAATGGTCAGCCGGTCAGGCGCAGTATGAGGCGGCAAACAGCGCTCTGGCCGCCGCTGAAGAAGTAACACGAATTCAGACAGACAGGTTTGACGAAGGACGACTTTCCGCCGCAGATCTGGTTGACGCCGAAGCCACACTGGAGCGTGCGCGCGCCGGGCTGACTACTTCACTGGTTACCTGGTGGCAGGCGGATGACGCGCTCCGTCAAACTGTCGGCTTACCGCCGGCGGACTATGTTGAGGCAAAGTAAGAACAGAGCACATACTGATGAAACATATAGATGAAATGGAGCATAACAATGAACATGACACAAAATAAGAAGAAAAATAAGAAGAGACGGAATGTGATTGTGGTCTCAGTGGCGGTCGTTCTGTTGGCTATCATCCTGCTCGTACGGCACAGAATAAAAGAAATTCACAGCATACCGCCGCAGACCTTACTTCCCTGGGCGCTGGCAACGACCCCCGTGATTGAAGGAGTTGTCACATCCGGTTTTCCGGTGTTGGCGACAGTGACGACGAACGGTGATATCACAATCACCGCGCAAACCTCCGGCACAATCTTCAAGATGGGACCCCGTGAAGGGGTTGCGGTGAAGAAAGGCGCGTTTCTCGCGAGTATCGACACGCGTGAAATCCGTGAACAAAAGGCCGGCCTGCAGGCCAAGCTGGCAGCGGCAAAGGCCGATGCGAAGCGGCAGGAAGATGAGCTGACACGTGAGAAAAAGCTCTTTGACGAAGGTGGTAGTAGCGCCACATCACTGGAAGGACATCGGACAGCGACTATCGCCGCGAAGCAAAATGTCACGGCGTTAGAAAGGCAAATTGCGGCTCTCGAAGTCAGAGAACAGTATGGTAAGGTGACTGCTCCTGAGGATGGAGTTATTGCCGCGCGCCTGCGTGAGCCGGGTGATGTGTGTATGCCGGGACATCCAATCTATCGGATGACTGTCTCAAAAGGCGCCAGAGTCCGGGTGCAGCTACCGCAAACCGTGATTGAGCAAATTGAACCGGGCGCTGAACTGGAATTACATCACGGCAGTGACACGATGACTGTCACATTAAGCCGGGTGTATCCGTCGCTCGATGCGCATGCGCTTGGCGCCGCCGAAGCGGATTTGGAAGTAACACCGTTTGGCGTTCCGAGTGGAGCGCGTGTATCCGGCAGAGTCATATTACAAAAGCGCGCAAAGGCGCTCGTTGTGCCGCCTGACGCTTTGATTTCAGGAGCAGACAGGACAAAAGCGAAAGTCTTCAAAGTCGTCCGGGCTGACAAAAAGAGCGCTTTGCAAGAAGTACCGGTGATTGTTGATCTCAGAGGTCACTCCGACGTTGCTGTCACCGGAAATCTGCGCCCCGGTGACAAAGTAGTTGTCGCTCATGAGAGCATGCTGGTGAAACTGCAAGATGGTGACGTAGTGCAAAGCAGCGCCCGGAAGAATGGCGCTCTGAAGAATGGCGCAAACAATGGAGAGGGAGGCGCATTATGAACTTCTTCGAACGCATGCTAAAACAGCCGTATGCTATCCTGTCATTGACTGCGGTAGTAGTCCTTGCCGGTGTCATTGCCTACATCACACTGCCGATGAACTTGTTTCCGGATACAAATCGCCCGGTCGTGTCGGTCGTCACCCAATGGCCCGGCGCTGCGGCGGATGATGTCGCCACCGAAGTGACACATCCAATCGAAGTTCGTCTTTCGGCCATTGATGGAGTGCGGCGTGTCACGTCCACATCACGTGACCAGGTATCTGCGGTGCAGGTTGAATTTGAATACGGAAACGATATTGAGGAGGCGGCGACAAAGGTTTCGACCGAACTACCGCGTGTGCGTGGCATGTTGCCGCAAGGAGTCAAAGACCCGCTGATTTTCAAGATAACTGACGCCGCTCATCCGCTATT
>CAZFAL010000125.1:0-5101 GCA_964516945.1 uncultured Ignavibacteriales bacterium
ATGGGGCTGATTCAAAAGTTTGGCCGTTTCCGTATTACCGTCAAAGACGAAATGTGTATTTCCTGCGGCAATTGCAGCGCCTATTGTGAGATGGGAATAGATGTGCGCCAGTATGCGCAAAACAATCAGGACTTCAAGCGCGCCGCCTGTGTCGGTTGCGGAATCTGCGCACATGTCTGCCCGCGCGGTGTACTCAAGCTCGAAAACAAATGGGACTTCGCCTCGTGGGGTGATTCCGCCGGTGTTGAGCATGCGGATGTGTGAGTGTTCTTATACGTAGGTCAAATCCCCGCTTTTGGGACTTGACATGTTTACTTCTAAGATGCTGTCATGGATTCAATGGTAGTGGCGGGGCTTGCCCCGCCTTGTCTGTATCTGGCAACAGCTTGCGTAACCAACCAAGGCGCCCCAAGGGACGCCACTACGATTGTATCAAATCGTATTTCCTCGAATGGAGGACTCCTATTTAGTTATTTAATCATTTGTCAAGTCCCAAAAGCGGGGACTTGACCTACGGATGATCGAACAGTATTTGTGCAATCTCAGACAAGTCATACACAATAGGCCAGCGTTTCGTTGTTGCGTACTTGCGTAACCTGTCATCGGGATGGGCCGCGATTGCAGTCTTAGCATTTTCCAATAGAAATCGGTCCTGCCAGTGGTTGGCAATCGCGATTGTGTTACCCCAAGTGCAATTGTTGCGCTCAAGCCAATTTTCTGCAAGCGTTACTTTTGTTACGCCATGCGGATATTCCGCGACAGTTCTGCCCGTGTAGACGCCTGCGCTTATCTCCGGTTCGGCGGCGATGATGTCTGATATGCCGAGATGCCTTCCAATTTGGCTGGCTAAGGGCAGAATGGTTCCGCTGAGCAGAACCTGCCGGGAGCCGGAATCTTCAAATCGTCGAACAGATTCTTCACCGCCGTTAAAGACTGTGGAGCGCAGAGTTTCCTGCCAGCATGATTTTGCGTGACGAGCTATTTCTTCGATAGTAAGTCCACGCAAATAGCAAAGCTTGACCTGATACCATTTTGGTGGAGGCAGGCGCAGCGCCAATGCCAAAAAGTTGCGCGCAATGGAGGAGGCGCTAATGACTCGCTGTTGGCGTAAAAAGCGAATGAACACCCGTTCCATGCTCCCGGCGACGAGTGTGCCGTCAATGTCCCAGAATACAACAGATTGAGTTGTCATGAAGAGGGCGTATTGTTCGTTGAATCGTTAGTTGAACTGTTGTCCATCCGATTGATAAGCGCTATGCCTTCAATAATCACCGGGATACCACGCGCGATTGACATGACAGCCGAGGCCACCGCAGTCCAGTAGCCGATGCGCAACCCGGTGGCCAGTAGTTCGGGAGAGAATGTGCGCTGGACATAGTGGATTTCACCTGCGACAGCGAGCAGGAGCAACCAGCCGAAGGTGAAGGCCTTCAACACGGCGAAGGGTGTGCGCATTAATGGTGAGCCGGTAAGGAACTTGCCGATTGTAGACTTCATCATTGATTGCTCGCCGAAACCGGAATATCCGAAGCGCAGTGTATAATTGCGAATGCTGTCAGTAAGTATCCCTCGCGATATGAAAACCACCGGAATCCAAACCGGAACCAGATTGATATCAGCAAGGATAATCCACATGACATTCTCGATGATTCTGTCTGCGGCAATGTCGAGCACACTGCCGAGAGCGGTGGCCTGCTTGAGCCGTCGCGCAAGATGGCCGTCGAGCCAGTCACCGACAATAACCAGGACGGCAAACAGCGCCGCCACCAACCGCGCCCAGACACTGTCGCCATAGACGAGCATAACCAGCACAAAGAGCAATCCGATGCGCGAAACGGTAACGATATTCGGGAGCGAGAAATTCTTGTTCATCCACTTCTCTTCATCTGTCAGACCTACGGCAACCTGAACGGGGCCAATAGCTAAACTACCGGTATGCTGTCCCGGCGGCAAGGATTAACTGCCGGTTTGTGTGGCCATGTGAAATGTTCTCTTGACAGAGGGACTTTGAGTCCATAAAGTGAGTAGCGGATGGAGTAATCAAGAATGCTCCGCAAGAAGCACAAGAAGTCAAGTGCGATCGCTATTCCGGGAGAGTCAATAGAGGTGATGTATGGTGACTATTAAACGATTGTATTACAGAAGAAGTAGTATTCGTGGGCTATTATCGGGTTTTCTGGCTCTTATGGCTGTCATGGCAATCAGTTGCACCAGTGACAACAGTCCTGTTGACGCCGGGAACGGGACAGACACGACGGGCGCCGCATTACTGAACTCCTCAGATTTCACTCCTGCAACGGAGTGCAGGTCCTGCCATATGCAAGAATATGAAGAGTGGTCGGGCTCGATGCACGCCTATTCATTGAAGGATCCCGTCTGGAACGCCTTGAATACACTTGGGCGCAAGGAATATGTGGGAGCGATAGATCAGGGCTGTGTAAAATGCCACGGAATGATAGGTAGCAGAGCAGGGGAAACTCCGTGGGGAGAGCTGAAACTCGACAGCTTGAAACCAGTCGTACAGGAAGGGATAACCTGTGACCTCTGTCACACAATCAGCGGAATCACGGCCATCGAAAATGGCAAAGTCCTCCTGGCGCCGGGTAAGATGAAATACGGCACAACTCTCAACCCGGTGGCGACAACCGCTCACGAATCCGAGTATCAGCCGTTCTATAAAACCTCCGAGTATTGTGGCTCCTGTCATGATATCATTGTGAACAACGAACTGGGTTTGGAAACTACGTTCAGTGAATGGCTCAATGGCGGATTCGCTACGACGGGGAAATCCTGCAATGACTGCCATATGCCGACATACACCGGTTCCGCCGCTCCGGGAGCGCCGGTGCGCACATTGCACCGGCATACATTTATCGGAACAGACCTGGCGTTCATCGACTTTCCGCAAAAAGCTGAGCAGTTGCAGCTTGTCACTCAGATGTTGCAAAACGCTGTTTCAACTCGCATTCTTGCTCCTGCAAATGCAGCCGCCGGTTCACAACTCACATTCAATGTTGAACTGACCAATGATAAGACCGGCCATGACGTGCCATCGGGAGCTTCATTTCTGAGGCAAGTGTGGCTGGATGTTACTGTGCGTGACGCCAGCGGGACACTCATCTTTTCATCCGGTCAGCTCGACGCCAATGATGATTTGATGAATGAAGACAGCGAATTCCCGGAGCGAGACAGCTCGCTGTTTAATTTGCAATCAACGATGCGCAGAGCGGACGGTTCGAAGACCATGGTGACCTGGGATGTCACGTCACTGGACAATCCGGCATTACATGCAGGCCAAACGAAGCTGGCGCCATATACATTTACAATTCCGTCGACAGCCGTCGGGCCGCTATCAATTCGAACTGCGCTGAGATACCGGTCATTCCCGCCGTCGGTTGTGCGTTCTTTGGCGCTTGATGCAATCTTGCCGATTACCATCATTGATATGAATGTTGACACAGCCGTTGTTCAGTTACCGTAATGAGGAGCTACATCGCGGTTGCAGGTGATAGTGAAGTTGAGATAGTTTGGATATGATGATCTCTGAATGTGACAATTGAAGATAGGATTTGGTGATGAGCGCTCACAAATACAGGTTGATAGTGTCAGGTATGTTTTCTGTTATGATGGTTGCCGCCCTCTCCAGTTGCGGGGATAATGGAACATCAGCGACAAATAGCGGCGCGCAGAATCCGGCGGGGCGTTTGTATGCGCTCAATCAGACTGACGCCACATTGTACATCTATGATACGAAAACACTGCAACGACTGGATTCTATCCCGACGATGGTGGACCGGCCACACTATATTCAATTTTCACCGACAGGCGACTTTTTCTATATTGTCACTCTCGAACCCACGGGACGAATAGCCAAGTTCGATGCGCGGACCAACGTATTTGTTGATTCTGTTACCGCGCCTCCTGCAGTTCAGCCCAGCGCAATAGTCATCACACCGGACGGCAAGACCGGCTATGTTTGTAACTTCTCTTCGCCGGGGCGACGAACGGAGATTAATAAATACGACCTGACAACCATGCAGCATGTTGGTTCGTTTCCGGCCGGAGTTACGACTCATGACCTGAAAATCACTTCTGACGGATCAGTCATTGTCGCTTGCAACAGGTATGGTGACAATCTGACACTACTTTATCCGGACGCCGACACAGTGACATTTGTTAGCATCGATCCGGATAGTCTGTACGCAGACGACTCCCACAAGTACGGTCCCTTCGGTGTGGCCATTGATCATCGCGATTCACTGGCGTTTATTGCCTGTATGGATGCTCTGCAGGTTCGGGTGTTGGACATTGCGGCTCGCACAATTGTGGACTCGATTGATATTCCGGTCGACAGCGCATTTATTTATGGCCCGACGCTTCTCGCTGTGTCTCCGGATGACAAGACGGTATATGTAACCACCCGCGGCGGAAACTCGATAGTTGTCTTTGATGTCCCGACCATGACAGTTGTCGCTGACATCAAACTGAGTACGCCCTATCCTTTTGGTATTGATATCTCCGCCGACGGGAGCCGTGTCTATGCCGCATGCGTCGGCAATCTTACCGGCAACGGCGCAGTCCAGATAATCGACGGCAAAACTCTGGTTCCGATGTCAACCCTGACTACCGGACGAGGGACGTTCGGCCTGACATGGGCGCCGACAGCCCCTTGAGAAGTCATAGCGCCCTTCAGGGGTGTTTTGTCGGAACAGATGTAGGCGGGTTATACAGGGGCTCTATCTCCACGCTTTCCCCCCGGTAGTCGTATCTTGTGCGTTGCGGAAGTCATAGCGTACACCCTCTTAAATATTCCCGCTTGGCAAAAAGCTCCCGCGAATCTTAGTGTTTAGACTTGAAACGTATCCGGCGAAATATGTCTATTTGTGACCGTTTCTGAGCGGCAGGCGATGAGTTTTCAGCGTTAAAAACCGATACAGAAACATGAAACATGTGAGAACTCGATCACTCAAGAAACGTCTCTACCGGAGCTGCTGAAACAGGCGCTACGGTGAGTTCGCAAGGTTGTGTTACACGATTGACTTACAGGGTTGTTTTGCATGGTTGTTTTGCAGGGTCTTGTTGCCATTGAGGGGTTTCCGGC
>CAZFAL010000125.1:5201-8808 GCA_964516945.1 uncultured Ignavibacteriales bacterium
GGTTGTTTTGCATGGTTGTTTTGCAGGGTCTTGTTGCCATTGAGGGGTTTCCGGCAACAGGGTGAATTATCTGTCCTGACGGATAAAAAGTAAGGGCGAATCTTTTGAAGGTTATGTTACAAAAATCTCGTTTGGCGCCTGTCATAGTGGTGTTGATGTTTTCCGGGGCGACTGTGGCCTATCTGGCGATTCGCTTTTCTGACGGGCGCCCGTTCAGCGACGCTTCTACCATTGTGGAATTAGCAGGTGCGCTGTTTTCGTTATTCCTGCTTTGTGCAATAGCGTTTGTAAAATGCTCCGCTGATTTACGGAGAGCCGAGGACTCGGCGGATTCACTTATTGATGGTCTCAAAGACGTAGAGCGTCAGCATGCCGCGTTAGTGTCGTTGGCGCAGAGCGCCGCGATAGGCAAAGGGGATATAGCCGCCGCCGCCAAAGAAGTGACTGAGATGATAGGTGAAACAATGAGCGCCGACCGTGTCAGCGCCTGGCTCAGAAACAAGGATGGCACAGGAATAAACTGCCTGGATTTGTATCAAATCAAGGGAAAGAGTCACATTGTCAGGAAATGCATCCTTTTTGAAGAATTTCAAGAGTTTTTTGACTGGTTGAACAGTTCTCGAATCGTCAGGATAGATGACACCGACAATGAAACACGCGTTGATACGATGCGAGAGAGATTTATCAATCCACTCAAAATACGATCGATTATCAATGTGCCGATGCGAATCAACGGAGAAGTTGTTGGTTATATCTTTGTCAGCGCTGTCAGGAAACCGCGCTTTTGGAAAGTTCACGAACTTGATTTTGTAGCTGCGGTCGGGGATCAACTCGCTCATTGTATTGCCAATGACAATACACTGCGGAAGATTGGCGCTCTCAACAAAGTGATGCTTGCAACATCCGCAGCCACCGGGCAGGAATTCTTTGATCTGCTTGTTTGCCAGCTTTGCTCAGTTCTGGAAGTTCGGTATTCAATGGTGTCGAAATGGAGTCAGGAAACAGAGGAGAACATGAGAAGTCTGGCGCTGGCGGATTCCGGAGTCATAGCGCCTCCGGTTGAGTATTCACTGGCCAGCACGCCTTGCGCGGAAGTTGTCGAAAACGGTTTCCTGGAAATCACTGAGAATCTGGCGCAGTTATATCCTGACGATGAGATAGCTCAGGATTTGCAGGTGGCAAGTTATTTGGGGGTTCCACTTCTTGACTCTGCGGGGAAAAAGATTGGAATCCTGAATGTGTTTCACACTGCGAAAATCCCACGTCCGGATACAGCGAAGATGCTTCTGGAAATCCTTGCGGTCCGCGCATCGATGGAGCTGGAGCGCATCGACACGCTGGCGGAATTGAATGCGAACAGGGCGCTGTTGTCAGCGACTCTGAACTCTACCGCTGATGGATTGTTGGTCGTGGACAAGGCCGGAGCGGTGATGATGACCAACAAACGATTCGCCGAGTTGTGGCAATTGCCCCAGGCGCTGATTGATGCCGGGGATGATGACAAATTGCTGGCGTATTCATTGGATAAGCTGGTTGATCCCGACAGCTTTGTGCAGAAAGTACGAGAGCTGTATGATTCAGACAGGGTAGATTTTGACGTTGTGCTATTCAAAGACGGTCGCATGCTTGAACGCTATTCCTGTCCCTTGATGCTTGACGGGGGATGTGCAGGTCGTGTCTGGAGTTTCCGGGACATAACGGTGAAGGAGCGCGCAGTCGCCTCACTTCAGGAAAGCGAAGATCGGTATCATGGTATATTCAATTGCACAACCGACAGTCTCATTCTTTTCAATCCGGACGGAGATGTAGTAGAAGTGAATCGCACTGCCTGCGAGTTACATGGATTCTCAGAAGATGAGTTTCTGCGTTTACCTCCAGAAAAGTTTGTCCACAAAGACTCGCTGGCGTCATTCAATGAGTTTATTGAGAAACTTGCAACCGGTGAATCCTATCAATGTGTCGCTCAGGATTTGCATAAAGATGGCTCAATAATCGATGTGGAAATAACCGGGGCGCCGATTTCTATCGGGGGAGAGCCCCACTTCCTGTGTGTCGAGAGAGATATTACCGAACGCAAGCAACGGGAGCGCAAGGAGCGGCAGATGAAAGAAAAGCTTGAGCGCGCCGAACGTATGCAATCAATCGGGGCGCTCGCCGGTGGTGTCGCCCATGATCTGAATAATATCCTCGGCCCTCTGGTGGCCTATCCGGAACTGCTCCTTATGAAGCTGCCGGAAGACAGCCCCTTCAGGGAACGGATAGAGCTTATTGGAAAATCTGCGCGACACGCGGCTGATGTGATTCAGGACCTGCTTACTCTTGCTCGTCGCGGTCGGGTGGAATTGCAGCCCGGTAACGCAAGCGACGTTGTCAGCGAAGCTCTTCGCTCAAGCAATTTTGTGGACCTTGAGCGCAAGCACCCTGCGGTCGAAATCGTTCTTGATCTTGCTTCTGATTTGCCGTTGGTCGACATCTCAAAGGCGCATTTATCCAAGGCAATCTTCAATTTATGCGCCAATGCATTCGACTCCATGTCGAAAGAGTCGAGTGGTGGGACACTGAAGGTGACAACCAGAAAGGTTTACCTTGAGCGCCTGGAGTCCGGGTATGAAGCCCTGAAACCGGGCGAATATATTGAAGTGAAAGTTTGTGACACAGGTCCCGAGATTTCTGACGAACGCCTCGCAAAGCTATTTGAGCCTTACTATAACAAGGAGAATTTCGCAAATTCGGCCAGTGGGCTCGGTTTGGCGATTGTCTATGGAATCGTCAAGGACCACGGTGGATACTATGATGTGGTTTCTCGTCCGGGAGTAGGGAATGAGTATATTCTCTATTTACCTGTGGTCGCTCAGAGCGCGCAGACAGAGTTCCTGAAACCGAGCAGTTTTCGGGGGAGCGAAACTGTTTTAGTTGTCGATGATGATGATGGTCAGCGGACCCTGGCTTGCGCATTGTTGGAAAGTCTGGGATATCACGTGTGTTCCGTTCCGGACGGTTGGTCGGGTATTGAAGCGCTCAAGTCTCAGCCAATAGACATAGTTGTCCTCGACATGATTATCGATGATGACATGGACGGACTGGATACATATAGAGAAATGCTCAAAGTGAATCCGCAGCAGAAAGCGGTAATCGTTACGGGGTTTGCGGCTACAGAACGTGTGGATGAGGCGCAACGTCTCGGCGCCGGAGCGTACGTCAAGAAACCGTATACCAGAGACGCCATCGGCAAGGCGGTCAGAGAGACATTGGATAAGTCAGCAAAGACAGCTCACGTCTAAACTGCATTCCCAGTTGCAACAGTGAGTCGCTCCTGCGGACAAAAACCAAATGAACACCATGTCCGGAATCAGAATCAACAAGCGCGCTTCCGGTGAAATCGGCAAGCAGTTTCTCCGGGCTCTAACAGTCAGTTTAGTTCTCCTTACAGGTGTCTTTTTCTCGTTCTATTGGGTTCACAAACAGAACAAGCTCGAAGCGCTACGCAAAGACCAGAAGCTTGTTTTGGAGGATGTTACTCAACATGTCAGACACCAGTTACAAGGAGTAATTGGTGATCTCGTTCTCCTTTCAAATCAGTTGGAAGCCACCGAATTCCCCAATCTTC
>CAZFAL010000126.1:0-8801 GCA_964516945.1 uncultured Ignavibacteriales bacterium
ATCTAAACTCTACTTCAACAGCACCATCTTGCGGGTCTGCGAGAAGGCCCCGGCTTTGAGACGGTAGAAATACATCCCCGAAGCCACCGGCTGACCGTCATCAGTCACCGCATCCCAGGTTACTGTCGATTCTCCGGCTTCATGGAAGCCACTCGCCAGAAGCGCGACACGTTTGCCGAGCACATTGAACACCTCAAGCGTCACTTCCGATGCCTTCGGCAGTGAGAAGCTGATTTTCGTTGAGGGATTGAACGGGTTCGGATAGTTCTGCGACAGATTGAAATCAGTCGGCAGAGTCACACCGTCAGCGCCTTCACGCAAGGACAGAGCGCCAACTTCGAGACGTTCGCCACGTTCTCCGAAAGTAAAGGTTTCGTTGGTCGCCTTGCCATCGACGAGTAATGAGAACTGCTCTCCGCTATGCAACCCGGACTCATTTTTAGTAGAAGCTCCATATACCGGCGTGAACATCAACTTGCCACCTAAGCTCGTGCGGCCGTAACCGACAAGCGCGCCGTTGGCGTCCACAATACGGATTTCCGTTCCGGAGTTCACCGGGGCGCCGTCGAGCGTCAGCTCTTTGGCGTAAATATCCATCCAGGTTCCGGTCGGAGCCAGTTCATTGGCAACACCAAGTCGGGCCAGAGCGCCACCTGCAGCGTCACCGTCAGTTTCAATAAACGGAGCGCTATTGAAGCCGGGGTAAATCAACACGCTCGGATCGAAGACTTTCAGCCAGTACCCGAAGCACGGCGCCATGGTATTCAAGGTTGAGAATCCCGGCAGTGACGGCTCATAGGTCTGCGCACCACCGTCGAAACCGAGAGCCACCCGCAGGTTGCCTTCCTGCGACACGAGCGCCGACGGTGTCGGTAGTGAAACTGGCGGCAGATAGGACACGAGGTTCCAGCCGGCTTCAAGATGAATCGGCGTGTTGACCAAAGCCGGCAAACCTGTGACAGTGAGAGGTGTGAATCCTGAATCTCCGGCCGGAAGTATCCGCACCCAGTAGCCGTGTAAATGGTCGGCGCTGGTCAGCGTTGAGAAATCAGGCAAAGCCGGATCATAGGTCAAACCAACTTCCTCAAAGCTAAGTATTACGTCGATTCTGTCCATAATAGGGCCGAAAATCGAAGCAATGTCATCGACATCGGTGTCGAGGTTCCAGGAAATCAGATTCCAACCATCACGTAATTCGAATGTTTTGTCCACTGAGCCGTCGAAGTTCAGGCAGACTTCAAATCTGTCACCGTTCTGTGTCCAGACTCTGTCGCCTGTCGCTTCGGCGGGCATACCGTTGATGTACAGCGTTATCGTGTCACCCGGATCTGCGCCGTCATCGACCTCGGTGAAAGCGTCGTCACGATACACCGGCATGAAGCCATACTTGCCGGTTTCAGAGACAAACCAGGTTCCGACATGGTCTCCATCGGGGTCAAAGGCGTCAATCACCGAGCCAACCGGAAGCGGAACGCCCATGTATGTGTTCGCGTCGCAGTAGAACTCAACCCATTCGTTGGTCGGTTGCACCGGTGAGACCGGAGTCAGGACAACTTCAAGACCGAGAACACCGAAGTTGATATCCTTCAGCGTCGCCGGATAGTATCCTTCGGCATAGCCATAGACCGTGTACGGGACCACGAACAGCTCATTGAATTTGAAAGAGCCGTCCAGTAAGGTTGTGTCTTCGGCGAAGAGTGTCCCGTTCGGGAAGTTATCCCAGATCTGGACTGTGGCGCCGGGGATTTCATTGCCGGCGGTGTCAATCACACGGCCACAGATGACATTGCCACTGGAGTCAATGACAATGCCGCCCGGGAAGAATTCAGGCGCCTGGCCGTCAGTGACACAATCACTTTCAGTGACTGCTCCTGCGCGGTCAATCGGCACCAGTCCGCCGTCAGTGATGCCGGAGAAGACATCAAAGAACATGTAGGCAATCCGGCCGGAGCCAACCGGCAGGGCCAGATTAACAGCGTCAAAGGTAATTGTCACTTTGCGCGCGCCATTGTCGACGGTGTAATCAGACTTGGCGATACCGTCGAGACGGGTCCCGGCGAATGAGACCGAGTCGAGGAATATCTGTGACGAGGCCCACATCAGCGGGATATCCAGCTTGCAGACCGGGCCGTTATTAATCAGGTTCACGGGCACTTTGACTTTACTGCCCGGTGTCGCCGGCACAGTTGAAACAAAGAGTGTGTCCGTCGACGGTCCTTTCGGAGGCGGCAGAACTTTCAGATGTGCGCTGACACGTTGCGGCGAGTTTTCAACATTGGCCGAGTCAGCGGCGACATCCATAAAGCACCAGTAGTCACCCGGGAGAAGCGTGTCTGTGCTGACTCTCGCAATCAATGTTGACGGTGTCACACCACTGGCCGGAGCGAAGATGCCGAAATCTGCGGCGCTGAACCGAATCGTGTCACCACAGAACGGTATTTCCGGCGGACAGAACGGCACAAACAGACAGTAGGCAGAATCCAGATTGATATGCCAGCTGAAATCTGGACCGTCTCCAGTATTAAAGATGTCCAGTACGTCAGTGATCACATTCGGCTCACCGGCGACAACTGTGTGTTCGAATAGGGTGTTCGATAGCGCCATGACGCTTGTCGGCTGTTGCGGAGCGCGATTCACTACGAATTCGACCGTGAACTCCTGTGGTGAGCTTTGCACACCGGAGTCAGCCGCGACCGTAAAGACGCAGGTGTATGTCCCCGGGGCGAGATTCTGATTGTCGACATTGATGAATGTGTAGGCCGGTGTTGTTCCACTCAACGGGGCGACTGTGATGCCGCTTGAATCCGGGTCGATTGGAATAATAACCGCCGGTCCGAGACATCCGGTGTCGGCGGGTGTGCATGGCGCATACGTGCAACTGATATTCGTTATCGACCAGCCGAAGTCCGGTCCGGGACCGGCATTGGAAATCAGCAGTGAGTCACCACCAATAAACGGTGTGTCGACACTCGAGGTGAACATGAAGAGTGAGTCAGACAGCGCCAGGATTGACGTGTCAACAGCCATTGGCTCAACGGTCAGGCAATTGACAAAACTGACCGGGTTGTTGACCACACCGGTGACATTGATGGTGACTGTGTTGTAAAACACGCCCGGTGTCAAACCCGTACAATTCACATTGAAGCGCACTGAATCATCAGTCGTGCCGGTATCCGAAATCAACGCCGTAAAGAGCGGTGATCCTGAGGCCGAAGCGATATACGGCGCCGGAGCGTTTGTCGATGTCAAATAAGCGCTGCTAGAGAAAATGTCGCCGGAGCCCTCGACAGTTGTAAACCAGAGTGTATCCGGCGTGACAAATGCGCTGTCTGTAGTCGGAGCCGGTTCGACTGTCAACTGTGTGACCAGATCCACCGGGTTATTGTCAATACCGTTAATTGTGTAAGCGACTGTGTTGTGATAGACACCCGGTGTCAGGGCGCCGGCGGCAACATTGACACAGACTGAATCATCGGTCAGACCCGCGCTATCCACGAGTGTTGTGAATATCGGATCTGAGCCACTGACAACCGCCGCTGTATATGACTCCGGCGCATTGGTCGATGTCAGGAAACCACAGTCAGTGACAACAACGATAGTTCCTTCGGTGATAGTAAAGAACAACGTATCAGGAGAAATACTGCCGAGAACCGGCGGCGCGGCTGTAACGGTGATTGTGGCGCCGGTCGAATCAGACAGTGAGCCGTCTGAGACGGTCCATGTGACAGTCACTGCGCCGACTTGCGACGCATCCGGTGTGAAGCTGAAACTCGCTGTGCCGTCACCGTTGTCGGTGAATGTTGAATTCAAAAGAATTGAAGAACCAAGTGTCAATGAGTCACTATCGGGGTCAGTTGCGCTGATAGTCAATGAGAGCGTCTGGCCAACCTGGACAGACGTGTCGTTCACGGCGGCTATCACCGGTGCGCGGTTGACGTTATTGACAGTTACATCAATGATGAGTGTGTCAGTCAGAGAGCCGTCACTGGCCTCCAGAATAATTTGATATGTTCCGGCTTGCGTGAAATCCGGCGCAAAGCGCACAAAACCGTCGCCGGCTCCATCGTCGGTGAAAGTGGCGTTTGTCGGCAGAGACAGCGCTCTCAGCGTGGGATCCTGAAGTGGATCCGGGTCGCTTGATGTGACCCCAAAGGCCAGAACCTGGCCTTCGTCAACAGTCTGCGCCGCGACCGGGTCCCAAACCGGCGCCCGGTTGACATTGTTGACAGTGACTTGAACAGTCAGTGTGTCAGTAGCGCGCACTCCGGCGGCCAGTGTCGGACCGGGGGCGTCATCGGCGACAAATTTAAATGTGTAGACATTGGCTTGTGTGAAGTCCGGTGTGAAAGTCACTGCCCCGGCGCCGTTGCCGCTGTCGACAAAACTTGCGTTGAGCGGGAGATTTGGCGCTGAGAGTGTCAATGCGTCACCATCGGGGTCAGTCGCAGAGACACCAAAAGTGAGGACTTCACCTTCGTTGACTGTTTGCGCGGGGGTTGTAGCCCAGACCGGACTGCGGTTGGTGTTTGTGACGGTAATCGCCACAACTTCAGAATCACTTAACTCACCATCGGAGGCGACGAATGTCACATTGAAAGTTCCTGCCTGCGTAAAATCCGGATTAAAATCAAATGTTCCGGTTCCGTCACCGTTGTCGGTGAATGTTGCGTTCGCCAACGGCGAAGCGCTGAGAGTCGGGACTGATTCGGCGTCAGTGGCTGTGACGAGGAAGTTGAGATTCGCGCCTTCGGCTACTGTCTGTGGTCCGATTGGATTCAGAACAGGCGCCGTGTTTGTTGATGGAGTTCCGATAGTAACGGAGCCGGCGAGATACTCCGGAACGATCGATGCATTTGTCGCCGCGTCAATCAGAATGAAGTCACCGGCCGGGCCGACTTTGGCGGAATCAAATGGAACGATTTTGTCCGGGGCGGTCGCAGACGCGGTAAACCAGAGAGTCGCCCAGATATCGGCGCTTGGCGGAATTGGCGCCCCGCCGAAGAGGAAGAATCCAGTCAGCACCTCGTGGTTGGTGGCGTTGTCGATAGTGACAGGTCTCTGGAACACCGGCAAGGCCTCAAGGATACTTCCGGCAAAGCTTACCGAGTCAAGAAACAAATCCGGGTCTCCCCAGCGGATTCCGACTGTGGCGCCATTGAGACCTTCATCATTGAAGATACGGACAGTCAGCGGAAACTGGTCGCCCTGATTAACCTGAATGTTGTCGACCTTGATTGTGTCGCGAATTCCGGGGTCGGTTTGCGCATGCGCGGAGACTCCGAAGAATAAGAGTGTCGCCAGCGAGGCGAAGAATAGACGCTTAAATGTCATGACTACTCCCTGTTGTTGTGTGTTAATATGTATTGTTCTTTTTATTCATGTTAGAAACGTGTAATTAACAGTGTAATTAAGAATGTAATTACAAGAGATGTTCAGTTTTTTCTAAGGTCTCTACTAAGATTTTTTCTCATCTATTTTAGAATACTTTAGAAGAGATTCCTTCATCGCGACATCGTTTGTATGCAACTGATTGCGCACTCGTGGCAATAGAGGCGAATGGCAGACTGTAATCTGCAGTTTCTCAGCCAGTCAATGTTAGCCAGTCAGTCGATAACCCCTTGATGCGTTTTGCTCTCTTACGAAAAAGAAAATTCACGCATGTTTAGATGGTGTCAGGTTTGGCGCTGATTTTCTCTTCTGTTATCCAATCAGCGAAACAATTCTATTCTGGGCAAAATCCATTCCAATTATGAGTTGGGTAGTAAGATTCTGTAAACCGTCCATAGTGTTTTGAACGATAGCGCTGTAGTTTCAATAGTTTATGGCGCTTGTTCGCCATTGTTATCCACCCGATAGTGGGGAAAGTATCGAGAGAGAGTATACTGCGAGAGTTTGGCGTTTGAACTGTATGTAATTTTTGGCAATTATTCCGACACCCTTGCCTGAAAGTTTTCGCCATGAAATCAGTCTGAAACGTACGGCTCCTACAGCAGGCGGCGTCTGCATAATCGCTTGCAAAATATAGCCCCTGAAGGACATTTCGTCAAGGGATAGTTCAGCCGGAGGGCTCAATTCCGGAGCGGGTTCTCAGCGGAAAACAGGCCGTTGTCGTTAATTCGCCGGTTCGACATTCAGCGAATTCGATGAATTCGATTCGGCGACGTCATCGACTTGGTTGTCGGATTGACTATCTGAGTGTTGTATGTCGCTTTCGTCCCGATTCGTAGGCCGGAGCGCATTGATTTTCGAGACAATTCTCTCGGCGCTTTCGCGAGCTTTTTCGGCAAAATCAGCCCCCTTGCTGGCATAGAGCACCGAACGGGAGACATTCAGCAGAGCTGTCTTGGTGAAATTAGCCGAGCCGCCAATCACCGCCTTCTCCAGCGCGCCGCCCTGAGCGCCGATTCCGGGGATTAACAGCGGCATCTCGCCGGCGCAACTCCGGAGTTGTGTCAGACTGTCAGGGTGTGTCGCGCCGACCACCAGGCCGATATTCTGATTGCTGTTCCATTGGGAGGCCTTTTCGCAGACTCGCATATAGAGCGGCTGGCCGTCGCAATTGAGTGTCTGGAAATCCAGACTCCCGGGATTGGAGGTCAGACAAAGGACAAATACACCGCGGTCCTGATAGTCGAGGAAGGGCTTGATTGAGTCATGACCCATATACGGATTGACCGTCACCCAATCGGCGCCAAAGACTTTGTAGAGCGAGGCGGCATATTGCGCGGATGAGTTGCCGATATCGCCGCGTTTGGCGTCAAGAATAATCGGGATATCGTCAGGAATCCGCTGGCATATCTGACGCAACAGTGACATCCCGTCCGAGCCGAGCGCCTCGAAAAACGCCAGATTCGGTTTATAGGCCGAAACCAGGTCTGCGGTGGACTCGATAATCGCTTTGGCAAAATCAAAGAGGCCTTTTGAGGTATTGCCGTAGGGTTGCGGGACACGTTTGGGGTCCAAATCCAGCCCCACGCAGAGCATGCTACTACTTTTGATTTGCGCTTTCTTGAGTTTGTCTATCGCCTTCATAATCTATTGCCTCACAGTTACATAACAGGTTATAGGGCCGGGCGTTTGTTCGCATCGGAGAATGCAAGCGACAATCCGCCCGGTCCCAGAATCTCCGCTACAGTATAGTGAATAATATGTCCTTAGGACACCGTTGGCTCAATCCGGATTGAGGGTGACTCAGTCGTCGCGGAGATACAACGGGGTTTCAGGATGATGCCGGGTGGAATGTTAGTAAATCGATATCCAACCATATCAGGTTGTTCTTGTCGCCCATATATTCAGAAAGCACAGCCCTCTTGCGAAACCCCAGGGCCTCATAGAATCCTATAGCGCCCGTATTCCATGTCGCAGTTTGAACGCAAAGGATACGCGTATTCAGTTCTTTGGCGCGGTCGATTATGAATGTTATCAGACCACTGGCAACTCCACGTCGTCGCCGGGATTCCATGACTGCGAGATGGTCAATCATGCGCACAGAGTTCCAAAAGACCGGAGAGATTGATACAAGGCCAGTGGCATATCCTTCTTCATCCTCTGCGACATACATCTTGCCTGCGTACTCTTTGAATTCATCAAAGATAATCTGTTCTTCACGTCCGCCATTGATGTAGCCGTCAAAGGTTTTGATTGAATTGAAATCGTGGATCAGGTTTAGCGGTCGAATATCTTGCATAAGTAGAAGTAAGCGTATTTCAATGTTGCTGCGCAAATGAGACTGCCGAGCTGTCAGTGACCTGCAAGAAATGGGTTCGTTTTGTATATTGGGGTCTGCGGAACACTGCTTTTGTAGTGATTTTGCCGGTTTTTGGGCTCCTGTGATGTGAATTCACGCCTTATTCATCAATAATGCCCAGCTACAGGAAACAACATTGTGTTGATAGTGAAATTGTAGAGGGCCGACCTGTCGGGTATGGGGATGTGACGCTAGTCGAAGCGCAAATCAGATTTCTGGCGGGGAATCTACCTGCGGTCTATCACGTTGATCTACACAGTGGTGGAAAGAGAACCGGCGTTTTGAAATCCCGCTATCAGCCGGATTCCCTGCAGGGTCAACTGCGGATTCACCGCTGAGAAAATGTCACTGTGGTCGGCGATGATAGAGGCCAGGCCGCCGGTGGCGACTGCTTTGGGTGTGGCGCCGAGTTCAGCGCCGATTTTGGCCAACAGATATTCGATTTCGCCGATTGTGCCATAGAACATGCCGGATTTGAGAGCGTCGGTCGTGTTGCGGGCTATCACCCCGGCTGAGGGTGGCTCGATTTGTACCGAGTCCAGCAGGGCGGCTTTGCTCGCCAGCGTGGCGACCGCGGTTTTCGGACCGGGGCAGATGATACCGCCGATATAATCTCCCCCGGCTGAGAGAATATCAAATGTCGTGGCGGTGCCAAAATCCACCACCACCAGCGGCTCGTCCTCCTGCCGGTAGAGTTTCCCGGCGGCCACGGCATTGCAAATCCGGTCTGCTCCCACCTGACGCGGGTCATCGAAAATCAGCTTCAGCGGGAGGGCGATATCAGAATTGATAAGAAGAGGCGGCTTGTGGGTGGCGCTGATAATATACGCCTCCAGCGCCCGGCTGAGTTCCGGCACAACTGAAGCGATAGCAATCTGCACAGCCGTCAGCGACTCGGCCTCAACTTTCTCCAACAGCGCCGCAAACGGCCGCACCAGTGTCTCCTGCGCCTTTGCGCTATCAGTCGCCAGCCGCTCAGTGGCGCTCAACTTCTCCCCCTGAAAAACCCCGATAACGGTGTTGGTATTGCCTATGTCGATAGCGATAAGCATGG
>CAZFAL010000127.1:0-1813 GCA_964516945.1 uncultured Ignavibacteriales bacterium
ATTCGGCAACGGATACTGGGCGAATCCGTCCGGCGGTGGAGGCGGTCCCGGAAGTGAAATCTTGCGTCCAACTGGCCCGGGCAGCTTGACAGGATTGCTTAACCAAAACTGCAGTTCCAATTGGACGTGTGTCAGTGAGGTAACCGCTGATGAGGCAGGGACATTTGTTCAGGGCGCAGGTGGTTCTTTCCTGCGAGACACGTATGCAACGCAGAACAGCTCAGTCGGAAGTGGAACAATAGATAGTGTCGTGTTTCATGCCCGATGTTTTGGCAGTGACGCAACAAACCAGGCGCAAATCACATTCAAGACCTGGTTTATTACTTGGGTTGGTCCAACAATTTCACTGACACCGACGTGGACAACATATTCGCTAAACGTGGTAACGAATCCATTTACCGGAACCGCATGGTCGTGGTCAGAAATAGACGCGCTTGAAATAGGTATCTCGATTAAGAAGTCAGGCAAATGCACTCAAGTCTGGGCCGAAGTTTTCCATCAGTAATCTACCCTCATCGTGAGTTGAATCATGAGCAAGAGACTATTCGGAATCTTAATTGCTGAAACGAGGGCAAATGAGTCAGGGTTTTCCCTTGTCGCGATACTCATTCTCCTTGTTTCCCTGGCGATTGCCGTTTCGGTCGCATTGGAGTCAATCACTCCGGCTCTTCAGGAATCCCGGAGAGTTGAAACCGAGGCTACCATGCACGAAATCGGACATGCAATTGTCGGAGATTACGCTCTCGGCGGTAGCATGGTTGGGGCGGACTTTGGTTATGTAGGTGACGTTGGCGCTATGCCTGCCTCCCTGAGTTCTCTGCTTGTAAATCCAGGTGGTTACAGCACATGGTCCGGCCCGTATTTGCGCGATGAGTTCACTGAAGCCACAAACAAATCAATCACCGATAGTTGGGGAACTGCGATTTCATATACAGGCGGGACGGAAATATCTTCCTCTGGATCCGGAAGCGCTATCACCTATTCTCTCGCGAAATCAACTGCTGACTTGCTCACCTGCGGGTTCTCGGGAACGGTTGAAGGCGCCAACGGAGTTGCTCCTGGATCCAGTTCAGGCAACCTCGTCGCCATCGTCACCTATCCCGACGGTATCGGCGGAATTAAGCAGGATACCGCCACGGTCAGTTCCGCAGGATCATTCAGCTTTGCTTCAGTCCTGCCCATCGGCATTCACGCTATCCTCGTCAAGGATCTCGTGGCCTCCGACAGCGTCACTTCATTCGTGCGCTTGCTTCCACGCTCTTCAATAACGAACACAAACACCGGCGTCCTGCGACTGCCAAACACCAACTATTAGAACTATTAGTTCTATTAGTTACAGACCGTTCCACCTTGAAACGCTATTGTGTATCTGGCAGATGTTGTCAACAAACTCACCAGACTCTGCGCCTGCACAGTAAACTGCAGGCGAACAACTTACGATAATAAGTAATAGCATGAATCAACTTGTAGAAAACATACGGGACAAGCTAACACCCGGTTCCCGGAAGCTGAATTCCGGCGTTCCAGAACCGGAGATATCCTTTTGTACGCTACGGCGCAACTGGACGATAGGCAAGTCTGTCATTTTCCAATTGGACCGGACGGCTCTTCAATATTGTATTGTCAAACGCTCTATCAGCTCCATCACACTCATTGACTTTGGAAAAGTATATCGGCCGCAAAGTGGCGGCGCATTGTCGGATCACGCTTCGTTCCTCAGTGATGAGATAGAACGACTGCGAAAGCTCCATGACCTGCGTGGCGCAACGTTCGGCCTCTGTGTCCCGTCGAGCGAAATAGCGGTTCGCACATT
>CAZFAL010000127.1:1913-8718 GCA_964516945.1 uncultured Ignavibacteriales bacterium
GTGGCGCAACGTTCGGCCTCTGTGTCCCGTCGAGCGAAATAGCGGTTCGCACATTTCAATTGCCCAAAATACCGATTGAGGAGGAAAGGCAGGCGGTCTATTATGAAGGTGACAAAACACTTCCATTTGACATTGCTGACTCGTATTGGGCTTATCGCCGCTGCGAGTGTGTCACGTCTGATGTCGCATGCTTCCACAACATCACGTTGATGGCGCTCCCGAAAGACAAGCTCGACGAAACACTGCGTTTCTTTGAATCTGTTGACATCAGTTTTGACTTCATAAATCAGGACATTGAAGCGCTTGGTCTTTCACTGGCTGAAATGTCGGGCTTCAATCAACAGAAACCATATGGACTACTTAACATCCGACCGGCGCGGACTGACATTTCTCTGTATCAGGGTTCACGTCTCAAATTCTTGCATCATGGCGCAGTTGGCTCGCTGGCGCTCGGCCAGGAAATAGAATATCAAACAGAGTCTCCGAGTTTCTTTCCAAGAGCGCTTGAGAACTTTACCGAAGGTCTGGCGAGCGTCATTCAGAATGCCCTCGACTTCTACGGCGCACAAAACGTTATCGAGGATATTGAGACATTCTATATTTACGGCGATATTTCGTATTCTGAAGAATTAGTGTCGAGCCTGTCCAGCCAATTCGGTATAACGTTCAAGACGTTCCCCTTAGATGTATTCAACCATGTCTCCCTGAGTGACTCCGAGCAACGGTCCATTATTCCGGTGGCTCTGCCAGTCGTGGCGACCGCCACGACACCGTATGTCTTGTCGGACTTCACCCCCGTACATGTACGTAACGCCCAGAAGCATAGTACATTTGTCCGCCATGCAATAGTTACATTCTTACTTACGCTACTAACTCTCGCTGGCGCCTGGACAGCGGTATGGTTGCGTGGGACCATAGCGCAAAGCGCCTATGATGACGCTTCACAGACTGTTGCCCGGTTCGAAACATCCAGCGCATATGCAGGGTATCGCATTCTAAAAGAAGAGCTTGTCCGTCAGGAAAATATCATCAAAAAGCTCGAAAAAGAGAGCGCCGAACATTATCTCGCACTCAAAGAAATCTCAGCGCTGACGCCACCGTCAGTCAAGCTTGATTTCTTGCAGTATTTCCCAAAAGACCGTCAGCAAACATCACAAATGACAGGCTCCGTGATTTCCCGTCTTGTAGCGCCGGAGGTAATTCTGGCTGAATACGTCTCACGCCTCGCGGGCTCACCATTGTTCTCAGATATCCGTCTTAAGACACACAACAAGACAATTGACGGCGCCACTCGCACGGTGACATTCACTCTGGAATTTCAGGCAACGATTTAGCCGGGCGCAGCAGTTAAACACCAGGCAACGAACAGTGTAGCAAGCCACAATGAACACTCTACTTCGCAAGTATCTCTATTTGATAGTCGGCCTGGCCCTTCTTGTGTCAGGCGTTTACCTGACTCTCTTTGCTCCGCGGCAACGCGCTATGGACGCCATGTATTCGAAGACTGTAGCATTGCGCTACAAGCTTAATGACTATCGCAGGACTATGGTCACTATCAACGAATATCTCAAACGGAAGCGTGAATTGGAATCACAGCGCGATAATCTCACTGCCAGACTTTACAGCAAAAAGGAAATCCTTGCGCTTGTCACACGTCTCAAAGAAAGCGCACAAAAGCGCAACCTGATGGTTAAAGAGATCAGTCCGTCGTTAAGTGAACTACTTGCTCTGAACGCCTTGCCTCCTGAAGACGGTTCACCGCGCTATCTTGACATCGCAATGCGCTATTCCGGGAAATATCAAGACGCGGGTAAGTTCTTGCAATCTCTTGAGCAGGAGCCAATGTTCGTCGACTTGCTTAATTTCAATATTATTGCCCGTGAAAGCGGGTCCATTCCTGCCGAATACACAATCCACTTTTCATCACTCATCGGCGGCGTGACTAAGGACTGAGTAATCAATGAGCCCAACCAAACGAAATATCTATCTGATTCTCGGTTTGCTGGCCATAGTCTATTGGGGAGTCAATAATATCGGCTCCAAAGGAACTGACTCCCTGGCAAGCGTTGAACCACCGACAGTAGCGGCAGTTACCGGCGCCAACAAGGCGCTACCACGTCCGGACATCGAATCAATTGCAAGCAAACCCTGGGGGGCAGATCCGTTCTACCAACGCCGCAAACAAGGGACAAAACTCAGGAAGGTGTCACAAAGTCGCGAGAGACGCTCCTCATTCAAGCTAAAGGCAATTATTTACAACCCAACGTCACCGTCAGCATTTCTCAACAACCGGATTGTTAAACCCGGAGACAGCGTTGACGGAGCAACTGTCATGCGTATCGAAAAACATAAAGTCGTTCTCAATGAGGACGGTAAAGAAATAGCGGTAACTGTTGAACGGAGATAAATATGTTTGCCAGATATAGTACAAGTAGGAACATGCCTCTGAAATCAGGTTTTGCAATTGCGCTCGTTTGCACTGTGATAGCGCTTCATGCGCCAATTGCGCAGGCGGATACGACCGACATGGAACAACATGTCTCTCTGAGTCTGGAGTCTATGAAACTGGGTGACGCCCTCAACATGCTGGCCAATCAATTCAGTCTGAATATGGTTGTCTCCGACGCTAATGACGTTGTTGTGAGTCTCTTCCTCAGCGATGTTACACTCAAGAACGCGCTCGAAGCGCTCCTGTTCCCGAATGGATTCAATTACTACATCCGGGGTGGCATCATAGTTGTGACCGCCGATAGCAATCCCGGCGTGGGAAGCATGTCAACATTGTACTACCGTTTGAAATTCATACCTGCGTCAATGGCTCAAAATGCCGTCACGCCGCTCTTGAGCGCCACAGGCACAGCATCGGTGATTCTGACCGATTCAAGCGGCTCCTCTTCCGGCGATGGCCAATCACCCTCTGTTTCACCGAATGCATTGATGATTCATGACTTTCCGGAAGTTATTGCAGAATCCGAGAAATTGCTGAAGCAGGTCGATTTGCCGGAACGCATGGTAATGATAGAAGTCAAGATGGTTGAAACCAAAATAGACACCAAGGATATCCTCGGTGTCAACTGGCCTACGTCAATCACAACCCGGCTTAGCGATCAAGGCGCATCATCACTTGGCTCATCAACCGGCTCCGGAACTGGGACCGGGACTGGCTCTACGACTACCGGCTCAACGGGCGCCAGTCTCTTGCAAAAAAGCGCGGTTTCAAAGAACCTTTCTAATGGCGGCTGGAGCTGGGGTACCCTCAGCATGGATGAGCTAACGGCGACTCTGGACTTCCTACAGTCATCGGGGAAGAGCAAGCTGATTTCTCATCCAAAACTGGCAACGCTGGAAAACCACAAGGCCGAGTTCAAGGTCGCTACCATTGTGCCGGTACAGACAATCAACCGCTTTTCAGAGGGGACATCCTCCTCTGATATTGTCACGTTCCAGGATATCGAAGTGGGAATCACACTCCAGGTGACACCGCGCATCAACGAAGACGGTGTTATCACCATGAATGTATTCCCACGTGTTGAGGAAATCATCGGCTTTTCAGGAACACAAGATCAACAGAAACCGATAACCACAGAGCGTTCAGTTCAGACGATGGTCACTTGCAAAGAAGGTGAAACGATTGTCATAGGTGGTCTGATTCGCGAGAATGACATTACAACCGAAGACAAAGTGTTCTTACTCGGAGATATTCCCATCCTTGGCGGCCTGTTCAAACACAAGACCAAGTCAAAAGAAAACACGGACCTGTTGATACTCATCACACCGCACATCATGTAACGTCGATATCACAGAGACAAAGCGCGCATTGCGCCTACCAGCCGAAACGCTCAGCTTTGGTGAATAGAAGTGGAGTGACAAAGATAAGCATTACTATGTCACGTACGACATCGAATGTCAAAGAGCTCTTGACTTCCGGGTTTTGTGTAAAGCACCCGCAATTGATGTTCACTCCATTGGCGATTGCCACAAAAATCGCCACTGTGAACATCACCAGCATCAGCGCAGTCAACCAGGCCGACGCCCTCCCCCAGATTCCGAACAGCAACCCGAAGCCAACCAGCGCCTCCACCCAGGGCAGAGTCAAGGCAAAGACATTCACAAAACCGCCGGGCAGGATATGGAAGTTATTGACATTCTTCGCGAATGCGGCAGGATCTACGATTTTGCTGTAGGCGGCAAAGAGGAATATACCGGCAAAAGCAATACGCAGGACAAGTATCAAGTACGGGTTGTCAATGAGCTTTCGCATCAGTTAGTCTCCCCCGCTTCGGACTGCTTGTCATCCTCCGGAGCCGACTTCGCAACCGGCAGGTTTTGCAATTGCCAGTCAGTCCAACCACCAAAGAATATGTGGACGCCGGTGTACCCCTCCGCGGCCAGTGTCCGGCCCATATACAGCGAAAGATCGCAGTCAGCCCCATTGCAGTAGACAACTATCTGCTTGTCCTTGGGAGTCTGCGCAATAAACTTTTCGAGAATAGTCTCGTCGTCAGTTTCAAACGGTAAACTGACGGCGCCTTTGATATGGCCTTCATTGTAATCCCATTCATCACGCGCGTCGACAAACAACACACCGGGGGTATTGTAAAAGTCAGCGGCTTCACCTATTGAGATATATGGCGGATCGCCCTCCTCTGCCGCTTCGGGAATCTTGGCCGTGTCTGTCGCAGAAATCACCGGATAATAGCCGACAAACTCCGGCGCCTTTGGATTGACATACTTATTGACTACCCCGAGACCCGCTCCAAGCAGAACGATGAGTAGCATGCGTGTTAGTGTTATTCCTGACATATTCTCCTCTGTGTCGTTATAATCGCGAAGTGTTTCGTAAAGTGTGAACCATCGATTCTTACCGGCTTGTACCGCAGTCCCCGCGCATTTGTTCCGCTAACTGTTTTCAACAACCGTTATCCCCCACATCACTGCGGCGCCGAGCGCAACGAGTAGTAACTTCCAGGCCAATGCGGCGCGGCTGTGGAGAACTTCGGGTAAAATATCTACAGTCGCCACATATAAAAACACGCCGCTGGAAAATGCGGTTATCACTGTGAAATATGTGTTCTGTTCAACCAGACTGCCGCCGGAAACAATGAGGTCCGAAAGTAAGGCCCCCAGCGGGGTCATCAGCGCGAAGACAACCAGCAGAACAATCGTCTTTTTCTTTGAGAAATGCGCCAGCCCGAACAGCGAGCCGAGCGCCAGACCGGCGATACCCTTATGTAGGCCGATTGAAAGCAAAACGCTCTCCCCGGTCGCTCCTCCATACGAGGCCACAAGCAGGGCGCCGCCTTCAGCAATAGAATGTGCGCTGAGTCCAAAGAGCGCCGTCAAAGCCACAACGACATGTTCGTTGGCATGGGATTCTGCCCTGCCGCCGGGCGCCAGTCCACGCTCTACGATGTATATCACGAGGAAACCCAACAACGCCAGAGCGCCGATTGTTGTCGGTTCCATGCCGACTTCAGACATGAAAGCCGTTGGGAGTAAATCGAGGAATGTAGCGCCGAGAAAGAATCCGGCGGCGAAGGCCAGCGCGATATGCAGGCGTTCCTCGCCGATACGGCGCACACTGCCCCAGAGACCTCCGGCCAGCGCCAGCGCGAATACCGCAATTGAGGAAATGAGAGGACTCGGAGCCATAGGTGAAGCGAATCTCTCCAATTCCACGTGGGATGTCAAGACAAGATGAGAATGAGATGAAGACGAGAGTAGCCGCAGGCCCCGGTACTACTTCAGGGCCTGCGGCTACCTATCCTCTACAATATTTTCTCTACAATGCGTTACAATATCTGTTGTCTTTAGCTTTGGGACGAGAGTCAAAAAACTACGGCATAATCACCTGACAAATCTCACAGCGTTCTGCGAATCGAACGCGGGGTGCGTCGATTGGCGAATGTCAGTAGATTATGCTTGCCGCTTAAAATGAGCGTGGCGACGGCGCTGAACCGCTCAGGCGCCAGTGATTGCAGGCCGAACGGATTCCAAATGTCCTTGGAGCCGACAGCCACAAATTTTTCGTTCTCTTTCCTTCTTGGCATAACAACCTCCCATCGTCGTTGACGTGTCGTTGATGTATTATCAACATCATTGGCCCGGACGCGACTTGCGCCCGGAGTCAGTGAACGGTGAAGTTGTGAGGTCTATAATACGGTACTGCTAAAAAGATGTAAGAATCAGGGTCAGTGACTTACAGCTTTCAGTACTACGTAGGTCGTTTGAGGAAAACCACCTCCTCCATTCTCTGTTTTCGCTACCGCAACACAGCATCGCTACTACAAAACCATCTGCAACACTGCATTACGCTGAACATGTCGGCGCAGTTGAGGGGACTGCAATTGCTTCAGTTGTTGAGTACGGCAGAGTACTGCTTGAAGGACCGACAGGAACGGAGACACTACTGTCATCTATTAGTTTTTTGACATACAGCTACGCTGAGAGTATTCTCTGTAACTTTTTGATAGCGCGCCATTTATAAATATGCGCGACCTGTTGCTTGATGCCGAGAATCTCCGCAATTTCGCGCTCTTTCTTGCCGCGCATGTAGAGTCGGATGACCTCTTTCTGGCGCCGGGAGAGTGAATGCGCGATATGCCATCTGATTTTCTTGCGGATAGCGTCTAAGCGACGCTCAACCTCAGGCGGAAGCTTGCGGCTTTTGTAGGGGGAGCTGGAGGCGGGGAACGCCTCGAGCGTTTTGCGGCTGACAATCAGTTCGGCGAATTCGTATTCTCGTCCCATCGATTCCACCCCGGCAGATGCGAGCGTTGCGATACAGTCTTTTCTATGCAGTCGT
>CAZFAL010000128.1:0-8630 GCA_964516945.1 uncultured Ignavibacteriales bacterium
CATAGGAAAGGCCGCTACAGCCGCCCGGCTCCACGCCGAGTCGCAGGTAGAGGACATCCTCGCCTTCTTCAGCCATCAGGCGTTTGACTTCTTTGATGGCCTGTGGTGTAATCGCCAGCAGTGGTTCGGATTTTGTGGCGCTGGTTTGCTGTGCTGTATTTTGTGCGCTCATACGTTGTTACATCCTTCTAATAAATTGTCTGGTAATTGGTTAGCGACGACAAACTCCTGCGCCGACAACAGCCAGTTGCGAGACTCCAATAGTCTCTGTTGCCAACATATTCTTCCCTGACTTGGCAGTCAAGCCGGGAAGGCATAATCATAAACACCTCAAGCGTTTATTGGTTCGCCGGGAATCGAAGTTGCGAACCCCAAACGAAACTGTCCTAATATACTCCATTTTGTAGATTCTCAAAGAAGATTTCTTCAGGAACTGTGGGCCTTAGCCGTGCCTTCTGTGCTATAGAGATTGTGATATATTCAAATGCCTGTCTACTGTTTTTCATTGCGTTTTTCCGGCTTGCAATGTCGACCCCGGCGCCCTATACTATTATAGACAGTTTCGTCTATGTTCCCTTTCGGGGTGATGGCGGCGGATGTGTCCTGATTGTATATATGTTGTAACTTGTTGTTTACGTATTAGTTAAATGCCTGCGTTTGAAAGGGTGAGGGAAAGATGAGACTAACCAAGAAAGCCGACTATGCGCTTCGCGCTGTGTTCCATATTACACAGCTCCCGGAGGGTAAATTGGCCTCCATCGGTCAGATCGCACAGGAGCAAGGGGCGCCCAGAGAATTCCTGGCAAAGATTCTCAAGCAACTAACCAAAGTAAAGATTCTCCGTTCATATCAGGGAATTCATGGCGGTTACCAACTGGCGCGCGAGCCGAAAGAGATTTCGTTCCTCGATATCATTGAGGGTGTTGAAGGTCCGATTTCGCTGAATCAATGTTGCCGGGAAAATCACGGTTGTTGTGATATGTACGCTGAGTGCAAAATGCGTCATTTCTGGCAGAAGCAGCAGGACGACTATTTGTCCAGTCTCTCGAACGAGACTATGGATCGCTATATTCAGGTCAAGTCCCCGGCGCCCACCGGCGCCTGAGGTTTGACCTGTAGTCAAGAGCCCGCCGGAGGAAACCCTGCAGTGGTTTTCGCTTGTTCTACCGAGGTGTAGCGAGTGTATAAGCTGTAGGGCGCTCCTATAGGTGCGTTTGGAGACAATCGGCGGAATAGGTGTTCCCGAATTCTCTTCGTCAGTGCGAAAGTCTTGGCTTTCGGACTGGACAGGGTGTGCTCTGTGTAGCATCATTGGTTGTAATCCGCCTGCTGCGGATTATACGGCAAAAATAAATATGTCTTCCCGTGTCTTCCCGGTAGCGCCTCGGCAGACGAGCGCGGCGCCGGATTGATTGGAAGAGAGCAGTCTTTTAGAGAAACAATTATTCACAGAAACACATTTTCACAGAAACGATTCTTCACGGAAGCGATTCTTCACAGAAATAGAGAGCAGAGAGCGATGAGTATTGAAGAGCGTTCTGATTCGGCAAAGAATCAGGGTTCGATAGGGAATATGGATTCTAAAGAGCATCGTGTTCACATTGGTCTGGCGGAGATGCTCAAAGGCGGGGTGATTATGGATGTCACTAACGCCGCAGAAGCTAAGGTAGCCCAGGACGCCGGCGCGCAGGCGGTGATGGCGTTGGAGCGTGTGCCGTCGGATATTCGTCGCGACGGCGGTGTGGCGCGGATGTCAGATCCGCAGATGATTGAAGAGATAAAGGCCTGTGTCAGTATCCCGGTGATGGCCAAGTGTCGCATCGGGCATATCAGCGAAGCGCGTGTGCTGGAAACACTGGAGATTGATTTTATTGATGAATCCGAAGTGCTGACTCCCGCTGACGAGGCGCATCATATTAACAAGTGGAAGTTCAAAGTTCCGTTTGTCTGCGGCTGTCGCAGTTTGAGTGAGGCGCTGCGCCGAATCGGTGAGGGCGCCGCGATGATCCGCACTAAAGGCGAGGCCGGCACCGGTGATGTGTCACATGCGGTGAAACATTTGCGCAAAATCAACGGCGAGATGCGCTGGTTGGCGTCTCTTGATGAGGATGAGCTATTCACCGCCGCAAAGACACTGTCGGCGCCATTGAGTCTGGTGCGCTATGTCGCCGGGCATGGCAAATTGCCTGTGCCGAACTTTGCCGCCGGTGGTGTGGCGACTCCGGCCGATGCGGCATTGTGTATGGAACTCGGCGCCGAGGCGGTGTTTGTCGGTAGTGGGATTTTCAAGTCAAATAATCCGGCTGAATTCGCCAGCGCGATAGTGCGCGCCACTGCGCAATACAAGAATTATGAAGTTGTGGCCGAAGTCAGCAGAGGACTCGGCAAAGCGATGCCGGGAATTGAAGCCGCCGCGATACCGGAGGAGGAATTGTTACAGGTGCGGTAAGTTGATTGTCTGGCTGTAGCAGTAACGCTGTGCAGAAAACTCCGCAGTCGCCCACCGTATGTTACGGTCGCCCACCGCTTGCGGTGGGTTAACAACGGTTTAAGATTCTCAGTTCTTATAGAAGCGAAAAAAGGAATTCATCAGCGTGTAATTCAGTTGAATTGGAGTTGGTAATCAAAACCGGGATGTACCCACAGCAAGCTGTGGGCGACCGGTTGAAATCAGTTTTGTAGATACTATGTCACTACCTAACACCAAACTATCAAGCGCGCTCACTGTCGGGGTGTTGTCTCTGCAGGGAGATTTCGAACGGCATATTGTGTCACTAAAGCGTGTCGGCGCCACCGGTTGTGAGGTGCGTACTGTTGATGAGCTTGCCGGACTGGATGCGCTGATATTGCCCGGTGGTGAATCTACGACAATGGCGTTGTTGTTACATGAATTCGGTATGTGGCAGACGCTGAAGTCATTTGCAAAAACGAAACCGGTGTGGGGAACCTGCGCCGGGTTGATTCTGCTCAGCTCTACAATTGAGGATGAGAAACATGAATCAGCGACGCCGTTTGCGCCATTGGGAGTTCTCGATGTGACAGTCGCCCGCAACGCCTATGGACGCCAGATACATTCGTTTGAGGACACAGTTGAAATCAGCGGCGGAGAAGAGCGGATTGTTGTTCCGGTGTCATTTATTCGCGCGCCGAAAATAATGCGCACAGGCAAAGATGTAGAAGTACTGGCGACAACCAACGGTGAGCCGACACTTGTGCGTCAGGACAATATCCTTGGAAGCGCATTCCACACAGAATTGCACGAGGACACAACATTCATCCGGTATTTCCTGGCATTTGCCTCGAAAGTTGGAAACGTCAATGCCGTCACAACGCGTTCAAGAGAAGTAGCGTGAATGGCGAACAAAATAGTAGTATGAAAGCATGAAGAACAAAATCTACACACAACCGATGGATAACAGGCAGTCTGGCGCATCGTCGTCATCAGCGACCGCTGCAGTAGCAGGTGGATGTAGCGCCGGAGGAGGCAATATGCCCCGTTCGACACGACTGCCGAAGTGGTTGAAAATATCGGCGGGATTCAATCAGGAATACCTGCGTGTCAAACGGGTGATGACCGAGAATCGCCTGCATACAGTCTGCGGCGAGGCGGCCTGTCCGAATATCCGCGAATGCTGGGGTGAGGGCACCGCGACGTTCATGATACTCGGTAAGTTCTGCACTCGTGGTTGCCGGTTTTGTGATGTGCTCACCGGTCGCCCGCATGGACTTGACACCGATGAGCCGCGTCGTCTGGCTGAAGGTGTTGCGGCGCTGGGGCTCAAGCAGGTGGTGATTACCTCGGTTACGCGTGACGACTTACCTGACGGCGGCGCGCAGATTTTTGCCGAGACCCTGCGGGAATTAAGAATGCGTGACCCGTTAGTCAAGGTGGAGTTTCTTATCCCGGATATGCAGGGTAAGATGGAGGATGTGCGGACGATTCTTGCGAGCCGACCGGATGTCTTTGCGCATAATGTGGAGACGGTTGAACGACTCTATCGCAGAGTTCGTCCCGGGGCTGAAATAGAGCGCTCATTGGCGGTCCTCAAAGAAGGGCATAATTTCAATCCACGCCCGGTGGTCAAAACCGGTATAATGGTGGGGCTGGGAGAGACGCTCTCAGAAATAACTGAACTGTTTTATCGATTACGCGATACCGGTACCGATATTGTAACTGTAGGGCAGTATTTACGCCCCTCCGATGATCATCTGCCGGTTGAAAGGTTTTACCCGCCTGAGGAGTTTGAGGAAATTGCGGAAATCGGCAGGCAGATAGGATTCGGCCATGTTGAAGCCGGACCGCTGGTGCGCTCTTCATATCGCGCATTCAACCAGTCAAAGAGATTACTGTCGAATGCGTCATAAGAGCCAGACGCCAAGTGTTACGGATGACAAGATGACAAAGGGAACTGGAAGATATTATGGCTGATACAATGACAGACACTGCAACCGCCGCAGGGCTTAAGAAAATTATTATTGCCGACCATCACGGTTTTTGTATGGGTGTCAAGCGCGCAATAAATATCGCCGAGGAGACAAAATCTCGCGGCGTTGAGAATGTTACTATTCTTAAAGAGATTGTGCATAATCACGCGGTCGTCGACAGATTCCGTAAGGACGGTATTGACCAAAAATTTGAAGTGCAGGATATCGAGAAAGGCACCGTGATTGTTTCGGCGCATGGTGTCTCGCCGCATATTATTGACTCGGCGAAAGAGAAGGGGCTGGATGTTATTGACGCCACCTGTCCGCTGGTGACGCGGATTCATGATATCATCGACAAACTTGACGAGCGTGATTACACAATCCTGCATTTTGGTGATGAGCATCATGATGAAACGATGGGTGTGCTGGGCCACGCCAAAGAAGGCATGCTGACAGTGATTCCTGATATGGAAACGCTGATGAAGTTAGATGATACACAGCCGGAGAAACTCGCGCTGACAACGCAGACCACCGCCGAGGCCTCGGAGTTTGCCGATGTTGAGAAGAAAGCTCAGGAGCGTTGGCCGCATATCAAGGTCTTTAATACGATTTGTAACGCCACCAATCAACGTCAGAGCGCAATTATGAAACTCGCTCCTGAAGTGGATATGATTCTGGTTGTCGGCTCAACCACTTCGGCCAATTCTGTGCGTCTGGCGTCGATTGCCGAGGTTCTGTGTGGAGAAGCGTATTTGATAGACAGTGAAGCGGATATCAAGGAAGAATGGTTTACCGAAAAATCACAACCAGTGCGGAGTATCGGAATAAGCGCCGGCGCCTCGACACCGGAATTCCTTGTCGATGGTGTCGTGAACAGACTGGTTGAATTGTCCGATGGTTCAGCGGAAGTTATCCGGCCGGTGAAAGCCCGCAAAGTAAACACACTGGCGTTGCAAGACGAATGTTCTTAAGAGCGCACTGCAGAGAGTTTAGATTTCATTTCTCTATTTGTATGATGATGGGACAGAGTATGCTGTCAGATTCTTCAGCCAATTTGCAAGCTAAATAGACAAGGGGGCTCCATGTTGCCTACGATTGGTGATTTCTTTATATACAACGCCGGCTTATTAACGCTGGCTTCGGTTGTTTGTTATTTCCTCGCCTGGCGCGGAAAAAATTCTCTCATCAAACCCGGACGGATATTGTTCAGTGGTGGAGCCTTATTCCTGTTTGGCGCATGTGTCGTTCTGCTGACATTGATTCTGCAACATGATTATTCGGTTGAGTATGTCGCCAGTTATTCATCGAATGATCTGCCGTTGTACTTTCTCATCTCGACATTCTGGGGCGGGCAAGAGGGTACGTTCCTGATGTGGCTGTTCTTCATGGGCGCGATGGGCGTGGTGTTGATGCGCACGGTGGACAAGAAATATGAACGCGGGGTGATGTTCTATCTCGGGCTGATAATCCTTTCGGTCCTGATTATCATTATCAAGAAATCACCGTTCACTGTCTTGCCATTCACTCCTCCCGACGGTAATGGTCTTAATCCGTTGTTACAGAACTACTGGATGACAATTCATCCGCCGACGATGTTTGTCGGGTTCGCCGCCACCGCAATTCCGTGTGTCTTTGCGCTGACGGCATTGACACAGCGCTCCTATGATGACTGGGCGGAGAAATCCCGGCGCTGGACATTGTTTGCCTGGCTACTACTGGGAGTTGCCTTGATTGAGGGTGGCTACTGGGCGTATGAAACACTCGGCTGGGGCGGGTTTTGGGCCTGGGACCCGGTGGAAAACTCTTCTTTCATCCCCTGGATTTTCCTGACGACGCAGATTCACACAATTTTTATCCGCCAGCGTCGCAAGGGGATGAACCGGTTTGGCTTGTTCATGGTCTGCGCGTCATTTTTGTCTGTGCTTTATGGGACATTTCTGACTCGTTCCGGTGTGCTGGCGGATTTTTCGGTGCATTCATTTGTTGATCTCGGTATCAATAATTTTCTCATCGGTGGCCTGCTGTTTTTCGTCTTGTTAACTGCCGTGTTATTCATGTTGCGCTGGAGCGACATTAAATCCGGTTCGGCATTTTCTTCAGTCATGTCACGGTCATATTTTGTGACACTCGGGATAGTGATTCTTTTCCTTGGTGGTGTCCTGACCCTACTGGGAACTTCAGCGCCATTACTGACTCGTTTCACAGACAACCCGGCGGCGGTGAGCCTCAGCTACTACCAATTGACCATGAATCCGATTGCGATTGCGATCTTGCTCTTGCTGACACTGTTCCCGACATTCAAATGGGATTCAGGTGTGCAGAAGAAGACAATACTGTTTAGCGCAATTGGTGTAGCTATTGCAATGTACCTTGTGCTGTTTTTCTTTGCGGATATTCAATCACAGGCGCATCTGGCGCTGATTTCGCTCGGTGTTTCTGCAATCTTCAGCAACGGCTATCTTCTGTTCAAACGCAGTTCGAAGTCACATCTTGCCGCCCCGTACATGATTCATGTCGGTCTGTCGATGTTAATCATCGGCGCGGTGACTTCCGCCGGATTGGACAAGACAATCAACATCAGTATGCCCGAAGGGCAAACGGTTGAGGCGTTCGGGTATAATTTCACTTTCGCTGGGACTGAGAATCCGACAGGCAAAGAGGAGTATCAGAAAATAGAAGTGAATGAAATCGACGGCAACGAATCATACACGGCGCATACAATCGCCAAACCCGGAGCCGGTGGTGAGGGTGTAATGCGTATTCCGTATGTGCGTAATCACTTGCTCTATGATTTGTATATTTCGCCACAGGCGGTGCAGGTGCAGGGCGGGGAAGATCCCGGTATGATGCAATTGCAGGAAGATGATGTCGACTCACTTGGTCCGTATGTGGTGACATTCAACGGGTTTGAACTGTCGGGGCATGACGGTAAGACCAAGGCGCCGACACGGGTTGAGGCCTCGCTGACAATTCTGGTGGACGGTGAAGAAGTCGATGTGGCGCCGGCGTTAAACTCCGGCGCTGACGGTTTCGAGCCGGAGAGCGCAAAGTTTGATGATGGCAAGGGTGAGGTGTATATTGCCAATATCGACGCGAATTCCGGTTCGGTATTGCTGAAGTTCTTTGGTGACTTTGTGCCGGAGCCGAAATCAAAGCCGGTGCATATTATGGCCGCGCAGGTGACGGTCAAGCCGTTGATAAACCTGTTCTGGCTGGGCGCTATTCTGGTTTTTATCGGCGGTGGTGTGACTATTCGTCAGGGGCTGGGAAAGAAAAAACAACGGCGAAGCGCACAAAAATCTGCAACGGCAAAAACAGTAACACAAAATGCGAACGTAACAGGTTGACACATCGTTACGAACCATCATTGCGAAACGTCTTTGCCTCTATGTAATACACACAGGATATCACTATGAGCAATCTCCTCCCGACGCTTGATAAATACTTACTGCGGACAATACCTCCACGCTCAAAGACACTGACTGAAATGGAGCGTTTTGCTGCGAGGGTTGATTTCCCGATTATCGGTCCGGTCGCAGGGCGCTTGTTGTATCAGCAGGCGTTGCTCTGTGGCGCCAAAAATCCTAAAGGCAAGGTGCGCATTTTTGAGCTTGGTTCCGGTTATGGCTATTCGGCGTTCTGGTTCAGCCGGGCCCTTGGCGCCAGAGCTGAAATCCATCTGACAGACAATGACGAGGCGAATTTTGACCGCGCAAAGAAATACTTCAAACAGGGTCGGCTCAAGAGCAAGTTTGTCTTTCATGTCGGTGATGCGCTGGAATCATTCCGCAAGGCGCGCGGCAAAGTGGATATTGTCCTCAATGACATCCACAAGGAAGATTACCCTGCGGTGGTCAAAGCTGTCGTCCCGCGCCTGAATAAAGGCGGCCTGCTGATTTCCGACAATTTGATTTGGTCAGGCAAAGTCTTCGGCAAAAACCGCGACAAAGCCACACGTTGTATCCGCGAGTACACGTCACTCGTCTACAAACATCCGCAGTTATTCACCACAATTATCCCCATCCGCGACGGCGTTGCGGTTTCATTGAAGTTGTAGCTATTCGTTTAGCTGACAGACGGTCAATGTAGGGGCGCCAGCGCGCTGTGCCCTCTATGATTCAAGCAGTATGTTTGTTGTCGTAGGGGCGTCCGTTCCGGCGCCCTTTACTCGCTTGGGCAGAATGCTTGAATCAAGAAAGGCAGGG
>CAZFAL010000129.1:0-8576 GCA_964516945.1 uncultured Ignavibacteriales bacterium
GTCACATCAGAATCGAGTCGCACACACCGCGCCCCGGCGAACAGCGCCCCGACACTCTCTTCAAGTTTCTGTGTCCCGGCGCCGACATATCGTAGCTTCTCGCTTCCGCAGGAGTCACAGCGACGATAATCTGACAGCATATAGCCACAAAGATGGCAGATGAGTTGCGCGTTACGTTTATGGAATGTCAACCGGGTGGCGCAATCAGGGCATTCCGGAGAGCTGCCGCAATCCGAGCACTGCACACGTGGCGCAAAGCCCCGGCGATTCAAATAGAGTATCACTTGCTCGCCGCGTTGCAGACGACTCTCGACTTCTTTCTTGAGTGTCAGAGAAACAAATGGATGCTCACCGGCCAGACGCTCCTTGTTCATGTCTATCAAGGTAATTGACGGTTTTTTCGCGCCGGATGGCCGCGCTGTCAGCTCTAAGAGAGTATAGCGCCCGCTTTTTGCGTTGAAGTATGATTCGACTGACGGTGTGCCGGAACCGAGGATTACCGGAACCGCAGACAGCTTGGCGAACATGATTGCCGAGTCACGGCCATGAAAACGCGGCGCCGGTTCGCTTTGCTTATATGAGTCATCATGTTCTTCGTCGACAATAATCACTCCCGGATTCTGCAATGGCGCAAAGAGCGCCGATCTCGGCCCGATGAGAACTCTCACCTCTCCGGCGGCCAGTTGCAGCCAGAGTCTTTGCCGCTGCGCCGCAGTCAGGCCTGAATGCCAGAAACCGATTTCTATGTCGGCGCCAGCAAAGAATCCTCGAATATAGCGGTAGACTTCTCCGGCAAGCGCTATTTCCGGGGCCAGCACAAGCGCGCCACGGTTTTTCTTCAGCGCCTCGCGTATCAAGTGGCAATAGACCAGTGTCTTGCCGGAGCCGGTGACACCATGCAACAGAAACGGGGCAAACTTCACACCTACGGTCGGCGCCACTTGCTCAAACACAGTCTGCTGCTCGGCATTCATCTGCAACGCATCTACATCCTCACGCGCCGAAAGGGAATTGACAACGGAGGCGAACAGGTCACCGTATACCGGCTCCAGCGCCTTGTCCGCAACAAGTCGCTGAATACGATAGGCGCTGAGACCGGCGTCAAGAAGACGCTTACGTTCAATGACACCTTCCGAGAGTGTCAACGAGTTACCATTGTCCGCAGTCCCGGCAAGGCATGTCGCCACAGCAACTTTGTCACGCGCTACGTAACCACGTAATCTACCGATTGCGGACTTCGCAGCCCTGCCGGCTTGTTCACCTGTCGCCGAATGCATTTCCAACCGGCTCTCAAGCGCTCCATTACGGATAAGAACCTGCACACCACCGACTGTCAGTGAGTCTAACTCCTTGATATCGCGAGGTCGTAGCGCTTTACCGTCACACAAGCGACGTACAATGCGCTCCGGGGTTCCATAGTCAAGTAATTCACGGCGCGCTGACTCAATGTCACTGTTTGCCTTCAAGAGCAAGACCGGTTTTTGGAGACCGCGCGATTTCGGTGGCAAAGCGAGCGCCAGTGTGTCCGCCGGATTTGCGAAATAGTAATCCGAAAGCCAGCGGTAAAATGTAAGGCGCCGATTTTCAAACAGTGACGGCGTATCAACTATCGTTTCAATAGCTTTTGTGGCAAACGGCGGTTTTGTGACTTCTGCGAGGAAAAAGCCGACTACTGTTTTTTTGCCAAATGGCGCTGTGACACGCGCGCCGGGAGTTAGTCGAGAGAATGTGTCGGCGTCAGTGTGGTAGGTGAATGTGCGACGTTGCGGTCCGCTGATAGCGAGACTGATGTATATTTTGGTGGCGCTTCTCTTCACAGGGCGAATATGACCACAAGTAGCATTTCGGGCAAGCGATAGCGTAAACAAAAGCCGTAGCGGCGGAGGCCGCTACGGCTTTGGCATTCGGCATCGATTCTACGTATAGTCTACGTATAGAAATCGCACTCTATTCCGGTTATAGCGCTTAGCGCAAACTACTTGTTTGCAAGCGCATCGTATTTCGCTTGCGCCTTTTTAGCTTTTGCCGTCATTTTGTTGGCCTTGTATAAATCTATCAGACTCCGCCAGACATCCTTGTCGCTTTCATCTATCGCCACCGCCTTTTCATAGGGTTCGATAGCGTCTTTCATCATCTGGCGCGAGATATAATTGTCACCGAGATAGACCCAGTAGGTCTTGTCATTCGGTTTCAACTGAGTCAGCTTTATCCACGCATCGGTCGCCGCGCTCTTTTCTCCCTTGAGCATATTGGCGATTGCATACAGTTCAATCGACTTGGCGTCGGTCGAATCGGCTTCAAAGGCGCGTTTGAGATAGAAAATGGCGCTGTCACTGGCAACATCAAGCTCGTTCTTGATTTCAGCCAATTTGGACTTGTCTTTGGCCTCTCTGGCTTTGGAATTCTCCTGGTTCAACTCCTGAATACGATTAAACCATGTGCCACCTATCATCGCCAGGGCATTCGCATTCTGCGGGTCGACATCAAGAATCTTCAGATTGTAATAGTACAATGAGTCATCATTCTGCAAACGGGCAAAGCAGACAATGATATTGGTGAGGATAGACGCCTTTTGCTCCCCCTCAACCTCATCGGCGACCTGATGCCAGACACGCGCGGCTTCCAGATAATGCTCCGCCTGGAAATTGGAGTATGCAACTTGATTAAGAAGATTGAGATAGTTACCCGGATCAGATTCTTTTGACCTCTCGGCGGCCTTGACCAAGTACGGAATCGACTTATCATAGTCTTTCAATTCGGCATACAAACTGCCCAGATTGAGCTCAACAAGTAGCCCGAGAGAATCTGTCGGCGCCAGTGAACTGGCTAACGCATAGTCTGAAAAAACCATCTGCAGGAGCGTATCTTTTTGCGCCTCCAGCTCTGCTTTGACTTCGGGATCTGACTCAGCGTCTATTGTCGGCATAACATCATCGACAAGTTGTGTGCGATATTCCTGTGCGTCATTGTAGTATTGGGTAAACCAGCCCAGACGCACAGAATCAGCGGTAATCAGAAACGGCTTACATTTCTTCTTGTATTTCTTTTTGACTTTCTTGTTCTCTTTGTCACAGGCCATGGCAAGACTATCGGTTACACCGATGAGTTTTGCGAGCCGCTCCTTGCGGGCGATTGTATCGGTTTTGGGAGTCTGTTCGGCCAAATCAGAATGAATCAACGTCTCCCAAAAGTATACTTCGGGGATCATCCCATACCACATTGTGCAACTATCCAGTAATGCCAGCGCATCAAGCGGGCGCGGCGCTTCATCACCGGTTGTCTTACCATAGGCGATTTTGGCGCCGGTTATGTAGGACTTAACGGGTAATTTGCGCGGCTTTTTTGTAAACCCCTGTTCGGGAAGCGACATCACTACCAGCGCTGCCGCGAACACGGTCAACGTTGACACACGGAGCAATGTTTTCCGCTGAGTTTTCGTCCTAATTTTCATCAGAGTTTTCATTTGAGCTCTTTCCTGTTTCTCATTCTCTCGCACCTGTGAGTTCGATGATAGACCCGAAGACGACCACCAAACACAATCACCGAAAAGCAATCATCGGAACCAATCATAGAAACCAACCGAAACAACCGGGGTCTGCTCCGGTCACAACGATTGTCAGCGGGATGTTACACAATCCTATTTCGACTGTCAATTCTGTCCATTCGGCGCTCCCTGCGGAATTGACACAGTCCTCAACCACCCTGACGAACGGTGAACTCCAGCTTGACGACCTCACCGGCGGCGACAGGAACCTTGAATTGAACTTTACTGGCCGACTTTTTCTCGAAATCATGGGTCTTTTTGGTGATTTTCCAGTAATTGCCGAGACGTTTGACTACATTAACTGAGACATCCTCGTCCTTGCGATTTCTCAATTCAATCCGGTAATCTGTCTCAGATATCCGGTCCGTGATTTTGCGCCGCGCGAGCGTTGTCTCCTCGACTTTCACATCAAAGGCTTTACCGATAGTCAGCAGGACTTCCTCATCCTTGGGAGTATGTTCAAGGTTGTCCTCACCAAGCAGAATAGTGGAGCCGTCGGAGTCGTTTTTATAGACTCGCACGCGACCGGCGGGTAGGGGCATCCCCAGACCGGCGGCTTTGCTGTTGACAAACCGTAGCTTTACCTCGGCGTTCTTCGAGCCCCGGTCGGCGACAAAATAATATTCCTTACTCACCCCGGTTGAGGCCGGTTCAAACAGGGAGAGTTGTTTAATCTCATTGTTGGCAATTGTCGACGGTCGTGGTAAGGTGTAGAGATGATATTCAAAAAATGCCTTCTCATCAAAGCCGGCATAATCAGCAGCCATCTCAGTGGCCATCATCCCACGTTTGTACATCGGCTGCGGACGACGTGATTGCGCCCGGTTAATCTCACCGGCAACGAGTTTCAAGGTGGCGTCTTTGTAGGTTTTGCCACTGCGATTGTCTATCGATGACCAGCCCGAAAGATTCAGGTTTTTTTCGGCGTCATCGAGAACCGCAACATACTCAGCGTGCCAGGAAATCCCGCTTGTCTGATAGCTGACTTCACAGCGGGATTTGCCGGAAAATGTTGAGTTGTAGGTCCAGAATAATGTCGGTCGTGTTATCAGGCCTTCCGGTAGTTCAGGCAAATTGGTGTTGCTGATTTCATTGAGCCGCACAATCTGAATCTGCCCGCGTTCATCCTGCAGAGTCACAGCCCCGGAGGAATAGGTCAGCAATTTGCCACTATAGATTTTGCCGTCGTTGGAGATTAGTTCGATATTCCTATCGATATAGCGGTCATAGAGTTTTTCCGGGCTGACCAAGTCAAATTGATAGTTCTGCTCAAGGATATTGACAGAACGTCGTGAGTCGAGAGTTCTGAAGCCGACCGATGTCGGGTCAATCTGTGAGGGCACATCACGAAATGCCAACTTGCCGACTCCATTCTGGAAATTCAATTCACGAACTTCACGCACAACTCCGAGATTGGAATTGTAGACAGTCACTGACAGATTGCTGTCCGCCCTGAGCGGCCGGGGCATTGCCAGAGCGCTCAAAGCAAGCGTTAGTAAAGGAGCCGCTCGTAACGCGAGTCGCGATCCGGTTGTAGTCATTGTTTTCATATTTGTCTGGTCTCCGAAAAAAAGTGTGGTAGTTCCCTTATGCCGCATGGCTTATACAACAAAGACGCCTGTAATAGAAGATTAGCGCTGACAGAGCAGAGAGCAACTCAAATCGTCTCCCCGGACACCGTAGGAACCCGCACCTGTACAATTCATTATTGGGCTTACGGTTACAAGGAACAAACGAGAAGGCAAGACCGTTGCGCTTTGTTCGAGAATTGCCGATATTTTCTATATGCGACGACGGAACCCCCAGGACAAGGAAAGCGCTTCAGGTGACGCATCCGGTACCGGCTGGCCGGGAAAAATTGGCGCGTCGGATACATTCCCTGAGGACCTTCACACACGCTGGTATCCAACAAGCTGGGGAGCCGGGTTTGGTCCTGAATTGGATTTGCCGCACCCGGACAGTATTGCGCGTTCTGAGAGCGATTCGCTGCGACTCAAAGTCTCCACGCCCTCATTTGAAATCGATATGCTCTGTCCAAATTGCGGGTATGCCAGAATGACGCTTGACGCAGACGAGCGGGTCAGTTGTCCGCTGTGTAGTTTTGGCGGATTGTGTGAGTGTGGCGACTAAGTCTTATTGCGCTAGCGATTCAACCCGATACGAGACAGACCCCGTGAGAGTGTCGCATCGCTGACTTGCATCACACGCGCGAGTTTCTCAATTCTTTGATATAAGTCACTCGTTGACGGATGAATCAACTCGGGAGCCAAAACAAAGTCGGCCCCGGCAATCGCCTCATGGATTTGTGCGTATAATCCCCAAATCAAATGTAAACTGAACTTCTCAGGTTCATCAAGATACGGATACACAGGGTTAGCTGTTACCACTGATATCCGGCGAAAGCGGTCAGCGAGGGCATGGTAGTGAGCGATCATTGCAACAAAGCCGTTTGATTGTTCGCCTCTTGCGGCGGCTTGCCAGTCGTCGGCCGAGACAGCGTACTGACGCCTCATTTTTTCGGGAATGTATTCCAAGCCTTCTGCGACGTCTTTGCGGAAATCACGTAATATGTGAGTCAGGTATGAAAACATCGCCAATGGACGGGCGGCTTGAAAAATATCAATCGGCGCCGGAATGTATTTACCATGCTTTTGGCTCAGCCCTGTCAAATGGATGAATATTGAGGCCGGAGCGACTGCGGCGCCTTTGGCATAGCGCGCAAATTGCAAAAATGAACTGAAGCCGGAATGCTCTAAATCAAACTCCATCGAACGCGCCAGTCGCCTCCAGGGCTCAATAGGGATTTTGAACTCATTCATTGTCTCACGTAGTTCACGGACTTCATTCGGAGCGTCTACGTTTGATTGTAATAGTTGCATAGTCTCAGCAAGCTGCTGCTTTACTCGACCTCGCAGATCGGGGTTGTCAGCCAAACCGGCGACTTTCAGGTCATCGACAATGTCATCCAATTGCCGCATTGACTGATAACAGACCCGAAACGCCCGATAGCGGTCATCATCCCAGAACGAGGCGGCGATGTCCAGAATCGGGTTTTTCAGCTCAGACATTGAGGAAGACGGTTGTGGCGCAGAGTGTCGCATGACTCTATCGTAGCGTAATCCGCTCAGAATGGCAAGACGGCGTTTGTAGTTTCGCCAGATGAGACAAGAGACTATTATAGCCGCGTGGATGCGCCACTCGAAGTATAGCAAGTATGCACAGACCTATGAATGTCCTCTTTCTCACACATAACTACCCGCGCCACAGCCGGGACTATTCCGGTGTGTTTCTGCATTTGCTGGCGCGGCAGTTGAAGGCGGAAGATGTCAATGTCACTGTTCTGGCCCCGCATGATGCGGGACTGCCTGAGTCTGAAGTTCTTGACGGTATTCCTGTGCATCGCTTTCGCTACGCCACCGATGCTGGAGAGACGTTTGCTTATCGCGGCAATATGCACCGCCAACTGCTCAGCCCGACAGGGATTTTCCGTTTTCGCAAGTTTTTGAAAGCGATGAAACACAGAGCTGTTGAATTGACACAGGATACACCGTTTGACTTGATTGCCGCGCATTGGGCAATCCCCGCCGCGCGAGTCGCCGCACAGGTTGCGGCGCAAATGAAACTGCCGCTGGTCGTTCACTCGCATGGCACCGACGTTCGCCTGCTGTCAACACTGTTACCGGCGCGGCTATTCGCCGGTCCTGCGCTGAAGCAGGCGAAGCGCTGGACCGTGGTCAGCTCCTACTTGCGCTCAGTAGCGCAGGAGGCCTTCCCGGCGTTGCGTGACAAGATCGAAGTCTGTCCGTTGCCAAATGATGAAACAATTTTCAACCCTGATGAAACTGTGGGGCATCTTCCCACGCAGATAGTTTCTGTGACCCGCTTCACAGAACAAAAGCGTGTCAAAACATTGATTGAAGCTTGCCGCATTTTGCGGGACCGCAATGTAAAATTTCAATTGAATATTTTTGGCTCAGGGCCACTTAAGAAAGCCATCGATGAAAAGATAAAAGAGTATGACTTAGACGACGGATCGGTTCAGATCTACCGTCCAGAATTTCAAGGTTTATTGCGAAATCAGTATTCTCTGGCACAGATTGTGGTATTGAACTCTTTCAAAGAGGGATTCGGCCTGACGCTCGTCGAGGGAGCGCTGTGTGGGGCGCTACCTGTCGGCGTCAACTCCGGTGGGATTACTGATATAATTGAACACGGCAGGAATGGTTTGCTGGCCGAAGTTGACAACGCTGAATCACTGGCTGATGTGTTACAGGAAGCGCTGACTAATCCTGAGCAAACAAGGCGTATGGCGGAAACAGCGCGCGCAGACGCCAAAGAGCGCTTCACCGGTCCGGCAGTCGCGCGACGCTATGCGGCAGTCTATCGCTCTGCGGTTGGTTGAGGTGTTTACGGTGTGACACCAGTGCGTGTCGCAGGCGCCTCCGCCCGCGCCTGTGATTTGCCCTCAAGCGCATTGTTGTAGAAGCGTTGTGTGGGATAGGCGAAGTCGATATCATCACATTCAGCGAAGCGCTCGAGGATATCCTCCCAAATGTCCTGCTCCACTCCGCGACGACCACGCGGGTCACAGAGGAATCTCACCGAAAGCGCCACACCGCTGTCTTTGACTGAAGTGTAGACTATCGGCGTTAACGTTCTGTAAAAAATCATCATCTTCGCCGAGGCCTCGCGCACACGCTTTTCGGCTTCTTTCGTCAGATGTTCGGTGCGCGAGTGTGCAATTTCTGAGAGAATCTGCTTGGCCTTTTTCCAGTTGCTTTCGAATGTCACCAAGACCAGCGCTTCACTCCAGATATAACGAAAACCCTTGCTGTAGTTCGCCAGTGGCTCAGTAAAGACTTTGCCGTTGGGAATACGCACGACCCGCCCCGTCGACTGGTCGCCGTCAACCCAGTTGCCAATTTCCATAATCGTGAACTGGAATATCCGCTGGTCAATGACATCACCGCGCACAGAGCCGATTTCAATACGGTCTCCGGGGGTGAATGGCCTGCGCCAGACAATGAATATC
>CAZFAL010000130.1:0-8514 GCA_964516945.1 uncultured Ignavibacteriales bacterium
GCCAATGGCGCGTTTGCTTCTGAAGCTTCATTGAGTTTTGTGGTTCCGCCGACTTCCGGGTTTGATTTTGAACTGGCTGACAATCTCTCATTCACCGCTCCTATTCACAGCGCAACGGTGACAGGCAAGTTCTACGCATTACCAGTTTCATTGCCGGTAACGGATACGTCGCTGTACTACTGGCGCTATCGTCTTAATGGCGGTTCATCCTGGAGTATGCCGATTGCGGTGAATGTGGTGGTGTCAAGCGCATCGGCGTGCGGGGACGCCGACGGCTCAGGGAGCGTCAATGTTGGCGATGTTGTCTATGACATCTCCCGGATATTCAGTGGTGGCCCGGCTCCCGTTGATCCGGCGGGGGGTGATGTGAATGCGAGTGGCTCTTTCGATGTCAGCGATGTCACCTATTTGATAGCCTATATATTCTCAGGCGGTTTGTCGCCTGTGTGTCCATAGCGTCTGTCAGCTTCGTGCGTTTCAACGTGAATTCTTTGCATCGGGCGGTAAAACTCTTTATTGTAGCCGTCGATGGTACGTTTGCTCTACATAGCGTTCGGAGGCGCGCTGGGCGCAGTGTCGCGGTATCTGGTATCGGGCTGGGCGCAAGGGCTTAGCTCCGGAGTGTTTCCCTGGGGGACGCTGACGGTCAATGCGGTCGGGTCGTTCTTGATTGGCGCGCTGGCGGCGTTGTTTGAACGGGAAGCGGTTTCGCCGAATATTCGTGTGTTTCTGCTCATCGGCGCTCTCGGCGGGTTCACGACATTTTCGTCATTTTCTCTCGAAACGCTCAATCTTTTTCGCCAGCATGAGACTCCGCTGGCGTTATTTAATATACTGCTGAATAATTCACTCGGAATCGGTCTGGCAGCGGCGGGCTATCTGCTCGTCCGGTTCGCATTGGCGCAGACACGATGAATTGTCTCAAGCTGTGTGAGATGTAGACAGACCTTTAGGAACGGGGAGACGCTCAAATGAAATTACCGGAAGATGGAATGCTGTTGCGTGTCTTTATCGGCGAGGCGGATATGCATGACGGTAGGCCGTTGTACGAGCAAATTGTGCTCAAGGCGCGTGAATTGAACCTTGCCGGAGCGACTGTCTTGCGCGGCATCATGGGCTATGGCGCCAGTAGTCGGTTGCATACCACGAAGGTTCTGCGTCTCTCAGAGGATTTGCCGGTCGTTATCGAAGTTGTCGACACAGAAGAGCGCCTGCGGCAGTTGCTTCCATTTCTTGATGAAACGGTGATGGACGGGATGATTACGCTCGAAAAGGCGCGTGTCATCAAGTATCGTCACAACGGGAAGAACCTCGCTGATGGTGAATAATACCGCACAGAAGAGAGCGGTGAGAGACTGTATTATCGTGCGGAAAGCCCTTCCGGCGACGCTCAAAGCAATCCGTCGCAGGCGAAAGCGTCAGATTGTGTTCACCAACGGTGTCTTTGACATCCTGCATGCCGGGCATGTCGAGTATCTCAGCAAAGCCAAAGCGTTGGGAGATATACTCATTGTCGGCGTTAATCGTGACAGCTCGGTGCGGCGCCTGAAGGGGCCGTCACGACCCCTGCAAAGCGAAAGCGACCGGGCGCTGATAGTTGCGGCGTTGAAGCCGGTGGATTATGTGGTGTTGTTTTCTGAAGACACGCCGGAGCGCCTGATTGAAACGATTTCGCCGGACGTACTGGTCAAAGGCGCTGATTACAAGCTTGCGGAGATTGTCGGAGCGGAGTTTGTGCGCTCGCAGGGCGGTGTGGTCAAACGGATTGCGCTGAAGAAAGGCCACTCGTCGAGTGGTGTTATCAAGCGTCTCGGCGGCTGAGACAGCGCTTAGTTGTTGACAGACGCCTGTGGCGCAGTATACTGGATGACAATGGAAGAGCTGGCCAAAGAATATACTGAAGGCGACCCAATTGTCCCTCCCGCTATCGCTGAGCGAATGGGTGGACAGGTCATGCCAAGTGGCCTCACCGGGACAAAGCAGGATGCGCTCCGGAAGCTGACAGGGGAACTGTCGGCTGACTCTGAGGGGTATGTTCCCGCGCAAGCATTGCAGGCGCTGGATTCCGGTGACGCCGAAGCGGCGTTGAAATTGTGCGATAGCTTTGCCGGAGAGGTTTCCTCAGTGACTCCGTTGTCTGTTCCGCTTATTCGGGGGCGGGCATTGTTGGCGTTGGAGCGTGTCAACGAAGCCGCAGAGGAGTTTCACCGGATTTTGCGACTGGAGCCTGAATCTCCGGCGGCGTTAAAGGGGCTTGGTGACACATACTTTGCGCAGAACAAGGAAGTTATCGCATTTACGTATTATGAGCGCGCCCGCGAATTGTCCGGGGCCTATCAGGCGCTTGCCGAGCCGATACGATTTGTCACCCCGGCGCCGCAGCCTGAGCCTACAGCCGAATCCACATCCGCTCCCACGTCCGCCCCCACCTCCGTATCTGTAGCAGAGCCTGTCAGTGAGGCGCCGGTTGCGCTTGCAGAAGTTTCCTCAGATGAGATGACTCACGAGGAAGTCGGGCTTGCAGAGGGCGCGCTTGAAGAGATTGTTGTGCAGGAGTCGTGTTCAGAAGAGACAGGAGAGACTGCGGAGGTCGATGAGGCGGCGGAGGTTGCGCATGTTTCACTGACTTTGAAACGGAGTTCTGAAGATTGCATTTCTGACAATAGTATTTCTGAAAACAGTCTTCCTGAAAGTAGCGCTCCTGAAAGTAATACTCCCGATAACAATAGCCCTGAGCGCGCAGAATCACAGCAACCGGGAGAAACGCCTGTTTCTGAGTTCTCAGTTTCGAAACCGCAGGCTCCGGTCGCGTCTGTCAGGAGAACAAGAGTCGAACCAACAGAGCGCTTTGATCGTCCGCAGCGACCGGCCCATTATCAAACCGAGACGATGGCGGATTTACTTTTGCAGCAGGGGCACACTGATGCGGCTCTGGGTATTTTGCGCGTTCTTGTCAAAGAAAACCCGCTCCCACGTCTGCAGGAAAAACTCTCCACAGCCGAGAAGAAACGCAAACGCCCCCGTTGAGCGCGCCGCCTGCGCATCATTTCTCTCAAGCTTTCCTGTTTCACTGTCCCGGTGACTTGCCTGATTGGCGATATTTCCACATATTTCTTCTGTGCGGCGACCGTCAGAGTCCCGCCCCATGAACATCGGACTAGTACTCGCGCAGCTATTAATCAGGACAGCTAATCAGGAATGCAGACATGAGCGCAAAACGAATTGCTTCACTGAAGAAGTTATTGAAAGCACAGAATCTTGATGCGCTGATTGTCAGCCGCAATGATCATGTGCGCTATTTTACCGGCTACACCGGCTCGAATGGGTTGTTACTCGTAGACCAGAGCCGGGCGTACTTTTTCACCGATCCACGCTATGATACGCAGGCGCATAAGCAGGTCAAAGGCGCAAAAGTCACCGTTGTACCGCGTTCACTGGCGGCAGGTTTGCAATCAGTTCCGGCGTTGCAGAAAATGTATACAACCGTCGGCTATGAGCGTGACTTCACGACTATTAACGAAGTTGACGATTTTCGTAGATATTTGAATGGCTCATTACTGGCCGGAACGCGCGGATTGGTTGAGCGTCTTTCTGTCGTTAAGGAAGGATCGGAGCTGGCGTTAATTGAAAAGGCGGCGAAGATCAGCGATGATGCATTTGCGCATATTTTGTCATATATTAAGCCCGGTGTGCGTGAGATTGAACTGGCCGCTGAACTTGAATATTTCATGAAGATGCACGGCTCGGAAAAACCGGCGTTCGAAACAATTATTGCCTCCGGCGCCCGTTCGGCTCTGCCGCATGGGATAGCATCAACGAAAAAAGTGGAAGCCGGTGACTTTATCACCTTTGATTTTGGCGCGACGTATCGGGGCTATGTTTCGGATATGACGCGCACAATTGTCGTGGGCAAAGCCAGCGCGCGGCAGAAGAAAATCTATGGCATTGTGCTCAAAGCGCAGAAGGCGGGTTTGGCAAAAATTAAGAGCGGCCGCAAGGCCGCCGATGTTGATCTGGCCGCGAGAAACATTATCACTAAGGCCGGCTACGGCAAGAACTTCGGACACGGCACCGGGCATGGTATCGGTTTCTACGTCCATGTTCCACCGCGTGTAGCGCACACTTCGCAGGACATTTTGGCGCGGGGGATGGTGATTACCGTTGAACCGGGGATTTATATTCCGGGCTGGGGCGGAGTGCGAATTGAGGATGATGTGGTTGTCACCGGTTCAGGTGGAAGAATTCTCAACAAATCGCCAAAAAACTTGCTGGAAGTCTAGCCAAGCCCTATCTATACCATAGAAACGCCCGGACATGGCGCCGTTTGTGTGGCGATTGTCAGAACTGACGAGTAGCGCCAGGGCGAGGGCGGCAATACGAATGATTAACACTCCAATGGCAATAGAATGAGACCTGCAACAATCAAAAGACTCATTGAACTGGTTGAAGACTCTGAGATAGACGTGCTGGAAGTCTCCAGCTGGGGACGCAGGGTAAAAATTACGCGCAAGCAATCCTCTCTGAACGGCTCTGCTCCTCAGGTGGTAAATCCGGTAATCCCTGAGACGGTTGCCTATGTTGCCCCACCGGCTCAAGCTCCGGCCCCGGCAACGGCAGCGCCGGCTCCCGAACAAGCTCCGGAAGCCGACGCCAATACTGTCGAGATAAAGGCCCCGATGGTCGGCACATTCTACGCCGCGCCTTCCCCGGAGTCGCCGCCATTTGTGAAAATCGGCGATAGCGTCGGCGAAGGGACTGTTGTTTGCATTGTCGAGGCGATGAAACTGATGAACGAAATTGAATCCGAAGTCAGTGGGAAAATCTCCAAGGCTCTCGTTGAAAACGGCCAGCCGGTCGAATTCGGACAGCCACTCTTCCTTGTCGATATAAGCGGCTGAGCAGCAACGGGTTAAGTTCCAGATTGTCTTCGCCGGACTGCCGGTTGTCTCACATCGTTATTCCCTCATCCTGCAAGCTCTTAACAACTTCCGGTTTTTGGCCGATACTTTCTCTATATACAACAGCCGCGCCTCTACTATTCGCCTTTACCGGACCGGCGCCGCGAAATGGGGCGAGATGTCCATGATTGGCTGGAAAGAGATTGAAAGGAAACCGTCGGAATGACTCTGAAGCAATTACTGGTTGACATGCTCAAGAAGAAATCCTCCGATTTGCACTTGCGAGTCGGAGTGCGACCTCACTTGCGGATCAACGGAATCCTGCAAGCAGTGGACTGTGACCCGATTTCAATCGAGGAAATGGATTCCTATGTCAATCAAATGCTCAATGAGACGCAGATGGAGCGTTTTCGTAAGAAAAACGAGCTGGATCTGGCGCTGTCGGTGGTCAAACTTGGCAGATTCCGTATCAATTTGTATCGCCAGCGTGGTTCTGTCGGAATTGCGGTGCGCGCAGTTAATGAGCAGATTCCGAGCATTGAGGACTTGAATCTTCCTGAAGTTGTCAAGAAGATTTCGGAAAAACGGCGTGGTTTGGTGGTTGTCACGGGTATCACCGGCTCGGGTAAGTCCACAACGCTGGCGTCGATGATTGAGTACATGAACTCTACCCGCTCTGAGAATATTGTCACCATTGAAGATCCGATTGAGTATGTCTATCGGGACAAGAAATCAATTATTTCCCAACGTGAAGTCGGCGGTGACACAGAGAGTTTTTCTGCGGCGCTACGTCATGCCTTCCGTCAGGACCCGGACATCATTCTCATCGGTGAGATTCGTGACCTGGAAACCATGTCGATTGCATTGACCGCCGCAGACACGGGTCATCTGGTGTTGACCACATTGCACACCTTGAACGCAGTCGAGACTATCAGCCGCATGGTGAACTTTTTCCCGCCGCATCAGCATAGCCAGATTCGTCTGCTTCTGGCAGGAACATTACAGGCGATTATCAGTCAGCGGCTGTTAACCCGTAATGACCATCCGGGACGGTTTCCGGCTTGTGAGGTGCTGATTGCCAGCCGCGCGATTCGCGAATGTGTCATGGATGAGCGCAAGACCGGGGATATTATTGAGCTGATAGAGAGCGGCGGCACCGCCTATGGGATGCAGTCATTTGATCAGGCGATTATGAAAGCGTATCGCAGTGGCATTATCAGTTATGAGGAAGCGCTGAAGAACGCCACCAATTCGGATGACTTCGATTTGCGTGTCAAGGGTATCACCGGCGCCTCAGACAACTGGGACGGTGAGTCACGCGACATCAACACCGCGGACACAGCGGAGACACCGATTTCTACCGATGTACCGGGTATGCGGAAGTTCTAACGTCCACCGAACCTATACTACTTACTATCACAAGTATCAACCGGTTCAACCAGAGCCGGCCGCGCCAACTCCTGTTATCGGAGTTAGTCCACTCGGGACTCTATCCGGCGTCCGCAGTAAATACGCAGGTAGGTCAGCGCCATCACCTGTCAGAGTGCGCAAGAACGCGACCAATGCGTTTATTTCTGTTTCTGTCAGGCCAAGCGGCTGGAGTAGCTCAGGGTCAAGCATGGCGTCGTTCACTGATGGATGTCGTGGTTGACAGCCGTCATTGTAGAAGCGGATAACTTCTTCAAGCGTTTCAAAGACACCATCGTGCATGTATGGCGGTGTTTGGGTGACATTGCGGAGTGTCGGGGTGCGGAAGGCGAATGCATCCGCAGACATCTGTGTATGTTCCTGTCTGCCGAGATCCTCACCGGGGATTGTGCTTTTGCCCGGTCCTTCCTGCGGGACTCCTTGCACGATGAACCGATAATCCGAGAACATCGGCCCGGTGTGACAACTGCCACACTTAGCTTTTGTGAAGAATAGCTCCAGTCCCTGTTTCTCTGTTGTGTTCAACGCGCCGTCATCACCACTGGCGTAACGGTCGTATGGAGTATTGCGAGTGACTAATTCGCGCTCGAACGATGCGATCGCCCTGGCATACGTCGATGAATCGATTACGAGTGATGGTGGATTTGCCGTGAGCGCAACTTCCGGAAACGCGGCGGTAAAGCGGGTGATATATTCGGGAATCTCCCGGAGTCGATTTAGCACACTGTCTAACGCAGCGGCGGATGCTTCTGCGTCAGTTCCGGGATACGCGTCACCGCGCATTTCGACTCTGGAGGTAATCGGTTTGGTGGCTTGCACTTCGAGAGATTTGACTCTTCCGTCCCAGAATTGAACGCCGAGATGCGAAGGGTTGCCGTTTTCATCGGCATTGAACGCTGTATTGAGAATTGTTGGCGAGTTACGTGGAACGTCGTCAATCTTCAGACCGCTTACTGCTGATACATCAAGGATTCTATCCGGACCGACACCGACACCGCTCACTCCGGCGGCCAGTTGTCGTCGGTCAGCGAATGCGAAATCAGGGTGGTGACAGGTCGCGCAGGAGACGTCTTTCTCACCGCTCAAGATCGGGTCGAAAAACAGTAGACGACCTAAGGCGATTCGTTCTTGTCGTGGTGGATTATCCGGCGGGTAGGGAATGGCGCCTAAGGGCTGAAGGTTGAAGCGGGCGCGAAGGTCTGTGTTGTCCGGTGGTGGTGTGACGCTTGAGCCGTTACATCCGCTCAAGCCGCCAAGAGCCATGCCGCATAGAAAAAGCCCAACAACGCAATATCGAACAAGCGTTGTGATGAGTTTACGTTCTGTGATTGTGGTACGCTGCAATTTCATTTTCTGTCCCCTGTAGTTGAAACATCACGACATTCCCTGTAGCGCTACCGGTGACTTCCGTCTATATGTCACAATCGTAGCACATCAATTGAAAGCAAACACATAGCCAGAATCGGCGTCAGCGAGACGCGATGTTTGAGATGTATTTAGTTTGTCAGGTTGCAGGAAATTTTTGAAGCGGATAAATACTAACTACATACAACGCGAGGATCCGCCGCCCACCCCGGCAACTCAATGAAGATACCCGCTGAGTGGGAACGTGTCAATTGGAAAATATGCTGTTATGCTCCAAAACGACGGCTATACTACAATCCCGTCGAACCGCACACCGGCATCGGGCCGCCGCTGAAGATTCTGGCGATGTCGTAGGTCACATCAGCGATGTTGAACATGTTGTCACCGTTAGCGTCGGCCTCATCCTGACAGGCGGGGGAAGGCCCACCGGAGAATATTCGTGCGATGTTGAATGAGACATCTGCGATGTTGAATGAATTGTCATTGGTGGCGTCACCGGGAATGTTGCAACAGCCAACTCCACAAGCTGAACTCACTTCACAGCCGTTTTGGAATGCATAAACCGAGGCCGGTGTCGGGCCACCGACGAGGAGATCGCCAATACAATCGCCGTTGACATCCGCCAGCATTTCCAGATGGCCGCCGATTCGCTCTGCCTGTGATTGACCGATGAATGTAGTGATTCTTGACTGGTCAGCCCCGGAAATCACATAGACATGTCCGATATTATAGATGCTCCCACCTACAACGATGTCGGGGATTCCGTCAGCGTCCAAATCATTGCCACCCGTGACGACACTGCCGAATTGTTCAACCTTGGTAG
>CAZFAL010000131.1:0-2635 GCA_964516945.1 uncultured Ignavibacteriales bacterium
GGAGACAACCACCGGCGGCAATGCGCTGAAATTCTACACCTCCTGCCGGATGGATATCCGCCGCATCGCGACCATCAAAGACGCCGGCGAAGTCGTCGGCTCGCGCACCCGTGTGCGAATTGTCAAAAACAAAGTTGCCGCGCCGTTCCGTGAGGCCGAATTCGACATTATCTACGGCAAGGGTATCTCGCGCACCGGTGAATTGGTCGATATTGCTGTCGATCACGATATCATTGATAAATCCGGCGCGTGGTTCAGTTATGGCGCCGACCGTCTCGGTCAGGGGCGTGAAAACGCCAAACGTTTCCTTGAGGAAAACCCGGACATTTATGCCCGCATTGACACGGAAGTGCGCGAAGCGCTGGGGATGATTGAGAAAACTCCTGCTGAAAGCGCAGTGGAGGAAGCAGTTGAAGAAATCGAAGAGCAACTGGCGGAGTCCTGAGCGGGCGTTTGCGGTGCATCGAAAAAACTCCACACGTCATTGCGAGGAATCCGGCGACAGCCGGACGACGTGGCAATCTCCCGGCTACAACCGCGACTGCAACCCACGAGATTGCTTCGCTAACGCTCGCAATGACTACAGATTTGTCTTTTTCAACGCGCCGTAACGCCGGATAGATTTATTCTCGCATCCTGCAATAGATTTTTCTTTCGGAATACCCTTCCGACCCATAGCGGTTCGGCGCATTGAGGAGTCGTGAAAACGCTCACCGATGGCCGGTCCGCTTTTTCTATGACGTGACTACTATGCCGTGACCGGTATAGGATGAAGTGACTCATTCGCTGTGTGTTATGGTTGCCAGAGGCCCTCTGTGATAGTATGCTACAGAGACTATGGCAAAGCATATTGAATTCAGGCATGGCGGACGACTGCATTTCTTCACACTGGCGACCTGCAAGCGGCTCCCGATACTGGTTGACAACAAAGATGCGGCGCTTGCGGGCTGGCAGGCCGTGTCTGATGAAACCGGGATGGAGTTAATCTGCTGGGCGATTCTGCCGGACCATTTTCATGTGATAATTGACACTAATTTCAACACCATGAGCAAATTGTCTCATGCCTTCAAACTGGCCTCGGCCAAACTCTTCCATGTCGAGCGCGTCACAAACCGTAAAACCCTCTGGGAGTCGAGTGGCTGGGATCAGGCGTTGACCAGCAAAGAAGACCTGGAGCGGCATATTGATTTTGTGCACTACAATCCGGTCAAGCACGGGCTGGCTTCCAGCCCCTGGGAGTACACACACAGCTCATTTCGCGAGTTCGTTAAACATGGTTACTATTTCAAGGACTGGACGATAGACTCGGACCGCCGTCAGTCACTGCGTGAACTTGATGACACCGATGTCTGATTGGGCTGCGAAACCGGAAACCACACAGCCATGGTCACACTGATTGCCAAAAAGAAAAGCCGCGGGAGAGTCACGTTTGAGTTTTCCGATGAGTTGACACTGGTCCTGTCGAGTAGTGACCCGCGTTGTTACGACTATCAGTGTGGCTCTGAATATGAAAAACAGCGGATTGAACAACTCAAGCATGAGCTGGAATTGCTCACCGCTGAGCGCAAACTCTCGGACATGCTGGCGCGCGGGCCGAAATCTATCGGACAGGCGCAAAGAGCGCTGATGCAAAAGGGTTTTGATTCAGAAATAACCAAAGAGATTGTCGCGCGGTTCATTCAGGCCGGGTTTCTTGATGACACACGGTTCGCTCAAGAGACAGTGCGGTTTCTGCTCGCTAATAATCCCGCCGGGAAGGCCTTTATTCGCGCAACCCTGCTTAAGAAATTGGTCAGCGCTGAAATCGTCACTGAAGTCGTCAATGAGTGTTTTGCCGATGCCGATGAAAGCGCCCTTGCTGAGCAAATCCTGCGCAAACGCTGGTGGCGACTACGTGAATTACCTCTTGAAACCGCCCGTCAGAAGGCCTATACTCAACTGGCGCGTAAGTCAATCGGCTATGACGCCTGCAGAAAGGCGTTTGACCGTCTCGCCGCCGAAGAGTCGGCGTTCACCGAACTGACATAGCCAAACTGACCTGGCCGATATGACCTGGCCGAACTGGCATAGACACAAAGTTTTCATTTTATTTGCACATACGAAACAACAATAAAGCAATGAGCAAGACAGGGCAAAAAACCCGCAAGTCCAAACCACCGGCTGTCTCCGGCAAACCGACTTTGACAGCCGATATCCGACAGGCGTTTCTCGACTATTTCGCCGGGCATGACCACAAAGTCATGGCCTCGTCGCCGGTGATTCCGTTTGATGATCCGACTTTGATGTTTATCAACGCCGGTATGAACCAATTCAAAAAAGTCTTCACCGGCGAGGAGCGCGCTCCCTACCCGCGCGCCACATCTGTGCAGAAATGTCTGCGCGCCGGTGGCAAGCACAATGATCTCGAAAATGTCGGTTTTACGTCGCGGCATCACACATTCTTCGAAATGCTCGGCAACTTTTCCTTTGGTGATTATTTCAAAGAAGAAGCCATCCGCTATGGTTGGGAGTTGTTGACAAAAGTATATCGGCTGGACTCGTCGCGATTGTATGTCTCTGTTCTGGATAGTGACGACGAGGCCTTCTCGCTCTGGGAGCAAGTCGCTCCGGAGCTCAAGGACGGACGCATCCTGCG
>CAZFAL010000131.1:2735-8444 GCA_964516945.1 uncultured Ignavibacteriales bacterium
CCTTCTCGCTCTGGGAGCAAGTCGCTCCGGAGCTCAAGGACGGACGCATCCTGCGTTTTGGCGAGAAAGACAATTTCTGGTCGATGGGTGACACGGGGCCTTGCGGGCCAAGTAGTGAGATTCACTATGATCGCGGTGAGCGCTTTGGAGCTGTTAGTGATGAGAATTGTGTCAATGGCTCCGGTGAGCGCTTTGTTGAAATCTGGAATCTGGTGTTTATGCAATACAACCGTGACGCTGACGGCAAGCTCATCCCGCTACCGAAAGGATCTATAGACACCGGCGCCGGATTGGAGCGCCTGGCCTGTGTGTTGCAGGATGTAGATTCCAACTATGACATTGATATCTTCGTTGAGATAATAAAAGCTATCGAAGAAGTCACCGGGACACCCTACAAAATTGACGAATCCGGCGCATCGCACAGAGTTGTCGCTGACCATCTGCGCGCGTTGTGTTTCAGCATCGCCGACGGCGGCGGTATTTCAAATGAAAAGCAGGGCTATGTCTTGCGCAGAATACTGCGTCGCGCGGCGCGTCACGGACGACTGCTTGGCTCATCAGAGCCATTTCTGTACAAACTTGTTCCGTCATTGGTGACGCAAATGGCGGATGTGTATCCGGAACTAAAGGAAAAGCAGGAGCATATTACCAAAGTGATTCGCGCCGAGGAGGAATCATTCGGCCGGACACTGGATGCCGGTCTGGCGCTGTTTGAGAAGGAAATCGCGGCGTTGAAAAAGAGCGGCGCGAAAGTTATTCCCGGGAGCGCAGTATTCAAACTCTATGACACTCACGGTTTTCCGGTTGATTTGACCGAAGTGATGGCGCATGAGCAGGGCTTTACGATTGATAGCGCAGGTTTCGAAAAGGAGATGGAGGCGCAACGTGAGCGGGGGCGGTCAGCGACTCACTTTGGCGCTGATGATTCTCAGGGTAACATAGACGGTTTGCTGGAAGCGCTGCAGTCTTCCCCGGCAACACTCTTTGTGCGGGAGTTCCCGCATGTTTCCTTTGGTGAATTACAGGCAACTGTATTAGCGTGTGACACATCAGACAGCAAACACATCGCACTGGCTTTGGACAAAACACCGTTCTACGTTGAGGCCGGTGGGCAGGTTAGTGACACGGGAACTATTTCCGGTAATGGTTTTACTGTGCGCATCAACTCATTGCGCAATATCAACGGGCATTACATACACGAAGGGGCGTTGATTGACGGCTCAGTTGAGAAAGTAGCGACCGGCGCAACTGTCACACTGCGCATTGACGACAAGCGCCGTCGCAGTATCATGCGCAACCACACCGCCACGCACCTGATGCAGGCGGCGTTGAGGCAGGTTCTTGGGGAGCATGTCAAACAGGCCGGGTCATTGGTCAATGATGAAAAGCTGCGCTTTGATTTCAGCCATTTTGAACCTGTGACAGATGAACAGGTAGCTGAAGTCGAACAGATTGTCAACAGAGAGATACTCAAGGCCTCACCGGTTGTCACACAAGAGATGGCCCTTGAAGAGGCGAAGAAAACCGGCGCGATGCAGTTGTTCGGCGAAAAGTATGGTGACACAGTCCGCGTAGTCTCAGTGGCGGACTTTTCCAAAGAACTTTGCGGCGGGACGCATGTTTCTAATACGGCGGAGATCGGCCCGTTCATGATTGTCGTCGAAGGTGGCATTGCCTCCGGAGTGCGGCGCATTGAGGCAATCACCGGTGAAGTAGCGGTGCGTTCGATGTTACAGAACAAGTCACAACTGCAACACGCCGGACGGCTACTCAAAACCCCGGTTGAACATGTGCAACAGAGCATTGAGAAACTTGTCTCTGACAACGCGCAACTGCAGAAGGAAATCAAACAGCTTAAAGCTGAAAGATTTGCCGGCGGGAGTTCAGCAATCGGCAAAACTGAAACACTCGGCGCTGTGACATTGCAGTATCATGATTTCGGCGCTGTTGACCGTGACGAAATCACCGGCTGGCTCGATAGTTTCAAAGACAAGCCGGATGCGGTCGTAGCAGTTGGACGCGGCGAGATTAACGGCAAGGTCGCATTGATGTTTTCGGCGAGTCAACCGGCGGTAAAGGCCGGAGTTCATATTGGCAAGTCCGCCAAAGCGCTGTTTGAGACATTCGGCGCGCGTGGTGGTGGCAAAGAAAACTTTGCGCAGGGAGCGGCTCCGGCTGATATTACTTTCGATGCTATTATTGACACATACAAGAACATTATCAAGGAAGCGTTGTCGTAATGAGAGATGCGATTTACAAACGACTCTGTGACAACGCAAAAGAGCGCGGCGGTGGCTTTCTCCTGCTGGTCGATCCGGACCGGGGAGAGTTAAGTGACATACTGACGCTCACCGAAAGCGCCGAATCCGCCGGAGTCGATGGCATTCTTGTTGGCACATCGTTCTTGATGCGTCCTGACTTTCATACAGCCATGAAGGAAATTAAGGCAAGCGCCTCACTGCCGGTGATACTCTTTCCCGGTGGCGCGTCGCAAGTGTCACCCGAAGCGGATGCTATCCTATTCATGTCACTCATCTCAGGACGCAATCCGAATTATTTGATAGAAGAACAGGTCAAAGGCGCTCCATTTGTCAAAAGTTATGACCTTGAAGCAATTCCCACCGGGTATATGCTGATTGAATCCGGGTCCTATACTTCGGTGGAATATGTCTCCGGCGCCCGCCCGATACCGCGTGACAAGGCCGATCTGGCCTGCGCGCATGCGCTCGCCGCACAGTACCTTGGTATGAAACTGGTGTATCTCGAAGCCGGTTCGGGCGCGCGCTACGCTGTTTCCGATGAGATGATTCAACAGGTTAGCGCTGTGATAGAAATTCCTCTGATAGTCGGTGGTGGAATCACTTCACCCGAAGAAGTCGCGCAGAAAATCTCCGCCGGGGCGTCATTTGTTGTAGTTGGCACTCGTTTCGAAGCGCCCGGTTCATTTGAACGTCTTTGTGAATATGCTGAGGCGTGTCACCCGAAGGCCGAAATCACAAATCAATCACTGTCATAAATTCACTCCCCTGATTAACGCACATGAGTCTCACAGAAACAGAACGAATTAGTTTACTGCATAAAGCCTCCGATGTAGCGCTTGAGTTGCGCCGAAATGTCATGGAGGAGCAAGCAACGGCAATCAGCGCGCTGGCGGCGCGTATGGCCGCTGTGATAGGCGCCGGCAGGAAAATTCTGGTATGCGGCAACGGTGGCAGCGCCGCTGACAGTTCACACTTTGTCACCGAACTTGTTGTACGTCTTTCAGCAAAGCGCAACCGGACCGCGCTTCCGGCATTGTCGCTGGCCGCAGATCCATCTGTCATCACTGCCGCAGGCAATGATTATGGCTATGAGCGCATCTTCGCTCGTCAGGTGGAGGCGCTCGGTGTCAAAGGCGATATGCTGATTGCGTTTTCCACTTCAGGAGATTCTGAAAACGTTGTTCAGGCGGTCAAGACAGCTACCAAACAAGGGCTGGTGACAGGAGCGCTCCTCGGTGGCGAAGGCGGCGCCCTCAAGAACATCGTGGAGAACACTGTCATTATTCCGTCGGAGTCGACTCAGCGCATTCAGGAAGAACACAAGTTTATTATCCACATGCTTGTCGAACTGGTTGAATCTGATTTGTTCGGCTGAGATACAGTCCCCTTTTGTCACACCCCTGTCCACACTCGCGGATACGCCCATGAACATCCGACAAACAGTGCGCCATATTTGGCTGGTGTGTTTTCTCTTTTCGGTATTTCTACTTTCCTTTTCGCAAACCTATTCACAGGTTTTCATTGCTTTGGCGCTCCCGTTCTTTGTTGTTGATACCTGTATCTTCAAGAGGATCACTCTAAGTCATTTTGAAAAGAGACTATACGGCATCATTGCAGTGTTTCTGGCGCTGGAGATTCTCGCTTCACTGAGTAGTGTGGCTCCTCTGAAATCTGTCCTGGCGCTGCGGAAAGAATGGTTGTTCCTCTTGATTCCCATGTCTCTGCGCGCGTTCAGAGATCACGCTTTCCATAGATACTTCTTTGGGACTCTCACAGCGTCAGTCGCACTTCTTGCTACGTATGCGGCAATACAACACTACAACGGTATGACGCCCCTTCGTCCCGGGCAACCGATGATATTCTCCCCCGATGGTTTGTACCGCGTTGTCGGAAACTTCCACAACCCGTTGACCTTCGGAAACTATCTGGTGGTTGTCAGCGCGTTTTTGATAACCTGGGGCATGGGCGCCACGAAAGGCGTTCTCTCATTTGCTACGGTCTCCAGCGCCGTCTTTGGAGCTGTGGTTTCCTTCTTCACGTACAAACGTGGCCCGGCTTTCGGTTTGGTATGTGGCTGGGTAACACTCAGCGTCTTTCAAATTCGCAGGAATCGGGCTCTCATAATCGGCCTGACCGTTGGAGTTGTCGCACTTGGAGCTTTGCTGGCGCCGCGTTTTCTGGAACGTGTCGAAGACACCGTTGCGACCGAGTTGACCAATGAAGACATGACCCGTTGGCAGTATTCGATGCGCAGAACAACAATCTGGCGCACTGCGGTCAACATTATTGCCGACAAACCGCTCCTTGGTGTCGGCGCCGGGAATTTCGAGGAAGCGTACAAACAACATGCCGATTCAGTAGTCGTGGCTTTCCTGTCCCATGCTCACAATGACATACTCAATATCGCCGCTTCTTCGGGTATCCCGGCGTGTCTGATTTATCTCTTCATGTGGTACTATATGTTCCGTGAGCTGCTACGCTCTCGTAAGCGCGCAAATCCGGAGGCTGTCGGGCGTCTCGCTCTAAGCGCCACTGTGGTTGCAAGTGTCGCTTTCTTCGCGGTGTCACTGACCGAAGTGGCTTTTACTAAAGAAGTTGTGCGTTCGGCGCTGATGGTTTTCTGGGGCTACGGACTCTGGGGATTGGAAACAGTCGAACAACGTGGCGCCGACGAAGAATCCGCTTTGATAAAAACCGCCTGAACTGCTCTTTTTCAGTCTGGTTAGCCCGCATCTTACCGGGGCTTGCCCCGATAGCAATCTTCGTCCTGAATGGGCAATGGGTGTACAATTGAACGGTCAGCAGTCCGGCTGGCAGAGTTTTTCCGTGGACTGCGAAGCGGCGAATGTAAGCAAGTTATTGAATGGCTGTGGTTTTTAAGGCGGTCGTTGTCCCGGTCAATGTCCGAGGAATTGGTCAAGGCAATTGCCTCCGGGATGCTGAAAACCGGCCGGGTAGCTTCTATGAGCAGAAAAAATGGGATTTGTGGGCGGTCGATAGCCATTCTCCCGGACATTCTTCTTGACATTTAGCAAGTGGCGTGTATACTATCCGCGCCGTAATGGACTAACGTTCAGCCCGTTACGGTGTAATAGTTTTGAGTCTTATGTAATGAGCGAGTTTTGAAGTCTATGGCAAAACGTGTGGATCAAATGCGGGCTTTCAATTGGCCGTTTGGCAAGAAGAACTATATCCTTTTCGGATTAGGTCTGCTGGCAATCATTCTTGGCTATATCACGTTAGCAAACACCGCAGTCGACCCGGACCCGTCAGACCATAGCTGGGGGCAGATTTTTCTGACTCTGTCGCCGGCGCTCCTGATTCTCGGATACTGTGTGCTGATACCGGTGTCGATAATTATCGGTGGCAAGCAGGATGACAAAACCGGGAAGGGCAGGACGGCTGTTTGGCACCGTCATTACGATTCTCGGTATTGGCATTGCTGCCT
>CAZFAL010000132.1:0-4665 GCA_964516945.1 uncultured Ignavibacteriales bacterium
CCGACATTGTTTGTATATGCAGACACAAGTAGTAAAGCGTCCGGAGCAGCAATCTGTCTCCGGCTCATCGACAATTCTCAAATCAGCGCCGATTCTCGGCGACTATAAACTTGTCTCAAAAATCGGACAAGGTGGAATCGCGGAAATCTACAAAGCGATTCAGATGAGTCTGAACCGTGAAGTGGCTGTCAAAGTTCTTTCATCCAGTATGTCCAGCGATCCGGAAATTGTCCGGCGTTTCGACAGAGAATCTATTACGATTGCAAAACTCAATCATCCGAATATCGTACATGTGATTGACAGAGGTATCTCGCAGGGACGGTATTACTTTGTCATGGAGTATGTCGAAGGCGCCTGTTTCAAAGACATCATGTCCTCGCAGGATATCCCGCTGGCAACCCGTCTGGAAATCATCATCAACTCACTAAAGGGACTGGATTACGCCCATAAGAACGGCGTGATACATCGTGATGTGAAACCGGCCAATATCCTGGTTGACTTACACGGCAACGCGAAAGTCGCCGACTTTGGCATTGCGCATCTTGCGACAACTCCCGCGAAGGATGTCACTCGCTCGGATATCATCATGGGCACGATGGCCTATATGTCACCGGAGCAGAAGCTTTGTTCGGCAAATGTAGATTGCACGACCGATATCTATGCTGTCGGTGTGATGCTGTATGAGACATTGCTTGGTGAAAAACCGCTGGGGAATTTCAAACTTCCTTCACAGGTGAATTCCAGGTTACCGAAGAGTTTTGACACTATTATTGAAAGATGTCTGGCGCCTAAGGCCAGGGATCGTTTCCAGACGGCCGTTGAGGTCAAGGATGCGTTGCTTGACATAGTTTCGAATCAGTCGCAAAAGGAAAGCAGTCAGCGAATCAGCTCGGTGACCAGCGTGGAATCAATCACCGGCGCCTGCAGGTATCTTGATACAATCCGGGAAAACTCTTATGGCTCAACATATCTCGTTGAGAACACCAAGACCAAGAAACTGATTGTTATCAAGCGCTACAATGTTGAGAATCTGGGTATCAAAGAAGCCAGGACTTTGTCGCAGGTGTCGCATAAGAATATCGTGGGCATTCTTGGCGCCGGTAGTGATGCGCGCAAGACTGTGATTGTGATGGAATACTCACAGGGCGGCTCACTCGCAGATCGTCTTGTTCGCACGTATAGTGTTACTGAGGCGTTCAATATTGGACTGCAGATTGCTGAAGGACTTTCGTTTGCGCATAAGAATGACGTTGTCCACGGTAATTTGCGACCATCGAACATCCTCTTCGATACCGATGAAACCCCAAAGATGTGTGATTTCGGGATGCCCGCCCATTATAGCGCGAAGCGTAACTGGTATACACCCCCGGAAAAGGGAACGTCAACTCGTGGTGATATCTATGGGTTGGGTGTGATAATCTATCAGATGTTACTCGGTAGCACGCCGAATTTTTCGCGGCATGGGGAACTGTTACTTGATGACTCCAGTGTTACACTTCCTGAAGAAGTCGAGCGGATGCTTCGCAAATTGCTCGCCCTGCAGTGCTCAGAGCGCTACCAGTCATGTGATGAGTTTATCAGTGACTGGCGTCAGTATGAACTTTCTCTGAATACGCCTGCAAAAGAATCGCCGATGGTGACCCCGACACCGCAAACCCAGCCGGTCAAGTCAGTGTCAACGCCGCTGGTATTCACCCTGGGACTGGTGATTGGCATGGCCCTTGGGATTGCAATCGCATTCTACGTTGGCATCTGAATCTTCTAATGTCGGCTTCTCCGGTCGGTGTTTACTTCGCAAGATTTCCTCTTGCATATTGCAGAGATGTATGCTATACTTACTGAGTAATTGAGTAATAGCTCAGCAAATATACGACAAAAAGTGTCTCCGTTCCGCTCCGCTTGTCACCTTGCAGGTGTGATATGTCGCTACGATTTGAGTTTAATGGGGATAGAGATGTGTACAGGCAGAAGTCTTTATATCGTTTCAATTTAACCACATAGGAGGAAGTGTATGAAACGGACACATGTAGTACTGACCACCGTCGTGACACTACTGTCACTGACACTACTGTTCTCGGTGGGCAGTTCGGTTCCCTCAGTAGTCAGTTATCAGGGGCGAGTAACGGACACTGCGGGTCAGCCGCTCAATGGCGCGTACATTATGTCATTCGCGTTGTATGATACGCCAACCGGAGGCGCGCAACTTTGGTCGGAGACGCATTCGGCGGTTGTTGTGACTGAGGGGCTGTTTTCTGTTCAGCTTGGTTCAGTCACACCTTTTCCGGCGGGAATCTGGGATACGCCGACCTTGTATCTTGGCGTCACTGTTGGAACAGATCCGGAAATGGACAGAACGAGGTTCATATGTACACCATATGCGATGAAAGCTGGGGCAGTTGACGGCTACTCTCCGGGGCCGGGGAATACCGTGACCGGCCTTTACGATTTTGTTGCCGGTGATAGCAACACTATTCTATCGGATTACTCAAGTATTGTCGGTGGATTGAACAATGTTATTGATGTGGACAATGTTGATACAAGTTTCGATACCTCACTATCGCCCGGGTCAGTTTTCAATAATTGGGGCGGGACAAGTTTCCAGCGAATGATGAATACCGGGGCGCATGCCTTTGTCGGAGGAGGTGGGAGCAATCACGCTCATGGGACATATTGTGCAATTGTCGGTGGCTACGGAGATTCCGCATTGTCGCCGTTTTCCTTTCTTGGCGCGGGGCGTCGCAACGTGATTGGCAGGTGCGCAATCTTTGCCAACATCTCCGGTGGTTCGGACAACTGGGCGTTTGGCCGTGTGTCGCATATCGGTGGCGGATACTACAATCACACCTCAACGCGGCCTGGCCCGTGTTATAGTGGCGAGGTAATTAGTGGCGGCTATTGGAATGCAACCAACAACCATCTGGCTGTCATCGGTGGAGGACGTAAGAACGAAGTCAATGGTTTTGCCGGTACGATTGCGGGCGGTGACAGTTGTTTGATCATGCCGGATTACTGTGCAATAGGGGGTGGATTCTTCAATCATATCGGGGGACTTGGCGCAATCATGGGACCCTACAGCACAATATCCGGGGGAGACAGCAACTCCATTACACTCGGCGCTTATCAGACGATAGGTGGTGGGTTGTTCAATCAAGGAATTAATCCACTGGCGACAATCGCCGGTGGTGACAGTTCGATAGCGACTCATTGGGCGACGGTCGGAGGTGGTCACAGGAATCAGGCGCTGAATGATTATGCGGTTGTCTCCGGCGGACGATTGAATCAGGCCACCGCGTTCTCAACAACTGTGGGAGGCGGCTCAGCCAATACAGCCAGCGGCGACACCTCCACTGTTGGTGGAGGGTCGAGCAACAACGCGACTGTGGCGCTGGCCACTATCGCCGGTGGAGCGACCAATAGTGTTCTCACTGGTGGATTCGCCGGGGCCATTGGTGGTGGTGTGCGAAATGTCGTCAGTGGTTTCGAAGGCGCAGTCGCCGGCGGTGAAGGAAATATGGCCAATGGAACCCTTGCAGCGGTAGGTGGTGGCTCGACCAATGTCGTTCAGGGAGACACATCAGTTATATCAGGCGGATATGCTAATACAGTAGATGCAAGCGCCGCCACACTCGGCGGTGGTGAAGCGAATATCATTAGCGCTAACGGAAGCGGCGCTGTCATCGCAGGTGGCAGAGCGAATACCATTGACAATGCTACCGGTTTCATTGGTGGCGGAACCGGCAATTCAATCCCCTTTGTCGCCGGTGTCGGCAATGCAACAATCCCCGGTGGCTCGGAGAATATCGCCGCAGGCAACAATGCTTTTGCCGCAGGGACAAAAGCGCATGCGATTGACGACTGCTCATTTGTTTGGAATGATTGTTGTATGGATGCCGCTGGAGTGGCGGTTCAGCCGTTCCATTCATTCGGGCCGAATAGCTTTAATGCTCGCGCGATGGGTGGATTTTACTTCATGACCAGTTGCGCGGATACAATCTTTGATGCAACGCAGACGGGTATTGGCGCTTACATTGATGTCGGCGGAGGCGCGTGGATAAACACTTCTGATAGCGCATCTAAGAGGAACATACGTATTGCAGACGATGATGGGATTCTACGGCAGGTAGCAAAGTTGCCAGTATACCGCTGGAGCTACAAGACACAAGATCCGTCAATTGAACACATTGGACCAATGGCGCAGGACTTCCATGCGCAATTCAAGGTTGGCGGTAGTGAGCGAGGTATATCGACAATAGATCCGGGAGGTGTGTCACTTGCGGCAATCAAGGCCCTCTATCGAACACAAAAAGAACTGGTTAAGAAAACCGAAGAATTACAGCGCACAACGCAGAGATTATCCGAAAAGGAAGCGGAAATTGACGCCTTGAAAAAGGAACTGGAGCAGACAAACGCGAAAGTGGAGACAATCTCCGCGCGGATGGATGATATCTTGTCGGCGTTGAAAGTGACGAGCTCAACGCTTGCAAGCAAGTGATAGTTAGCGCATCCGCTGTGCAGGGGCGCAGGTGAGAGGGAGAATTGTATCAGCCGCAGACACGCAAAACACTGTTTGCGGCTGATTCTTACTTAGCCGAGAATGTTTCGCTGTCGTTGGGGTAGGAGCCACTGCGGACATCGGTTGCATATTCGCTGACCGCTTTGGTGATA
>CAZFAL010000132.1:4765-8402 GCA_964516945.1 uncultured Ignavibacteriales bacterium
CCGATATGCGCCATCACCGGAATACCGGCGTTGACAATTGCGCGCACTGTTTCAACCATTTCGAGACCGCCCTCAATTTTGACTGATTCAGCTCCGGCCTCTTTGATAAAGCGTCCGGCGTTGGCGATTGCCTGCTGGTGTGACACTTGATAACTCATGAACGGCATATCGGCAGTTATGAACCCGTACTTGCAGCCACGAGCGACAGCGGCGGTATGGTCCAGCATTGTCTCCATTGTAATCGGCAGAGTGTTCTCATAGCCGTGCACGACCATCGCGGCGCTGTCGCCCACCAGAAGCAAATCGACACCGGCGTCATCAAGAAGCTTTGCCATTGAATAATCATAGGCTGTCAGAGCGACAATCTTTTGACCCTTGCGCTTGCGAGCCAGCAATGTCGAGAGCCGGATTTTTTTGCGGTTTGTGTTATGTGTTTCAGTCATGGTCGGTATTGTTTCGTTACTTTGTGGCGCCGTAATCAAGTTCAATCGCCGGGGGCGGGCTGTAATAACGTTTGCCATGAATCGGGCGTTTGAGTTGCGCTACGATATCGGCGAGATGGTCGGGTTCATTGACAAAGTCGATATTGTCGGTTTTGACGACAAGCAGCGGTGTGTCAGTGTAGTGAAAGAAGAATTGATTATAGGCGTCACAGAGCTTAGTGATATAGTCTTTGCCGATTGCCCGTTCGGCTTTGATATTCCGTAATTTGATGCGTTCCAGCAGTACATCCGTTGACGCTTCAAGATAGATAACCAGATCCGGTTTGGGAATATCGCGTGTGAGTATCGGCAGGATTTTTTCATAGAGCGCCAGTTCAAGGTCGGTGAGAGTGACCGAGGCAAAGAGTGAATCTCTCGCGAAGATGTAATCAGCGACGATTCGTTGTGCGAACAGGTCATGTGTGCGCAGACTTTGTTGACGTTGGAAGCGGCTCAACAGGAAGAACAATTGTGTCGTGAAGGCGTGACGTTCCCGATTGCGGTAGAAGTCAGTCAGGAACGGATTGTCATAGCCCTGATCCAGTTCCAGAGTGGCGCCGATTTCTTCGGCGAGCGCTTTGGCAAATGAGGTCTTGCCGACACCGATTACCCCCTCGACTGCAATATATCGGGGTCCGTCATAGGTGTCTGTCATTCTTCGCTCACTCTCCTCAGTATCTACCGTTTTAATATGCTCTCAAACCGCCACTGTTGCGGGACGGATGTCCATGGCGACTTGTGTCACCGTACCGACCATCGTTGCAGCGCTCAACTGACGATAGGGTTGGCCAGTTTGCGGGTTTTTCAGTGTCTTGTCAAGCTCCAGCAATGGGATGAGAACAAACGTCCGTTCGCTCAGTCGAGGATGCGGGATAGTCAGCGTCTTAGTGTTGATGTTGCGCTCTCCATAGAGCAGGATATCTATATCGATAGTGCGTGACTGCATTGTACCTTTTGACTTGCGCCCGAGCTGTTTTTCCAGCGTTTCAGTCGCTTGCAAAAGCGCTTCCGGCGGCAATGTTGTTTGCATCTTGACTACTTGATTCAGGAACGGAGCGGTATCCGGCGCCATATCCAGCGCTTCTGACTCATAGATGTGACTGCATGTTACATCCGTACATCCCTGGATCTCTGCGAGTTTTCTGGCGCAGTCATGCAAGCGCTCCAGACGTGGTTCGATATTTGAACCGAGCGCCAGGTAGACGGTAACAGAGGTCTTGTCAGATGTGTTGCTCAAGGGATAGTTTTTCTGTAGTATTTGTCTCAGTGACGGAATCACATTGGTAATGACTGCTGCGCCAGTAGTTTGTCCGTGTCCGGTTGGGCGCGGGTGACTTCGACTTCAATATAGTCAACATGTCCGACAATCGGTGGAATGAGTTTGCGCACCCGCACAGTAACTTCATAGACCGCAAATGAATCAAGAATGACTTTGGCGATTTCGCAGGCCAGACGTTCAACCAGCGCAAATGCTTTACCGGTGACTATCTCTTCAATCTTCAAATAAACAGCGTTGTAGTCAATCGTATCACCGAGCTGGTCACTGGCGCCGGATTCGGCGATATCGACCTGCAGTTCGCAGTCGACCTCGAAACGTCGACCGGTTTCTTTTTCCGGGGCAGTGACCCCGTGAAAGCCATAAAACACCATGTTCATCAAGCGGATAGTATCCATCGTTCAGTTCTCCGGTAATCCTGTTTCTCAGGCGCTTCTCAGTTTTTTGGAACGGACGCGTTCATTGGCTTCCTGAAACGGCAACGGACCGGAGGTCAACGCCAGCCGGATATATCCTTCGCCGAGGTCACCAAAGGCGATTGCCGGGAGTGTGACAATTCCCTGACGACGCAGAAGCGTAGCGGAATATGCCCTCGACGAAGTCCGTCGTGGAATCCGCGCCAGCAAGTAAGGGAATCCCTGCCGCCCCACAGGTTCCAGGTCCAGCGTTTCACAAAACTGGAGCGCGGCAGGGTAAGCGTCCCGGATACGGGAGCGGATAGCATGAATCTCCTGTGACGGATAGTTTGAGAGCTCCTTGATGACATCCTGCGCCTGTGTCTCATAGAGAGATTCCGGAAATATTCTTTCTGCGGCGCTGAGGCCGGATATCAAATCGCGTGATCCGATGGCAAAAGCCAGACGAATCGATTTCGATCCGATGAGAAACGGCAGGTCATAGAGTTCAAGACCTATTCTTTTGCCGCCGGGAGAGGCCAGGATTGAGGCGCCGTCATGCGCGCCGAATGAATAATAGGCGGCGTCATTGACAATCAGGATATTATCGCGCGCCGCGAGCCAGAGTAATTCGTCGAGCTCTTCATTGTCGAGTTCACTTGCAGTCGGGTTGTGCGGATTGTTAAGGAACATAATGCGCGTGGCCTTACCGACTCTATCAGAGAATTGCTTGAACCGTGGTTTGAAACCGCGCTTTTCGGTCAGGCGATAGTCAATCGGTTCGGCGCCATAGGTGATAGTTATCTGGCGGTAGGCCGGATAGCCGGGATTCGGAGTCAGCGCCGCATCACCGGGGTCAAGATAGGCCATCCCAATCAGAGAAAGCAGGCGCCGCACCCCGCTGGCGACGAAAACCTCTTTTTCGGGATTCAGTTTAACCGAAATCTCAGAGAGAGCCCAATTGGAGATTGCCTCTTTGAGGGCCTCCAGGGTGTTGTCGCTTATCGGCTGTCCTGACGAGGGCGGGGTGGTCAGGGCGTCGGCGGCGCCCCATGAAGGACGCGCCAAGTCCAGTGGCGGCAGCTTCTTGGAAGCCAGCGCCAGTGTATGCGGATAGAAGTCCTGCAAAGGGGGCGCCATCTGGTACAGACGGTCAGCGCGGTCTATGATTACTTTCTTTTTCATGTTGTCGTAGTTTCCGGTTTGCTCTTCTGCAAGTTATACCAGAACACAAACGGAAAGCCGATAGACAACATAGTCCTCACAGAGCCGACGGGCAACCCATGACGTGGCTGACCACGGTGGTTGTGAGCTGATTTGTGACATATTTACAAATCGGCGGTCGGCATTTTTTTCGCTGCCGCGCGCCGAAGACTATGTGCGATAATTGATTGCCAGAGCGGCTCAACTGCCGGTCGCGCCGCAGACGGGAGCTGGTCCGCCGCTGAAAATTCGGGCGATGCCGTAGGTGACATCGGCGATAT
>CAZFAL010000133.1:0-8369 GCA_964516945.1 uncultured Ignavibacteriales bacterium
ACTGCAACACGCTCAGCTACGTCCGGAGAACGTGTATCTTGAACGATTGAATTTGTTCCGCACCTATCCGGACAATCACAAGGAAGTGATTGCTGTCAATGCCAATGATTTGTTCTCTGATGATCCGGACAACACATATGATGTGCCGCTAATGGACCGTGACTCAGTGCAAGTCTATTCCATCAACCAGATTGAGCGAGTTAAGCATGTCTATATTGATGGTGAAGTGCGTCGTCCGGGTGAGTATCCGTTGTATGACGGCATGACACTTGAAGACCTGATTTTTCTGGCCGGTAATATGAAACGCGCCGCGTACCTGAACCGGGCTGAAATCGCGCAGGCCGATAGTCTCGGGGCGGTTTCCATCAGCTATGTGGATCTGGTGTCTGACCGTAAGAACCAGGTTGTGTTATCCGAGGACGACCATGTTTCTATCAGGCAAATACCCGAATGGGAATTGCATCGTCGTGTGGAAATCGATGGCGAGGTGATGTTTCCCGGAGAATATACGCTTTCCTCCCGTAATGAAACACTCTGGTCGGTATTGAAGCGCGCCGGTGGATTCACTGATGTCGCCTTTCCGGCCGGTTTGGTGCTGGAGCGCACGTCAATCAGCAATTCAACGTTCAGCCGGAATCTCAATCGCCTTGTGCAATCCAATGGTGAATTACGTGAAGATTCATCCGGAAGAGTGCGAGAAGTTGATCCCGTGCAATTTGACTCAAGAAACCTCGACAGAATTATTCTGGATATGAATCTGCTGGTGAGTAGTGACGGTCAGGATGGCGACCTTATTTTGCAACCCGGAGATAAAATCTTCATTCCCCAGATCCCGGCGGGAGTTTCGGTGCTCGGCGCAGTCGGCGCCAGCGGCACAATCAAGTATGAGCCCAAAAAACACATCAACTACTATCTCGACCGCGCCGGTGGTTACACCCGTCAGGCAGACAAGGGAGGCGTGCGTTTGGTGCGCGCCGACGGGCGGGTTTTCAGTGGCGGCGCCGCGAGAAAGAGAAATGTTGAGCTTGGCGACGCGATTATCGTACCGACAGAAATCAAGAAAGACAAGAATGTCATGCAGTCTATTACCTCTGTCGTCTCAATTGTCAGCGGACTGGCGACGTCAGTGTTTATCATCACCAAATTGTAGTAGATTTGAGAATTGCCAAGCGTTTCATCTGTGAGTCTCATCCTCACTTTTCCAACCGCCTGCTTTCGGGATTCTATCCCGTCAGCAGGCGGATTTTTTTTGCTTTAGTTCCGTTCGTTTCCACTCGGCTCCGCCGGTGGTCACGCTCAGAAAAGGACAGATTTTCCTCTCACGGGGAAGAATAGTCCTTGATAAACACATAGCGCCGTTTTGTCCATTTATTCGCCCAGATTTCACCGCCCGTAACTGCCGGTCTGGCAACAGGATACGTGTTTCAGGTTTCGAGTTGAGACACTGGCGCCGGACTTGCAATCCCTTCAGTGTGGACGCTGAACTATCACGGAAGATAGAAAGTCTGGAACATGGGAAGACAGTTACGCTTGAAGGGAAGCCCCGAAACGGCTCCCCCGGTTACAAACGCCGAAACAAGAACATCTGAAACAAGAACATCCGAAACGACAATACCCGGGACAGACAACCCCGGCTTGAACGCCGCCAACGGTGATGTCAGTTTTGACATGTTTGGTTTTATTCGCACGCTGTTTCTTAATCGACGCTGGTTGGTTGGCGCAGTTTTGACAGCCGGTGTCGTCACTGCTATTGCGACACTGTTTATTCCGAACCAATACACAGCGCATGCCTCATTGCTACCCTCGAAAAGCGGCGGCAAGCTCTCAGCTCTCAAAGGCATCACCGGACTGGCCGCGCTCGACATAGCCGGCGGCTTCGGCGGAAGCAGTGAGAGTTCCTCCGAGCTGTTTCCAACCACGTTGAACAGCGCTCGTCTGCGCAATGCAATTCTGCAAAGACGCTATCAATTCACCGCTGACAATAAGAAATACAACCTCACAATGCTGGAGTATCTGGAAGAGACAAATCTGGATAAGGCGCGTAGCGCTCTGGCAAAAATCACAACGGTAAGCTCTGAATTCAAGACCGGAGTTGTGACATTGGATGTTACCACAAAGTATCCGGAACTTTCAGCGCAGGTCGCACAAGCGTACATCGATGAGTTGGATACCTTCAATCGCACACAACGCAAAACCCGCGCCACAGAGTATGAGAATTTCCTGCACGAGCGCCTTGGGGTCGGTCAAGCCGAAATGGCTGCGGCTGAAGACGCTCTGGAAAAGTTCCAGACAGTCAACCGTGATTGGGCCTTCTCCAATGATCCCGCCTTGCAAAAGAAACTATTGGCTCTCAAACGTAATCTGGAAATCAAAACCAAAACATTCGCGCTGCTGACACAGCAATATGAAATCGCCCGGAACGAGACCCGTAAAGACCTGCCTGTTGTGCAGGCTCTTGATGCGCCGGTCGCGCCGTTGGTAAAGTCTGCGCCCCAGCGGACGCTGACGGTCATTTTCGCTATGCTCATCGCGGCTGTCTTCGCTGTCGGGGTCCTCATCATTCGTGAATCATTCAAGAAACGCATTTCCCGGTCGGCAAATAACTCATGGCGCCAGTTGCAGAATGATTTTGCAACTGACTATCCGGGATTGGCGTCGAGATTTTCCCTGAGAGCGTCAGCAAACGTGAATGTAGCAACAATGACAAGAGAAAATGAAGCGCCGGCTCGCAGGAAGCGTCCGCAGGTGTCTAACAAGGAGAGTACCGTATGAAGAGGTCAGCAAGATTGCAGTTCATCCAACATGAACAAGGTGGCGATGCAAACATGGAAGTTGTGACATCACGCCAAACAGTGATTCTTGTGGCTGGAGCGCGGCCGAATTTCGTAAAACTGGCCCCGCTGTACAGCGAACTGGCGGCGAGAAGTGACAGATTTAACACATTAATAATGCACACCGGGCAGCATTATGACAGTAAGATGTCCGATGTCTTTTTCGCTGAACTGGGTATTCCCCAACCCCATATCCACCTCGGTGTCGGGTCGGGCTCACATGCCGAACAGACCGCCAGAGTGATGATTGCATGCGACAAGGTCTTCATCGAGAAAGCGCCTGACCTTGTCGTGGTCTTTGGTGATATCAATTCTACTCTGGCCGCCTCGGTGACCGCGAGCAAACGTGGCATCCCGGTTGCGCATGTTGAGGCCGGTCTGCGTTCCTTTGATAGAACGATGCCCGAAGAGCTGAATCGTCTCGTGACAGACTGTCTGGCGGACTTGCTATTGACCCCATCAAGAGACGCCAACCGCAACCTGGAACGCGAAGGTGTCCCGCGAGAAAAAATTGAGCTCGTCGGTAATATCATGATTGACACACTCGTGAAGTTCCTCCCGACAGCGGATGAATCCGACATACTCACCCGTTTGAATCTCACACCCCGCAAGTATGCGCTCCTGACCATGCATCGACCGGGGAATGTTGATGATGAATCCGGACTTGAATCCGTGCTGGATATCATTGAGCAAATCGCCGAGGATTATCAGATTGTTTTCCCGGCTCACCCGAGAACCCGCAAAAATCTGGCGGCCTGTGGCCCACGCGCCCGCAAGTTTATGGAAGGCGCGTTGCCGAACCTTGTCTTGACAGAGCCGCTGGGATATTTGGACTTCTTGAAACTGCAAAAAGAATCCGGCGTGACACTGACAGACTCCGGTGGAGTGCAGGAAGAAACCAGTTACCTCGGTGTGCCTTGTCTGACCTTGCGTCCGAATACCGAGCGACCGATTACAATTACGCACGGAACAAATCATCTCATCGGTTTGAATGTCGCTACGGCTGTTGAGCATGCGCGCAGATTCATGCAGGAGCCCCGCGGAGCGCATCAGCCACCACCACTTTGGGACGGACATACTGCTGTGCGAATTGCAGACACGTTGGAAAGTTTTCTGTTTGGAGCAAACAAAGATCGCGCGCTACGCGCGTTAAACATGGCCTCCCGTGAGGAAGCGCTCAAAGCGCTGACTGTGTAAGCGCGGACCAGAGTGGAAACAACAATGTCATATTTCACATCAGTGTCCCGGAAAATCGCGGGCAAGGCAGTCTCACGTCTGAAAAAGTATGTCAGGCCGCTTTTGCCGGTTGACACCATCACTACTGAAACATTTGACCTGATTCTTCGCGCCGGGACAGCGGGAGATATCGATATCTTTACATCACGCGCAAGCGCCCGTTTTCGCATCATCCCGGAATTACAACCGGCGCTGATTCGTCGGAGGTTAGCCGCTGAGTTCTCCGGGAGTCTCAACTTGTTGCAAGAGAAAGCCGATGCCTGCGCGCGCAATCACTTTGCGGAGCTGGGGTCGCAATATGTGAATCTTGACGACGGCTTTGGAGGTGTCCGGTGGCTCAAGGATTTCAAAAGTGATGTCACCTGGCCGGACAGTCACTACCTGAAAGTCCCGATTATCCTAAGTGACAACCAATCAGATATCAAAACTATCTGGGAGCTCTCGCGCTTTCAATTTGCCACTGCGCTGGCGCAAATGGAAGTTCTGACAGGCGACGAGCGTTATCGACAAACGTTCATTACTCTCGTCGATGATTGGCAGCGGAAGAATCCATATCCGCAGGGCCCGAACTGGACATGCGCGATGGAAGTCGCAATACGCGCCATCAATATCTTGTTGGCCGTTGAATTGTTTCACCACACCAGACCATTACCGGCGCCGTTCCTGAAGACGCTTTACACACTCTTGTACCAGAGTGGTCGTCACATATTTGCCAATCTTGAAGACAGCGGACGGGGTTTGAACACAAATCACTATCTCGCTGACCTCATCGGTCTCCTGACGCTCGGCGCATTGTTTGACTGTCTTGAAGAAGGGCGGGAATGGTTGCATTTTGCCGTTACTGAATTGGAAATCGAAATCCGGGAACAAACCACCGATGACGGCTTCTGCTATGAATCAAGCGCCAACTATCACTTGCTGACGTTGGAGTTTTATCTTTACACACTGACGTTCTGTCGAAGCAATGACATTGCATTATCTGTACCGTTTGTGCGCGCCCTGCAGAAGGCTCTGGATATCACTTCCGCGCTACGTGACACAACCGGCGTCTTACCAAATATCGGAGACAATGATTCCGGGCGGCTGCTGAAACTGTCTCACCGTGAGGACCGTGATCCGGAGTGGTTGTTGTTTTGGGGGCTAATGGAAGGATTAGCGGCTGAGGAGTTTACTCCACGGTCATGCGCAACCGCCGAATCACTATGGCTGTTCGGCGGGCGAAGATTGCAGAGCGGAAGATTGCAGGGTGACAGTGACTTGGCACAGAATAAGCAGTCTGCCTCGAATGCCTATCATACAAGTTCGTCACAATACCTCAAGGGCGCCGGGATTGTGAAAATGGCTCATGATGATTTGTCACTGATGATCAATGTGGCTGATATCGGTGTGAATGGACTCGGCGGACACAAACATAATGACCAATTATCACTGGCGCTGAGTTGGGGAGCCAAACAATTCATCATTGATCCCGGAACCTTAACTTACACAGCAAATGAAACCGAGCGCAACCGTCTACGCTCGGTTGAATCACATTCAACGGCATATATTGACGGCGCCGAAACGAATCGTTTCCTGCCGGGGTATTTGTTCTCTCTGCGCAAAGACGGCGCTCCGCAAGTAACATCCTGGCTGTCGACTCGTGAGCTGGATCTCCTGCAGGTTGAGCATAACTGCTATCAGCGTCTCAGCGGAGCGCCAATCATCAAACGCGCTGTCTATTTTGATAAACTCGCCCGTTTCTGGCTTGTCCGTGATCAGCTATGCTTTGCAAAGAACCAGACTCCGGGCAAATATGCCGCTAAATGGCGACTCGCGTCGACATTGATCACCGAGGAAATGCCGGTGATACAAAACTCTGCGCAAATCAGCTACAGCATTTCTAATGACAAGCATACCGGCAGTGTCACTTCAACTAAGAAATCGGCGGAGATTGCGAGCGAGATAGAACGAGAATTTGTCATCAGACGCTTCAGTCCCGGAGGGGATGTCACCGCAGAACCGTTTGTCTATGCTCCGGGGTACGGAGTGGCGGCAAAAGGGCACAAAACAATGTTGTACGCCTCAAGTGGTGTGACAGAATTGATTTGGGGAATCTTCCCGAATCTTGGTGATGAGCAAAAACAAAACAGTAAAGCCATGCTTCAAGCGAAGTTTGACTTACTCGAATGGCGGAATGTCTTCTTTGATATGCATAACCCGCAATCAAGCGATTTAGCATTGGAAACAACGTCTTCACAAAATCAGGATTCTATCGCATGTCGACACTAACCCTGACACCATTGAACCGTGTGCAACAACTCGGTGTCGAGATGACATCCGGCGTGATGCGCTGGAGTGTCGCATCAGTTGTGTTGGGAGTTCTGGCGGCTGTCGGCACTCTGACCGGTGTCAGCGCCAATCTGCTGTTTTTTGCACTGGTGTCACTCGGATTTGCAATCGCGTTGTCTGCCAGCGTCCGTAATGCCACGTTTTACTCGCTGGTGTTTCTTTGTTTCAAACCGGCCTTGTTAAGATTGGCGTATCATCTCGACTCACTCAATGCGTCACAACCGGCTGTTGATCTATTCAGATTCTCCGCCGGTCTGTATCTCTCTGTGTTGTGTTTGATTGTCATTACAAAGCGACTACTTGAGAATCGACCGTTGCTGCAAAGCAAACTGAATTTGGTGATAGCGCTTTTCATTGGTGTGTATGCAATCTCAATTGTCAATCCGCACAATTCAATACTGGCCGGACTGGCCGGTTTTGAGCGCAACATCTTCCCGACCGTCGTTGTGTTCCTCCTTGCCGGAGAGGTCATCAGCACAAAGGCCGACGTCAAGGTCCTTTTCAAAGTCATAACTGTCACAGCGTTACTGACAACATTGTACGGACTCAAGCATGAAATCAGCGGACTCTGGGGATTCGAGACGACGGCATTCAACGACATGTTCGCACAACGCGGGTTCGACGGCTGGCTGACAATTGGAATCAAAGGCGTAGAATTCCGCACCTTCTCAACTTTTTACGGATACATGGAATTCACATTCACACTGGCGCTATGGGGCATACTCCTACTCGGTGACAGAATCAAACATCTTTCTGGCGCTTGGCGGACATTACGCTGGATAACAGCGCTGGCGATGATTGTCTTACTCGCTATCTCACTTGAAAGGACTCCGATGTTAATGATACTCGGCGGATTGATGACCGCCTGGTATATCCGTTCTGAAAGAAGGAAGCGGACAAAAATCGCAGGATTCAGTGTTTTGCTAATCCTTGCCATCGTTTCCGGTATCACTGTCTTTGAGCGCCAGCTTGAAGAAACAGGTGTCGCAAAGCTGGAGAGAATAGCCGAATTGAGTGACCCCTCGAAGGCCTCGTCAATTCAGGACAGAGTCGACAGGATGTGGAAACCCACGTTGCGAATTATTGCCGCCAATCCGCTTGGTGTTGGGGCTGGGTATGGATCACAAACTATCGCAACGCGCGCTACAGCCGGATCGGGATTGCAGAGTCAGCCGCACAATGAGTTACTGCAAAAAGCGCTTGAGGCCGGCTGGCTGGGCGCTGCGCTGTTTGGAACTATCATTGCCATGCTTTTTCGGCAACTGAAACGACTATCAGAAACAGCCGCCGATGATTCAATCAAGCGTCTTACTGCGCTTGGATGTGGTGTCGTTGTTGCGTTTGCCTTGTGTGGGCAAATCAATCTTCCGTTCTCAGGACCCGAAGGGATATTCTTTTGGTTCATGAGCGGCGGCATCATTCATGTTGCGCGAAACTATCAGGAAAACACATCCCCTGTCGGAGAAGTTTCAGAGGTGATCTCATGACGCATCTTGCTGACAACAATGTCGAGTTAAGCGCAGCCGTAAACCGCGAGCCGCGAACTATCGCAGACGAACAATACACACATCGTCCCCGGCGGGTGACATTAAAGAAGTCCGTTGATAGTAGCGCTACGCAAAACAGCGCTGATAACGAATCGCAACGCATCATTATTGTCAGCCATTCGTATGCGCCGATGCTGAATCCGCGCGCGTTCCGCTGGTCGGCGCTCGCAAGGCGCTGGGCGGAAGAGGGGAAGCGTGTTGATGTTGTTTGCGCATGGGCGCAGGAAACGAAAGTATCAGAGTGTGACGACGGCGTGAATGTTCACCGTGTCGGCGCAGGATTGATTGAGCGCCTGCGAGCGGCCTTGCGCGCAAAAGAACGCACCTCACTGGTATCATCTGCAACTGTGAATGACGCTCGGCGTGGGAAAAGCGCTCTGAAGGCGTTCACCCGCAGATTACACGATTTGACATGGAAAAACATCTA
>CAZFAL010000134.1:0-8353 GCA_964516945.1 uncultured Ignavibacteriales bacterium
CGGGAGATTCTCAATGACATCGGTGTCACCTGCGCTCTGCTGACCGGCTCGTTGAAAACCACGCAAAGGAATCTCATCGCCTCCCGCATCTCCACCGGCGAAACACAAATTGTCTTCGGCACGCATGCGCTCTTCTCGGCCAGTGTGCAATTCAAGAAACTCGGGCTGGTTATCATCGATGAGCAACATCGCTTTGGTGTTGCTCAGCGTGCAGAGTTGATTGGCAAAGGCGAGTCGCCGGATGTGTTGGTGATGAGCGCCACACCGATACCACGCACGCTGGCGCTGACACTTTACGGCGATTTGGACTTCGCCACCATTGCAGGACTGCCACCGGGACGTAAGCCGGTGAAAACCGTCTGGCGCACCGCCGCTGACAGGCAAAAGATTTACAAGTTCATCGCCGAACGTGTTGCAAATTCCGAGCAGGTGTTTATCATTTACCCGCTTGTCCAGCGCTCTGAAAATGTTGACCTGCTCGCCGCAGAGGAGGCGCACCGCGACCTGAGCGAGAAAGTCTTCCCGAATCTGAAAGTTGGTCTGGTGCATGGCCAGATGAAAGTCACTCAGCAGGAAAAAGCGATTGCGGACTTTCGCGCCGGGAAGACAGACATTCTTGTCGCCACAACGGTAGTCGAGGTCGGTGTTGATATCCCCAAAGCGACTGTGATGGTTGTCGAGCATGGCGAGCGCTTCGGTCTGGCGCAGTTACATCAATTACGCGGCAGAATTGGGCGTGGTGACAAGCCCGGTTATTGTGTGGCTGTTGCGACACCGCCTATCTCGAATATAGTCCGTAAACGGCTTAATTATTTCGTTTCCCACAGCGACGGTTTCGAGCTGGCCGAGGCGGACTTGAAACTGCGCGGCCCCGGCGAGATGTTCGGCACAAAGCAAAGCGGCTCGCTGAATTTCCGCATGGTCAATCTCAGCTCCGACCAGGATTTGCTCGAGGCCACACGCGAATTGATGGAGCGGCTTCTGTCGCAGGATAGTCCGGGTTCCGGGCAAGTTTCTGTTGACCGGAGGGCGCCTGAACTCGTACAATACTATGAACGCCGCTCGGCGCAGAGAGAGAAAATCGCCGAGGTGGCCTGAGAATGTTTACACATTAGAGGAACACATACAATGACAGACACAACAGATAATCAGAACACCGCTACCGCAACTGACGCCACCGACGGCGCCGAAAGTCACGGCAAAACATTCGAAGCCCTCAGCGAGGAAGAGCGTCACAGCCATTTGTTTTTGCAATTAGTGACCTCGATGCACATGGGCGCCATGTATCAGCTTGGTAAAGTCGCCTCGCCGCTGACCGGCAAAGTCGAGCGCGACCTCAAACAGGCGCAATACACGATTGACTTAATTGCTATGCTCGCCGCGCGCACCAAAGGCAATCTGTCTGCCGATGAAGAAACATTTGTGACCAAGACACTCTCGGAGTTGCGGATGAACTTCATCGACGAAGCCGCCAAAGCCGAAAAAGAAGGCGCGAGTGGAGAATCCACAGAGAGCGTCAGCAGCAACGGGAATGAAAAAACAGAGGCGCCGACAGGTGAATCCTCGAATGAATCCAAAGAATCGTAGGCGGTATTCGGGCATTCGCTTTAACGTCGTAGGTCAAGTCCCCGTTTTTGGGACTTGACATGCTGGGTTGAACGTGACAGCGTCATTCAAGCGTCGCGTATGGTTCAATCGTAGTGGCGTCGCTTGCGGCGCCTTGGTTGATTACGCAGAGCCATTGACATGTGCGGGGAAGGCCGGGCAAGCCCGGCCACTACGTCTGATTTCGCAAGAGTGTCTTGGTAGCAAGTATGTCAACTCCTTAGAGCGCCTCACGCTCATCTCAAATGAAAGCAAAAGCAGTGTCACGCAATCTCCAACACGCGTATCAAGACCTCAAGAACACTTTCCCGCATCTCATCGAAGAGCAGATCTCACTCGCTGGCCATTCGAGTTTTGGTGTCGGCGGACCGGCGGATTTGTTTGCCCGTGTGTGCACTGTTGAGCAAATGTGCGCCCTTGTCAAATCCGCCAGTGAGACCGGAGTTCCATTCAATGTTATTGGCGCCGGAACAAATCTGTTGGTGGCGGATAAGGGGTGTCGTGGCTTGGTGATATGCAATGAAATCATGGGTCTGGAAGTCTCCGATAGGCGTATAACAATAGGAGCCGGAGAGGAGTATATGACCCTGGTCAACACTGCCACCACAGCGGGACTAACCGGCATGGAATTCGCGGCAGGAATCTGGGGCACTGTCGGCGGAGCGGTAGTCGGTAATGCCGGGGCCTATGGCTCGGAAATCTGCGATGTGCTGATAGAAGCTGAAATTGTTGACAGGCGGGGAGTACTGCGAGTCGAAAAAACGCCCTATTTCGAGTTCAAATATCGCGATTCAAAGCTGAAAAAGACCAAAGAAATCGTAGTTTCGGCGACTGTGGAACTCTCGCCCGGAGACCGGAAAACAATATCCGCGCGGGTTGAGGAGATTCTGGCAATTCGCGCCGAAAAACATCCACGAATCCCCAATTCAGCCGGGTCGTTCTTCAAGAACATCCTTGACCCGACCCAGCCATACGGTAAGTTACCGGCCGGTAAGCTGTTAGACGAGGTCGGCGCCAAAGAATTGCGCCACGGGGGCGCAAGAGTCTATGAGAAACACGCCAATATATTGATCAATTCCGGTACAGCGACAGCGCAAGATATCCGGAAATTGGCCGATATTTTGAAGGAGCGGACACTCAAAAAGCACGGGATAAAACTCGAAGAAGAAGTTGTTTCGCTCGGAGAATTTGATTAACTTAGTCGTTACGGGAGAATGACTTGAATGTCATCGCCCACATTGCATGATTTGAATGAAAACACAGAGTAGCATTAAGCTCCAAATAAACTTCCGTACACTTTCCGCAAAACCAAGAGGTTAACTTATCGCCCATTTTTAACGACCGAATGCAAACGTCCTCATAACATTCAGGGCGGAAGTTACGCGTAACGAGATTTTACATACATCATTGCAATCAGCATTGCAATTCATCATCAACGGGCGAAATAAGTATCTGTTCGCCACGCCTCTCTTGTTGTGTGTCCTGTCCGGTGTGTCGCATGCCAACCAACCGGGATTCGCTCCTACATTTGGCTACCAATTGACCGAAGTGACGCGCACACCGGCCGAGTCACCGGAAGTCACGCTTTCGATTTCACCCGCTTATACTGTCTTGCCCCCGCTTCGTCGAAATAGAAAATATCTGGCGAAAGTGATTTCCGCCAATTGGCGCGAAAAAACTGTTACCGTTGGACAGGAATATTATCGCGGGCAAAGCTATGTTCCTGCTACATATGACGGATATGCGTATCTGAATTGGCGCAAGGATTTTGAGATGCGTCGTTCGCTGCGCACCGGTTCTTTCGACCAAATCCGCGCCAGCAAGAATTCCGGTCCGGGTGGGTTGCGGGTGTCGATTCCTATCAAATCAAAGACATTTGAGTCTCTGTTTGGTGAAGGTGGCGCCGGACTGCAGGTCTCCGGGTCGCGACGCATCTCATTTGCCGGTAACTCCAACTGGAGTGACGGCGCTTCGTCGGCGGGACGTTCCCAGAGTCGCTTTCCGACATTGCGCATGGACCAGTCTTTCCAATTTGATATTGTCGGAACGATTGGCAGTAAGATCTTTGTCAAAGTGAATCAGGATTCGCGTGTCAATATCCCGCTGGCGAATAGACTTGAAATCAGATTCAAGGGCGGGGAAGACGATGTAGTGCGTTCCATTGAAGCCGGTAATACGACATTGTCTCTGCCGGGCGCATCTTTGCTGCGGTATTCGTCAAGTGTGCGTGGACTGTTTGGTATCAAGACTGAAGCCCAGGTCGGTCCGTTGAAGTTTGTCGGAATCGCCTCACAGGAAAAGGCCAATACACAACGTGCGTCAGTTGTGTCCGGCTCCAGCGCGCGTGGTGACACGTTGCGCGATTACGAATACATTCGCAACAAGATGTTTGACCTCGGTTTTGATTCTCTCTACGAGAGTCCGGATGATTCAATCATCGACTTTGAAGTCTACAAGAGCAAACTTGGCAACGTCAATCAGCCGGTTTTTGATAGCGCAGTGATGTATCTGGACCCGCGTCTCGACGCCAACGGCGAGATTATGGACTCAACTGAAAGCAACAGGAATGGCGCGCCGGAAACTGTCGAAAAGATTTCCAAAGAAAACTACACCGTTTTTAGCAGGGATCGCACAATCATTTTTGAGAGAAGTTTGCCGTCGGCTACTGACAATGTCGGCGTCTGGCTGAAGATGCGCAGGGCGAATCCGAATGATTCACGTGGACCGACTTACGAGATCGGGAACATTGATAGTGTTACGGTAAGATTACTGCTTATCAAGAAAGACCGAGGTGATACATTATCGATAATTGATGGTTATGAGCATCGCAATATCTATCGATTGCCGAACAATCTTGGTGTTGATTGGGACAATCCCGAAATCAACTCCATCGACCTGAAGATTTATCAGGGCAACGATAAGGATGAAGGCGCGACAACCAGTCTGTCAAATCAGAACGGAGTCGAGTACATCCAAATAGTCGGCCTAGACCAAATCGGCTCCTCACAGCCTGTTCCGGATGGTAAAGCGGATTTTGCCACCAGCTTGTTTGATTTCCAGCGACGGATATTCATTTTACCTGAGCGCGAGCCATTTAATTCGAACAAGACCTTTGGTGTCCCGGATACGTTGAATATCAAGGTCCCCGGTATCTATAATTCCCAGCGACGGCGGCAGGATTGGCAGGACGATTCAAAATACTTCTTTGTTTTCGAATCACGAGTAAGGTCAAACACGATTCAACTTTCAGGAGCCAACATCGTTGAAGATGGCGTTGTTGTCAGTATTGGCTCGCAGACGCTCGTGAACGGGACAGATTACAATGTCGTTGGCAATTCTGTCCAGTTGATTTCTGACAGAGCGACTGATCCGGCGGCGCAAGTGACTGTGGACTATGAGGTGGCGCCGTTGTTTACCGTCGAGAAGAAAACTCTTCTGGGAACCCGTCTGGAGTATGACGGTGGAAAGAATCTCCAACTGGGACTTACTGCCCTCTTCAAATCCGACAAGGCAACTACGAGAAAACCGAAAGTCGGTCAGGAGACCTCCAAGATGGTTGCCTATGATCTGGCTGGAAACACTCGCTTCAACGTCAATGGGTTGACAAATGTCTTCAATGCACTGCCGTTTCTCCGTGTCAAGGGAGCCTCCGGATTGTCACTCCAGGGTGAACTGGCGCGATCAAACCCGAATCCGAATGTTGACGGCGAGGCGTTCATAGACGACTTTGAGGGTTCCCGTCAGGAAATATCCCTTGGCACCCCGCGACGCCGCTGGTTGCTGTCTTCGCGGCCGGTGCAAGTCGATCCCCGCACGACAACGAAGGCAAACTTGTACTGGTACAATCCACGGAACGGCATCGCGACACGTGAGGTGTTTAATCAGGAAGTTACCGCATCTACTTCGACGATTCTGCCTCTCGATATCGTGTACATGCCCACCTCGCTGAAAATAGATTCAATCATAATCGATAGTGTCTTCGATACTACCTTGTTTGTCATAGATACCCTGACTGATACGCCGCTCAAGACAGACACAACGCTGGCCATCGACACAAGTGTCGTCGAAACACCCTACCATGACGCGACGCCAACGGAGCAAGCAAGCCCCAAAGCTATCCGAATGACAGCGACTGATACAATTCCAGCCATAGATAATTGGTCGGGAATCACAAACAGTCTGCAAAGCGGTGTCTGGGACCAGACCAACGCAGAGCTATTCGAAGTGCGATTGCGAGTTCGGAGAAATCCGTTTCGACCGACGGGGTTCATTCATTTTGATTTCGGAGAGATTTCTGAGGATGTCATAACCAATCGACGGAATGATCAGGAAGGAAACGATCGCTTCTACAATGAAGACAATTCCGACGACATCGGGATTGACCAGCGCGACGACGTGGCGGAAAAAGCATGGTATGCGGATGTCCTCAATTCACTCCCTGATCCGTCGGACCCGCAGGGAGACGATTTCCCGTATGGCGAGGGAGACAATATCGCCACTCCGGATCTGGTAACTCCCTTCGGAAATGTGGTCGACAATCCGAATGATGTCGATTTGCAAAAACTGAAGAAAGTCAACGGCACTGAAAACAACTTCTTTGACCCGTCATTCACAAACGTAGACGCCGAATCCGATGTGCTACAAGCGAACTCCATCAATTTAGGCAATAAGTATTTCAGTTTCAAGGCCAGCCTTGACACTGCAGCGACGGAAAATAACTTTTTTGTCAAAGGCTCAGAATCAGTTACTGACAGTCTGGTTCCAACCGGCTGGATTACCATGCGCATCCCTGTCCAAAACCTCGGAATTGTGGATACGATTGTCGGTACCCCGAGCTGGTCAGCTATTCATCAAGTGAGAATCTGGTTTGATTCTCTGGTGGACACGACAGCTATAGAAATCGCGTCGATGAACCTTGTCAGTTCTAACTGGCGTGATACACTGCTGGTGATGCCGGATTCTGTTCGTCTGCGAATCGATTCAACAGCAGCGCTTCCAACTGCAGAGTCGAAATTCACTCTATCGGTGATTAGCACGTCGCAAGACTTTGTATACACTGCCCCACCGGGAGTCACAGGCAATGTTGACCAGATCAACCAGATTACCGAGCCCGAACAGTCACTTCGACTCGCCTACGAAGATCTGATTTTTGGCGACACCGGAAAAATAACCAAGCCTCAGACGGCAGTCAATTACATGGGGTATCGTGAATTGCGGATGTTTGTCCACGGCGACTTATCGATTGGACCCACTCATCAAGTAAACTTCTATTTCCGTCTGGGAACTGATTCGCTCAACTACTACGAATTCAGAACTCGTCTGGAGCCGGGTTGGAGCGCCAATAATGAAGTCGTGATGGACTTTAATGAATTGACTGCCTTGAAAGACCGGGGCATCAAGGACAATCTTATTGATGATGCGACAGGGAGGTTGAATACCGGAGATCTCGACCCCAGATACAGAGTTGTCGGACTACCGACATTGCGCTCTATACGCTACATATCATCCGGTATTGCCAACGCTGATTCTACCGATGTGGATGTGGGTATCACGGGCGAAGTGTGGGTGGATGAACTGCGATTGTCCAATGTGAGACGTGACGCAGGAACGGCGCTTCGCGCTTCGCTGAACGGCAATATCGGCGATTTCATATCATCCTATGGCGCCAGTGTCTCTTTTACCGATGCGTTTTATCGGGATATTGCCAGAGGGACTCGAAGAGGTAACGGAGTGGCTCTTGGAAGTGGCAGCTCCGACCTGCGCTACTCATTCAACACCAGGTTTGAGATGGCGAAATTTCTGCCACCGAGTCTGAAGGCCAGTATCCCGATTCGCCTGACTTATTCCAAGTCAACTCGCACACCTTTGCTGGTCACGGCAAACAACAGCGATATTGTCCTTCCACAGGAGCGACGAATTGAAGAGCGGACTATCAATGTATCCAAGGGATTTTCCATCAGCGAAAGCTTCAGCAAGAAAACAAAGAATCCGATTTTCACAGTTCTGTTGAATCGCATTACCACGAAGTTTGACTACAATCGCTCTGAAAGCACCTCGCCTACCATTCCCCGTAGCTTGTCGGAACGCTATGGTGGAACATTCACTTATAATGTACAGAAGTTCCCGACGGCCCCTCCACTGCCGGTGTTTTTCATGTTTTCAAAGATACCTGTAGTGAAACGACTCGCGGAATCCCGCTTGCGTTTGTTCCCCACAAACTTCCGCCTGCGAAGTACTTTTGCGCGGAATCTGACTCTGCGAACTCAAAATGAACAGGGAGCGATTACGTCCAGTCACACCCGCACCCTGACCTCGGACATTCAAACCGGCGCTCGCTGGCTAAGTAATTTTACTTCAAGGCTTGCAGTAAACATCCAGAGTGATCTGCGTAATCCCGACTGGGTGAGTTTATCTCCGGGGAAACTGCGATTCGGTAAAGTGACTCGTTTGCAACAGAGCTTCAATCACGAGTATTCACCCTCGATATTCCCGTTCCTGACACATAAGTTTTCACTGAATACCGGCTATACCGAAAACAGAATGCGGGCGTCACTCTCCCGCGATTACCTCGCGGCAAATCCGAATGACAGCCTCCTCGAGCCGCTCGATGTCTCACAGAATATGCGCTTTTCAGTCAGCGGCAACTTTGATTTGCAAAAGTTCCTCGGTGAACCGGGCAGAGTGCAAGGCGCCAACACGGCCAGCGACACCAGGCGCAAGAACCTGCTACGCGCGAAACAATTGCAGA
>CAZFAL010000135.1:0-8303 GCA_964516945.1 uncultured Ignavibacteriales bacterium
GGAACATACGTAATCCTGACACGCTCCCGCATTGGCGCCTCGCCAGCCATTGCAATCTCCAGCCAAAGTGGATTAGCCCCAAACAGGCCGTTAGGAAAAGAGACGATCGAACCCAATTGTACTGTGAATAGTCCCGACGTTACATTGACCGCCGGATGTAACTCTGACCAAAGCATTGTCCCCTGACCAGTGTTCGGATCATCCCACAGAGAGAATACAATGTCAAACTGTCCCGTAACCGGGTTGTTCAATATGTCCGTCAGATACCCTTAGTAGTTGATTATCGGTGAAGCGTGACTTGTTTGAACGCTGATGACACTCAGCCAGCCACAACACAAAAGAACCGTGAAGTGTGATAAACGTCGCATAGGACCTCCTTCATGATTATAACGCCAGTCGTTTCCCCGCCCACCCAGGACGAAAGAAAGTCACTGACCAATTCACACTATGTGTCTCCAACAGACAACTCAACGGTGTTGAGAAATCGTGGCGATATCAGAGTCCCCTGATTAATTATAATCAGTGAAGCGGGTATGTCCAAGGGAAAAAAGAAGGGGAATGTGCGGCCATTCAGGCAAACACGGAGAGACAGGGATTCGAACCCTGGGAATCTTGCGATTCAACGATTTTCGAGACCGTCCCGTTCGACCACTCCGGCATCTCTCCGGGGTCGAATGTAGGGGTTTCTTATTTCGATGTAAAGTCTCATCTCATGGCCGGACAATCAGGACTTTGAGCGTCCCGAGGCGACACCGCTACCGAAACGCCCGCTGGTCACAAACTCATGTTGTTGCATGAGAACTTTTTCGAGAAACGGTTTCCGGAAACGCAGGAGCTGAAATGAAATCACCGAAAATATCGCGAAGAGCATCACAACCTCAAGCTCGGCGCCCATGAAAAACTGCATCAGGCCATAGAGAACCATCGAATGCACAAAGGCCGAGATGATGATATTGATGCGTTTTGTTGCCGCTGTAAAATCGTGAGCGAATGTCGATTCGGCCTGAATGAGCGGTTTCGAGAAGAAAAACTGGCGCACAAAGAACGCGACACCCAATTCCACAACACTAATGGCAATAAACGCCCAGAAAAATGTTTCCAGCGGCGCAGGACTTATCTGAGCAGGGCGACCCTGGCGCATAAAATATGCCAGCAACGTATAGGCCCCCGGAGCAATTAGCCCGAAGAGCATGCTCATCATCATGGTTTGGAACTGAAGTTTCGTCAAATCAATCCCATACTTGCGGGCAACCTGTTCGGCTTGTTCTGGTATCATATTATTACCGTAGAAGTTTTGACAGTGAGCGCCTTAGCTTTGTCCGGCTTTCTTCCGGCGCAGTTGTTGAAAGAACTCCTGTAAAAGCGCAGCTGACTCATGCGCGAGAATCCCGCCTTCGATTTCACATTGATGATTGAGTCGTGTGTCCTGCGGGATCTGAAACAATGAACCACAGCCACCGAATTTCGGCTCGGTTGCGCCAAAGTAAATCTTGCGCACACGCGCCAGAATCGACGCCCCGGCGCACATCACACAGGGTTCGACCGTGCAATACAAATCACATTCATTCAAGCGCCAGTCGCCGATTGTTTCACAGGCGGAAGTCAGCGCTATCATTTCAGCGTGCGCAGTCGGATCTGACAGTGTGATTGTGCGATTATGACCACGGCCGATGATGCGTCCCTGATGAACAACGACTGCGCCGATTGGTGTTTCTTCTTCTGCAAAAGCGAGTTCGGCCTCACGGAGCGCTTCAGCCATGAATTTCTCTGAATTCGCAGATTGTGAATTTGCATGGAGCAAACTATGCCCGTTGGATTGCGCGTTACCTGTCATAATTCGGCTTCTCCAATATACGGTAGTCCAGAACAGTGATAACCCGCCCCTGACGGCATGGCGACTGTTTGTCCGGCTCCGGTCTGGCAATTACTTTGGCTGTAACTCCGACAGTGCGCAACTTGCCGAGCTCAACGCCGAAAAAACTGAACCGCTCCCCCGTCTGTGAGTTGAGTATCCAGCAGTTTGCGCCGGGCCCGCGCGCCACCGTCCCGGTGACATAGATTTCACCGGGGTTCAAATCCCGCAAATGAGCGCGCTGGTAAAACCAATAGCCAATCAGCCCCAGGACCAACAGGAAGAGAACAGCTCCGATCGGATTTGAGCTTGTCGGCTTTGCGCTGGCGGAATCGGAGCGTTTGCCGCCATCCTTCGCGGAAGACGCCGCCGCTTTCGCTGTTGCGGATTTCTTCTTTGCCGCCATGTCGTACGTGTCGTAAGTAGACTTTATGTTCTACAACTGTTGTTCAAACGCTGAACTGAGGTCTGCGCCGATTTCCTGCGGGTGACGACCTTCAATCTGGTGGCGCTCCAGCGCAAACACCGGCTCTTTGCCTTTGAAGAGCACAATCATCGGTGATGACGGCGGATAGCCGATGATATACTCGCGCATCTTTGCTGTCGCCTCAGTGTCTTGTCCTGCGAACACAGTGACCATTTTGGCGGGTTTCTTCTGAGATTCAAGCGCAAACTTGACAGCCGGTCGACACCCACCGGCGCTGCAGCCGCAGACTGAATTAATAACCACCAGTGTTGATTCCGGGGCGGAGGCAAATAATGCATCGACATCAGCCGCGTTAAGCAATTCTTCGAAACCGATTTCGGTTAACTCACTGCGCATCGGCGCAACCAGTTCGGGGGGGTACATCATTGTAAAGACTCCTTTGTTGAATTCGAAAGCGTCGGAAACGCCCGGTCAAATGTTAGTCATTTCTTCTCAGGACAGACGGGCTGACTTGAATACCCGCTGTCTGAGGTCCAATATCTGCATTTCAAGACAGATATGCAATTCCCCGGCGTTGGCAATCAGGGAAATCGCTTGTATTATGCTCAAGTTGTCGCCGTTGGGTTGATGGCTCACAGCAAAACATGGGATATTAGATAGAAAACACTGAGGACATGACGAATATGAGCGCCACACTCGACAGCGCCTTACAGAAGAAGATAGAAGCGATAATCGCGGACATTCCACTGGTAAAGTCGCTCAAGATCCATCTTGACGGTCTGGCGCCGGGTGAATGCCGGATGAGCATGGTGCGCGACGGGACCCTGGATGGCATTTTCGTTTCCCTGCATGGCGGAATCATGATGGCGCTGGCGGACACAGCGGCTTGTTTTGCGATTCAGACGCTTATCGGTGTGGAGGATACTCTGACCACAACCGACATGAATATCCGTTTCCTCGCTCCGGCGTTGAATAAAGTCATAGCGACGGCCAGAGTGATTAAGCCGGGCCGGACACTCTGTCCCTGTGAAATCAGTTTGACAGATGAAGAGGATAAACTTCTCGCTATTGCGCAGGTGACCTATATGCGACTGAAGAAACCGTTAGACAGGAAGAACTCTTAGGCGCCATACTTGATTATTCCGGCGACAATGAGATATACCGCTATCAGCGCCAGCACAATCTGGTAAGCAATAGTGAACACTTCCTTCGAGAATCTGCGCAGTATGTTTTTCCCCAGCAATGTCCCAACTATCACCGCCGCAGACATGCCCAGCAATAGCGCGATATGCGGGCGGTAATTAAAGCCCAGCGATAGAAACGCCGGGATCTTCAATAGATGTCCCCAGGTTTGGCAGGCGGCCTTGGTGGCAATTACCTGTTCGTTTTCCATATCATCACGCAGAAAGAATGGCGCAATGAGCGGCCCTGTGGCGCCGACATAGAGGGACAACACCCCAACAACTCCACCCAATGGGACGAATGACCACAATGGCAAGTTGCGCAATCGCTTCAGGTACCGCCGTGAGAGCAGGAAGAAGATGATGAATAATCCTATCAGTGGCTTGAACCAGTCAAGACGCCCCGACCAGATTTCTGTTCCCAGCCAGACACCGAGAGTCAGCGGGCCGATATAACTCAGGAACACTCTCCAGCGCACCTGCTTGAGGAAGACAACTGTCCGGGTTGAATTCGAAATAAGCTGGATGACACCATGCAGAGGCACAACCTGAGCAGGAGGTAGCAGGGCGCTCATGATACCCAGCAGGGTAATGCCGCCGGCCATGCCGACGATACCGGAAATTGTAGCTCCAAGAAGCGCGGCGAGGATGAGAGATATGAAGAGCATAAGCTGAATGGCTTGTGTTTCGTTTCCGGTTGCGCCTGTAATCCCAACTATCTGTCGGACTTACGTCTGTCAACACAACAATAGGGCATTGATTCACAAGAGACAACCCGCTTGGTTCCTGCCCGGGCTTGTCTTTTGGTTTCCGTTGGAATATCCTTGTTCTGATAGAAATAGTCGGCGTTCCAGCCGACAGAAAGGGAGACAGCAATGAGCGCAATAGCAAATAACATAGTTCTTATCACCGGCGCCTCAGCCGGAATCGGCGAAGCCACCGCGCGGGCATTCGCCTGTGAAGGCGCGAAACTCATACTTACCGCAAGACGGGAAGAGAAACTGCAGGCGCTCGCGAAAGAACTGGCAGAAAAACATAACACCGAGTCACTGGTTTTACCGCTAAACCTGCGTGAACACGACAAGGTCGAAGAAACACTACAGAATCTGCCTGAACAATGGCGCGAGGTTGATATTCTGGTCAACAATGCCGGACTTGTGCGCGGGTTGCAGAAACTGTACACCATGGAATCCGCAGACTGGCATGAAGTTATTGATGTCAATGTCAAAGGGTTGCTCGCAGTCACCAATTCGATTGTTCCGGGGATGGTCGAACGGGGCAGAGGGCACATCATCAACCTGGGTTCGATTGCCGGTCGTGAGGCCTACCCCAATGGCGCTGTCTATTGCGCCACCAAGTTCGCTGTCAGAGCGTTGTCACGTGGCTTGAAAATGGACCTGAACGAAACCCCGATACGGGTAACGTCCATCGATCCCGGCCTGGTGGAAACAGAATTCAGCATTGTGCGTTTCAAAGGTGACACTGAAAAAGCTAAAGAGCCATATAAGGGCATCACGCCACTTCACCCCGAAGACATCGCCGATGCAATCGTGTGGTCGGCCACACGTCCGGCGCATGTCAATATCAGCGAAATGCTGATTTTCCCGACCGCGCAGGCCTCAAGTGTGCAGGTGCATCGAGAACTGTAACGAAAAGGTGAAACGTAGGGGCGTAGCGCGCTAAGCCCTTTTTTGATTTGAGCGGGACATCACGCCAACGTAGGGGCAGGGTTCCCCTGCCCTCGGTTCGGATTCATGTGGTCCTGCCAAATCGTGACAAGGGCGCCGGAACGACGCCCCTACGATAGGTGGGGATCCTACCTAATCCGTGAGAGGGCACAGCGCGCTGTGCCCCTACAATGCTAATTATTAGTATGAGCGCGAGGGCGCTACTGCGCCAAGGTAATCACTTCAGGTGAATCGATAAGCGTAATAAACCTCTGTATCACCGGACGTATCGACACATCACGAATAATACAGGGCTGTATGTTATCAAGCGCAGCGTCTGCCAACCCGATTGCTTTCAACGCGTGTTTCATTTCTGTGAGATTTGCTACATCGCTGACACGAAACAGCGTGTCTGCAATTTGCGTGGAAATGTGCATTTCCAGTTGAGCTGTTTTCTCTCCTAAGCGCATCGGTTTGCGGAACTGCACTGCCTGATACGCCGCCAGCGCCTCAAGCGCGACTATCGCCTTCACATTTTCCACAATCTGGGAGAGTTTGCGCGATGCGAGGGTGGACATACTGTTGTGATCTTCGCAGGATTCGCCGGTGGGGATTGAATCAACACTCGCCGGTGTCGCCAGCGTTTTGTTTTCTGTTACTAATGACGCCGCAGTGTACTGTGTCAACATCAAACCGCTGTTGAGCCCCGGCTCCCATATCAGATACGACGGCAGACCTTTGGAGTGATCACTGTCGAGCAACACCGCCAGTCGTCGTTCGGAGATATTGCCGGCCTCGGCCATTGCCAGCGCGAGATAGTCTGCGGCGACACCAATCGGCTCACCGTGAAAGTTCGCCGCTGATTTGACATGTCCTGCGGCTGTCTGCCAGTTCTTGCTCAGCCATGTCTGAAAGTTGGAGACGTTGTCGCCGCTTTTGCCGGCTTTAGCAAGAATGTCATCAAGCAGAATGATAGGATTGTCTGTGACAGAGTTGATCTCAATACCGACTACATCCAGCGTGTGATTCAACGCCTGCCGGGCGGAGCCGAGTACCGTCGGAGTGGCGCGGAAGGAGTAATTGTCCTGCACGTCAGGATCATCAGGCGAACGCAGTATATGCGCAATATGCTGTGTGTATATTGCCGCAAGCTGTTCCAAAAGCGCTACAGGTAATGTTGCGCTGTTTATCGCTGACTCCCAGCCCAGCGCTGTGCGCCAATTGTCGAGAATCGGTTGAAAATGCGATGCGCATGACTCATGATCGTCGTGGCGTTCGCAAAGCGCCGCCTGTGTGTCAGCCATGCTTTGGTGTAACTTAGTCAGTGACGCTGTGTTTATGTCGTCTGGAGCCTCTGTCGTCAATCGATGCAGTTTCATCAACGCGCAATTGAAATGCGCCATGTTCAATGACGCCGCTTTGTCCTCCGGCACAAGTTGCGAACCTTTCAACGCTGTGCGGATATGTTCGGCGCTTTCTTTGTGTCCGGGATGGGGACGGGCGCCGACAATTGATTGATGTAAGCAATCCGGCACCGCCTGCAGGGCCTCAAAACTCAGCGCGGCCACCAGTTCTTCGACGGCCAGCAGATTCTGCGAGTCATACGCCGCCAGCGCCGTCACAACTGCGCTGAAGACTGCGCCATTGTTCGCGCCGAGACCTTCTTTGGCCTGCAGAGTGATTGGCGTAAAGGGCAGGGCGCTCTCAGGCAGGTCTCGCAGCGCTACAAAGTCAGATTCACGCGCATCTGTGACATATGAATCACTGACGGCTTCACTCCGGCGCTGATAGACAAGCGCTTCGGGGTCGTCTATCGCCAAAAGAAACAAATGCGACAATGGCGCCAGATCCCCTGAACTACCCACCGAGCCCTTTTGTGGAACAAACGGATAGACACGCGCATTGAGCATATCGAGCAGGACCTGTACCATCTCGACACGCACACCCGAGTAGCCATGCGCCAGCGTATGCGCCCGCACCAGCATCGCGCCGCGAACTACATCCTCATCAAACGGCTCGCCGACTCCGGTTGAATGACTCTTGATGAGATTCGTTGACAACTGTCCGGCGTCAGCGGCCGCAATGCGCTGATCGCGCAATGACGCAAAGCCGGTTGTGATGCCGTAGACTTTGACATCATGCTGAAGCAACTCTTCAACAACAGCGCGTGAGAGCGCAACACGTTCTTTCGCCTTTCCTGATAATGCAACAGGTCGGAACTCTCTGGCGACAGCGACAATATCCTCGATCGTCAAATCCTGTTCGCCGAGTATCAACGGTCTTGTATGTTCTGAGTCAGACATAGGACAAAGGAGAGGGAATAGCGGCAGGAGGAATCAGGCCTTGCGATATCCGGCAAGTATTTCTTTTAGTGTGGCAATCAGTTTGTCGGCGGGCACGGATTGTTGCGACGGGCGGTCTTTCAGCCATTCTGCGCGATTTTCAATATCAGCCGCGAGCCGTCTGCCGAGTTCAAGGTCTTTGACCTGATATTCGCCATTGTCAAACTCGTCACTACCGGCAATCACCGCAAGTGGAATTCCGCGACGGTCGGCGTATTGCAATTGTTTACCAATCGAGCCGCTCCCGACAAACACCTCCGAGTTAATTCCGGCCTCGCGCACTTGTTTGAGTAATTGCAAATAATCTGTTATGCGGGACTTGTCCATCACCGTAATCAACACTTCAGTTGTACAGGAGTTGACTGTATTGTTTTCCAGCAGGCGCATCGCCGCCAGTAGCCGGTCTATCCCGATTGAGGCGCCGACCGCAGGTGTTTTCTGACCGGTGAACCTTTGGACAAGTGTGTCATAGCGCCCGCCGGCCGCCACAGAACCAAAGTCACTGCGCTTGCCTTTTTCGTCGACTATTTCCCTGGTGATGATTCCTTCAAACACCGGTCCGGTGTAATACCCCAGCCCGCGCACCACAGTTGGCTCAAACCGCACCCGGTCGGGTCCATAGCCGAGGTCGGTCAGAAAGCCGTCTATCTCTCGTAATTCTGCAACCCCTTCACAGCCTGTTTTCGAATCAGCAACAAGCTCGGCGAGACGATCGCAAACTTCTGTGCGTGACTCACTACGCGCATCAAGGTAGGCGTGGATAACTGCAATTTGCTTGTCATCGAGTCCGGCGCCTTCGGTATAGTCACCGGATGCGTCCTTGCGTCCTTTGCC
>CAZFAL010000136.1:0-7029 GCA_964516945.1 uncultured Ignavibacteriales bacterium
AATATGCGAATTCTATCCCCGAATTACCTAACATCTACAATTGCGAGGAGTCCGGCAACAGCCGGATGACGTGGCAATCTCCCGACTATGGATCGATGGGATTGCCGCGCTCAGCTCGCAATGACTGTAATTCTGACTTCTTCAACAAGCCCCGGGGAGTTGATGAATATGAGTGTGAAAGAACAGAAGCAAGAGAAGCAACAGAAGCGCTGCCAATGGTGTCTCGGTGATGAGCTGATGATGGAGTATCATGACAATGAGTGGGGCGTTCCGGTGCATGATGACAATCTCCATTTTGAATACCTGATTCTCGACGCCGCTCAAGCCGGGTTGTCATGGCGCACTGTGCTCTACAAGCGTGAAAACTACCGCAAGGCGTTCGTCGGATTCGACCCGGCCAAGGTGGCGCGTTTCACCGAAAACCGTATCGCCAAATTGCTCGAAAACCCCGGGATTATCCGCAACAGGCAGAAAGTAAACTCTGCAATAGTCAATGCCAGGGCGTTTCTCGCTGTGCAGGAGGAGTTCGGCAGTTTTGATGAGTATATCTGGCGTTTTGTCGATGGAGCCACAATTGTCAACCGTTGGAAAAATGAAAGTCAGATTCCGGCGAAGACAGATGTATCCGAGGCAATGAGCAAAGATATGAAACAGCGCGGTTTCAGTTTCTGCGGCCCGACAATTTGTTATGCCTATATGCAGGCCGCCGGACTGGTGAATGATCATGAAATCTCATGCTTTTGCTACAATACCCCAGGCGCCAAAAAGTAGACCGTCGAATTCCCGGCAAACAAGTTCTGCCTTGACATCAATCCTGTAACTTACTTATTGAAGTTGAGACAGAAGCCAGAGCGCGGCCTGCATTTGTACGCGCTTAACACTTCGACAGAAGAGGAAATTCCGATGTACTGTCCCAAATGTGGCTCATTGAATGATGACAACAATCACCGCTGTGTAAAATGCGGCGCAGAGTTGCCACATGGCGCCCCGGAGCCTCCAAATCCTCCGGCGGGTCCCGGCGCTCAACCGCCTCAAAGCGAATCTCAACATAGCGGACCACCACAACCTCCTCCACATCCGAATCCCGGCCAGTATCCGCAAGCAAACTACCGGCCCGGCCAACAGCCACCGCCGCCAAGAATTGAAAACCACATGGCCAAGGCTATCCTCTCAACATTGTTTTGTTGCCTCCCGCTGGGTATCGCCTCGATTGTCTATGCGGCGCAGGTTGAGGGCAAAGTCCGGCTCGGTGATTTTCGCGGCGCACAGGAAACTGCTGACAATGCCAATATGTGGGCCAACTGGAGTATCGGAATCGGAATTGGCATCGGGGTAATATATATGCTGATTGCCTTCGGTTCGGCGCTCTCTTCGATGTAGCGGAGTTTCTCTGATGCAATTCTCGATTGCTACAATATCCAGTAGTAAGGCAGCGCTCGTCGGCATATTGGGATTTATTCTGGCGCTGGCTTTATTGTATCTCTTCAACCCGGCGGACAACGGCTGGTATCCGCATTGCGTTTTTCATGAATTAACCGGCTGGCATTGCCCCGGATGCGGAACTCTGCGAGCCAGCTATCAACTCTTGCATGGCAATCTTGCTGAGGCGCTTTCGATGAATGTTCTCGCGGTTGTGTTTTTGCCTGTGTATGGGCTTACCTATCTCTACCGTGGCGTCCGTAAGTCAGAATGGAACCCCTCTGACAGCATGTTCCAAACACCGGTCGCCGGTTGGATGATAGTGATTCTGGTCAGCGCGTTTTGGGTTCTGCGGAACATCAATATCGAGCCATTCACCTGGCTGGCGCCGTGAAAGAGACTTCAATGTGGCTTTGAGAATGAAAAGAGAATGCGAACGCTGTCATATTGAATTGCGGCATGAATCCGAAGCGTTTATTTGCTCTCATGAATGTACATTTTGTCCGAGCTGTACACGCATGATGGGCGCAACCTGCCCGAATTGTGGTGGTGAGTTAGTGAAACGACCGAAACGTGCAAAGAAACCGTAGCATGACGCACGTTGCGCCTCCTACTGCGCCGAATCCCCATACCGGGTTTCGAACTCCTGTAACACAACGCTGTCGGCTCCCAGTGAAACCGCTTTGAGATACGCAGTACGCGCCGGGCGAAGCTGATGTTGACTCACATAATAATCACCAAGTTGCACAAAGGCGACAGCCGGAGCGTCCGGGCGTAACACTACTTTCTTTAGGAGCTTGTGATATTGTTGCATGTCATTGTTGTCAGCGGCAATCTGCATCAACGCCGCAAATCCTCGCACCGATAAACTGTCTGTTGTTTCAAGTAAATGGCGCAGAAGCTTTTCGCCCTTTGTTTTTTCACCCATATTGAAATGCGCCACTCCCAGCGCTTCCTGGGTTATCCAATTGTAGGGATTCAAGCCATTGGCAATTTCCAGATATGCCCCGGCGCTGTCACTTTTTCCCAGCGCGCTGAAATACACACCGATATTTGCATAGCCAGGAGAATACTGCGGGTTCAACGCCAGCGCCTGACGGCACATATCTATTGCCTGCGCGTACTTCTTTTGAGCGCTGAGTTTCTGACTGACTTTTACCAGCGCCACTTCCGGGAAGGCATTGGCATATTGATTGGCAACAGCCAGCGCCGCAGTGGAATCCCCTGTGGCAAAATAATAATCTTGCAAGTTCTGCACGGCTGATTGCAAATGGCGTGTGTCATTGGCGATCAATGACTTGTAGTATGCGACACTGGCGGATTCATTTTGCAAAACATTGACACGTGATACCAGAGTGACGCCGTTCAGCAATAACGCTAAAAGCATGAAGCTGATAGCGCTATGTGATTCATCTTTGAAATGTTTCAAGCCGGTATAAAAAAACAGCGCTGTGACAGGTACCGCAGTGAAGGCAAACAAATCCCAATCACGTCCGAGTCCGAGTTTGGGGTTCAGAACAAACAACGCCAGGATTGTTGACGCTGAGAGAATCGTCAGGAATCTCGCCTCCGGCGAGCTGAGCGTTTCGGCGAACCTGTTGCGCACACGTTTAGTAAACAGCGCGACAATACCCAGGCCAAACCACGGGCAAAGAATGAACAAGAGATTCAACAGGTCAGTCAGATGTGACGCTGAAAACAATGTGTAGCCCGATGTGTCGAAGCGCGTGTCGGTCAAATGCAGGAACGCGAATTGAAAGAACGAATTCGTCGTATACACATGCCAGAAGAGATAGCCCGCTCCAACTGCAAGTACTATCAATCCCCCGAGAATGTAGGACTGTCGCATATGCGATATGCGTCTCGCTATGGTTGTGCCACTGAACAAAGCATAACACAGCGCTATGAGTAATGTCACGCCTAAAATATGCAGCCAGATTGCCAGCGCCGCGAGAATAACTACGAATACCAGCAGGCGCCGATTTCTTAGCGCTGCCAGGCCCACAAGTGTAAAGCCGATAACAGCTGCAACGAACGCCGAGTAATTTTCCACATAGCCAAAGAATAGCAGCGCATAGCCACCACTGAGCAGTCCCGCTCCGAAAATCAGACGCTGAATCCGGCTCTCAAACAAGCGCTTTGTCAGGAAGAATGTTGCTGTCAGAGCCAGCGCTCCGGAAGCAATAGAGATAGTTTGAAACGAAAGTAGCGCCGCATCCTTAACACTGACACCGAAAACAGACATCCAGAATGAGCGCATCCAGATATGCAACAACCCCTCGCCGATTTCACGGGGCTTAATAAACGGATGCGCTCCCGTATCAGAGAGAAAGCCCAGCAATGTGTACCCGTCACCAAGTAAGTGAATTCTCACACGGAAAAACCACAAGACAGCGATGAGTATTGCAGTTGCAATACTCCAAAGAAGCATTGCGCGATTGCCGGAGGGGTTGTCCGTTCGGTGCGGCGCATCACGCGGAATCAGGTAGAGAGCGCCAAGCGGAGCGATAGCGGCGATGATAACAGTTGAGATAAACACCGAAGGCGGCGAAAATCGCCATAGTGACAGCCCCCAGAACACGTCGTCAGCGGCAAATGTAAAACCAAACGCGAGCGCCAGTGTCATGTAGTATGCGATGACACCGGAAACCGTGATGTCGCTTAGGCGGTTATTGCGCATATATTCAAGCCAATCACAACTACTACGACTATCACAACGATTAGAGCGCCACCGCGAATTTTTCCAACCGTTTCTTCTTGCCGGCGTTGTTTTCGGCGTGGGCCTTTAGCAGGTCACACAGGAACGCGCCGGTGTAACTGCCCTTAGCTTTGGCGACTTCTTCAGGTGTCCCGCAGGCGACAATCTTCCCGCCCTCATCGCCGCCTTCAGGGCCGAGATCCAACACATAGTCGGCGGTCTTGACGACATCCAGATTGTGTTCAATCACCACCACCGTGTTGCCACGCTTGACAAGTTCGTGAAGCACATTCAGCAGTAAGCGAATATCTTCAAAGTGCAAACCGGTGGTCGGCTCGTCGAGAATATATAGTGTGCGCCCGGTCGCGGTTTTGGATAGCTCTGTGGAGAGTTTGATTCGTTGCGCCTCGCCGCCAGAGAGGGTTGTCGCCTGCTGGCCGAGATGAATATAGCCCAGCCCCACTGCCTTAAGTGTCATCAGCTTGCGTTTGATACGCGGCACATTGGCGAAGAACAACAGCGCCTCTTCAACTGTCATATCCAGCACATCGGCGATTGACTTGCCTTTGTAGAGGATGTCAAGTGTTTCACGATTAAAGCGCTTCCCTTTGCAAACTTCGCAGGGAACATACACATCCGGCAGAAAGTGCATTTCGATTTTGATAATCCCGTCACCCTGACATGATTCGCACCGCCCGCCTTTGACATTGAAAGAAAACCGTCCGGGTTTGTAGCCCCGCACTTTGGATTCGGTCAGAGTTGAGAACAAATCACGAACAAACGTAAACACACCGGTATAAGTCGCCGGATTCGAACGTGGTGTGCGTCCGATTGGTGACTGGTCAATGTCGATGACTTTGTCAATGTGCTCTATCCCGCTGATACGCTCATAGGGTAGCGGACTCTTTAGTGACGAATAAAACTGCCGCGCGAGAATACGGTACAGTGTTTCGTTAATCAGTGTAGATTTACCCGAACCGGAAACGCCCGTGACGGCCACAAAACATCCCAGTGGGATTTCGGCTTTGACCTGCTTGAGATTGTTACCCTCCGCGCCAAAGATTCTGATGCTTTCCCCGGTTCCGCGACGACGCACAGATGGAACCGGTATTTCTTTTTTGCCGGAAAGATACTGCCCCGTAAGCGACTTACGGGTGCGCATTATTTGCGCGGGCGTTCCTTCGGCGACAATCTGTCCGCCATGAATCCCCGCGCCCGGCCCCAAATCCAGCACATGGTCCGCAGAGCGAATGGTGTCTGCGTCATGTTCAACAACAATTACGGTGTTGCCGAGGTCACGCAGTTGTAGCAGTGTTTGTAGCAATCTGTGGTTGTCACGTTGATGCAGGCCGATTGACGGTTCATCGAGCACATACAGCACACCCACCAGCCGTGAGCCGATTTGTGTCGCCAGTCGTATCCTCTGCGCTTCGCCGCCGGAGAGTGTGGCGGTGGAGCGATTCAGCGTCAAATAGTTTAATCCGACATCATTGAGAAATGACAATCGTTCGCGAATCTCCTTGAGAATCTGTTTGGCAATCGTCGCCCGGCGTCTGTTCAGCTTGAGCGTCCTGAAAAATTCATCAGCGTCACGAATAGACATGCTGGTGATGTCATGAATATTTTTCTTCTCAATCAACACCGCCAGCGCTTCGGGTTTCAGTCGCGATCCCTGACATTCCGGACAGGGGATGATAGTCATAAAGCGCTCCAGCCAGGTGCGAATATAGGAACTGTCGGTTTGTTTGTGGCGTCGGCTCAGGTGCGGTATTACTCCTTCAAATGGTGCGGTATATGATCCAGAGCCGCGTCCCTTGGAGCGCACATATTTGAAACGCATCTCTTCATCGCCGGAGCCATACAAGACCACCTGCTGAACTTTCTTCGGCAGTTTGTTGAACGCTGTCGTTAGTTTGAAACCATAGTGATCTGCGACCCCGCGCAACATAAAGCGATAGTGATTCGCCATGTCGGCGCCCCAGGGGGCGATGGCGCCCTCGTTGATAGACAGCGATGTATCCGGTATCACCTGATGTTCGCTGAATTCCATCTGCGCGCCCAGCCCCGAACATTGCTGACAGGCGCCAAATGGCGAGTTGAACGAAAACAAACGCGGTGTCGGCTCCTCATAGCTGATGCCGCAATGCACACACGCGAAACTCTCAGAAAACAAATGGTCAGTCCCGTCGATATTGATTAAACATGACCCCGCCCCAAGAGTCAGCGCCGTCTCGACCGAATCAGCAAGACGGCGTTTCACCTTGTCTTTGACAATTAGTCTGTCAATGACTGCTTCAATTGTGTGTTTTTGCTTCTTGTTGAGCTTGATGTCACTCAATTCCTCAAGATCGACTATTTCGCCGTCTATGCGAAAACGCACAAAGCCATCCGCCTGCGCCTCTTCGAGTATGTCCTTGTGCTCACCCTTTTTTCCGACAACCAGTGGCGCCAGAACCATCATCCGTGAGCCTTCCGGAAATGCCAGCGCCGCATCGACAATTTGTTGCACTGTCTGACGGCTCACCAGCCGGCCGCACTTCACACAATGCGGAACACCGACACGCGCAAACAACAGGCGCAGATAATCATAGACTTCGGTCATAGTCCCGACTGTTGAGCGCGGGTTCTTCGAAGCGCCCTTTTGTTCAATTGAAATCGCCGGCGAGAGGCCCTCGATGAAATCCACATCCGGCTTTTCCATCAACCCCAGAAACTGACGCGCATAGGCCGACAGCGACTCAACATAGCGTCGTTGGCCTTCGGCATAAATAGTGTCGAAGGCCAGCGATGATTTTCCCGAGCCGGAAAGCCCGGTGATGACGGTGAACTTGTTGCGTGGAATCTCTACATCAAGATTGGCAAGATTATGCTCTCTTGCGCCTTTTATCCAAAGTATATCTTTTTGAGTCATA
>CAZFAL010000136.1:7129-8271 GCA_964516945.1 uncultured Ignavibacteriales bacterium
TAGAACTTTCTAAGTCAAAGCTTTCAGTGAAACACCATCAACATACCACTACCGGTGGATTTCTCCGGGTAGAGGCAACCCGCAGTATAAGAGATTTCGGCCCTTCTGCAAAGACAATGGCGTTTTCTCTGGCGCTTTCCCTGTTATGGAAAGACAATAATGTGATATTCGGGCTATTGATGATTCATATCATAGCGCTCAAGGTCGGCTTGAAGCGAGTCGGCGAACGCATTGAAAAACGGATTGGCGCTGATTTGTCCCAGTTTTCGAAAGAGGTAGGTGTGCAGGAGATGGTACTGGCGCGAGGCGATACGCCTGTGCCCCAGACAGTAGTAGCTCAAATCTCCGGGCCTGCGAAAATCGTTGGCGTAATGCGCGAACGTCGCCAAAGCGGCGCGCAGATAGCGTTTCGCATCTGCCGAACCGGTGAAATACGCGTATTCATAGAGACCTTCCATTCCGATGATTGCGCCATTTAAAGTAACTCCCGGATGATTCGCAGGGTATTCCTCTATCCAGTAATAGCCAGCCGAATCTATGCGGACAGTCCAGGGCTCTGACTCGCCCCATAATAAATCGAACGACTTGTATAGTTCGTTCGCCACATCAAGATAGGCGGAATCGTTAGTTGTCTCAAAGAGCGCCAGAGCGGATATCAAACCGACCCCCTGAGTCATTCCTGAATACCACGGAGCCGGCAACGTGAACTCATCTTGCGAATGCAAACGAAAATCAAAGGGGTACGGCAGCCAGATGGCGCCGTTCTTTTCAGAGGCGCCGGTGATTACTCTGTCGAATGCGGCGATAGCCAGGTCAAGATAGGACGAATCCCCGGTGTGAATGAAGTTGTTGCGCATACGTGTGGCGAAGCGCACTAACTGGAGCGGGTGGGCATAGGCCTGTCCATCGTGGTTAAACACCGGCAAGCCGAGACTGTCTCTGGCAAAGACTGTGTCGGCCTCACGCGGGACAAAACTGAACCCTTCGGAGTAGCCAAAGCGGCTCAGAGGAGTAATTGCAAATGTATCGATTTTGAGAGTTGACCTGTCTGTATTCGCAGATTCATTGCTCGCACTGTGGCCAATATCAAGATTATCGCCACAGGCGGTCAGAAACGCCGAGATTGTAACAAGTGATATCGT
>CAZFAL010000137.1:0-8060 GCA_964516945.1 uncultured Ignavibacteriales bacterium
GTGCGAATCTCAATCCGCTTGACTTTACCGATTATTTCACGAGGTAATGACACTGCCTATTTGTTCCTTTTCCAATACACATCTTCCAGTGCGAATCTTCCAGTGCAAATCAGAATATGTGTGACAACCGTCACGAGCCTGAACGCACCGACGCTCTTCAAACGCTATTCAGTCGCGCTGTGACACTTCGCCCCACCCCCTGATTCGACTCCGGCGCTGTCGCCTACGGAACTTCGATAGTATCGAAGACACGCGCCACGAGGTCGTCGGCAGTCACATTCTCTGCCTCAGCTTCATAGGTCAGCGCGAGACGGTGACGCAACACATCGGCGCCAATGGCCTTGATGTCTTCCGGCGTCACATAGCCGCGCCCCTGAATAAACGCATGCGCGCGCGCGGCAACATGCAAATACAACGTAGCGCGCGGCGAGGCGCCGTATTCAATCAGGTCCGCTGTGTCTTTGAGACCATACTTGTTCGGCTCACGGGTGGCAAATATGATATTGATGATATAGTCTTTAATCTTGTCATCGACATAAATCTGTCCGACCACTTCACGCGCCCGCAAGAGGTCGTCTGTCGAAATCACCGGCGTCACCTCAATTCTGCGCGCGGTAGCCATTCTGTCCATTATCATCCGCTCTTCGGTCGGCGACGGATAAGTGATTTTCAACTTGAGCATGAAACGGTCAACCTGCGCCTCCGGGAGCGGGTATGTTCCCTCCTGCTCAATCGGGTTCTGCGTGGCCAGCACCATGAACGGCTTTTCAAGTTTGAATGTCTCATCACCCAGCGTGACCTGCCGCTCCTGCATGGCTTCTAATAGCGCTGATTGGACTTTGGCCGGGGCGCGATTGATTTCATCGGCAAGGACGATATTGGCAAAAATCGGTCCTTTGCGCGCAAAAAACTCGGCCTTTTGCGGATTGTAAATCATTGTCCCGGTCAAGTCCGCCGGTAACAAGTCCGGAGTAAACTGCACACGCTTAAACGTCGCTTTAATTGCACTCGCCAATGTATTGACCGCCAGCGTCTTAGCTAGGCCCGGCACACCTTCAATCAGCAGGTGTCCGTCAGCGAGCAAGCCAATCAGCAGTCTGTCAAGCAGATAGCGTTGCGCGACAATTACACTTTGCATTTGCTCATTTATCTTGCTGACAAATGAGCTCTCCTTTTCGACCAGGGCCTGAATCTGGTCAATATCATGGACAGCTTGAGTCATTCTTCATCCTCATTATTTCTTCATTCGGGGTTTATTGCGGAGTCTATTGCGAGGTTTATTGCAAATATGGGATAGGTGGGGCAGGAGCAATCGGTTCAGAACTGTTTGTGAATGTCGTCTTGTCGTTGTCGTCTTGTTGTCGGTTATCCCGGTATGAATCGGGTATTAGAATTGTATCTTCAACTTGTATCTCAAACGCTCTCAATCGCTCGCTCGTCCATTTCACAGGGGTCTGGCCTGCCTGCCGTCGGCCCGCCAGCTTTCACGCATGAAGGCCTCAACCTCATAGTATACACGCAAAGTCTCACCCGGGGTTCCACGACCGGGAGAAAATTTTTCACGGGCGCTCTGCTCTAACCACTTGACTAATAGACGCTTAATTTCCGCTTTGAGCGGCGCCTGATTCAACTCGGCAATGACTGCGTCGCTGTCGCCTTTGCGGGAGGAGACATAGCCAGCATCACGCAGGAGTGCATAGAGGTATTCATAGAGCGCGTCGAAAAACTCCGCTTTGGAGCCGGAGGTAGAGCGTTTCAACTCTGCAAGTCCCTCGGCCAGCCGGTCCCACTCCTGCCGCACCTGCGAATCTGTGGCCAGTCGGCTCTTCTTCCGTTGATACAGGACAATCCCCACACCGAGTATGGCCATTAACACCACAGCGGCAACTGCTATCACTCTCCAATCCCGCCAGACAGTCCCGCTCTTCTGTTCGTCATGTACCGGCATTGAAATCGCCACATGCAATTCCGGAGTAGAGACCGAGCCGATCTTTGCATCCAACTTCCGCAGAAACCGGACTTTGACCGGATTCACAGCTCCGTCGCCGCTGGCAGTCGGGAATAGTGTATACACATACTCCTGCGAAATCCAGCTCTTGCCGCTCTGTTGGCGTTTGTCAGCCGGAACGCCTGTCTTTGAAGTCACTGAGCCGACCCGCAGGCGCTGTAAGTCCAATTGCGGGGCGACTCTTTCCTCTAGCTCGAACAACGACTTATCCCAGTTCAAACGCAAAGTCAGAGTCAGCGTATCGTCAAAAGACATACGAGTGAGATTCAAGAAGGCGTCCACCTGAAGGCCCCGCTCTTCAGCGTCACCGACATCATCCTGAGCGTTAGTCGGACAAGCTATTAGGGACACCATCAGCAGACAGGCGGTTGCCAGTAAGCCAAACCGACGACGATATGGACGATATGACAGAGCTTCTCTCATAATAGTGTTTACAAGAATATTCGCGAATCGCGGTTGGAAAAGAATCGAAATTCAGACAGCTCCCTTGACACCACCGAGATAGACGGCCAGCAGGCCCATGACTAATCCGAGCTTAAAGACAAGGTTCGCGACACGCAGAGTCTCCGGTTTGCTTTCCTTGTGCAGGAGAATAAGCGTTACCAGCAGAGGAATATCGACAGTCAGAACCGTTATAATCAGATAAATCTGATTATACCAGTGCATATACACCGGCAACAGAGTAAGAATCACCATCAGCCCCGCTGAAAGACTGGCTACCGTCAATGCCGCATGCGGATCGCGCCTGAGCGGGTATGTCGCGAATCCGACGACTCTGTCACCCGGGATATCCTGCATGTCCTTGGTCATTTCACGGGCCAAATGCAGGAAAAACGCCAGCGCCGCCGGAAAGACACTGCCGGGTAATTGCATGATATCTCCGTCGGAAGCGATTCCGCCCGAGATAACGGTTACGGCTCCGAGGAAGGCCACGACTGTATTGCCAACGATTGCAATGCGCTTGAGACGGAAATTATACCAGACCAAGAGCGCCTCTGCGCCGACGACAATCGCCACAAGACGCAAATCGAGCAGAAGCGACAATGCCAGCCCCGCCACTCCAAGAGTTAGGGCCACGAGACTGGCCTCAGTGGTGCGAAGCGTTCCGAGTGGTAGTGGTCTCCGTGGGTGATTGACCCGGTCGCCTTCGATATCGAGACGATCGTTGAGAGCGTTTCCGGCGCCGCAGACAAGGGCTGCGACCAGCGCAAACAGATAGAGCTGGAACCTGTCCGGCTGGAGCGTCTGCAAATACCCACCGACAAGGACAGCAAAGCCGGCAAGCACACAATTCTGGATTCGTATTAGGCGTAGAATACTAATTACGTAGCTCACAACTCAAACATATTGCGAGGCATGGGAGCTGTCAACTACAACCCATAACATGATTAGCATGCACATGGTGGCAAGGGGCTGTGTTCTTTGGGACTGCGTTCTTTGGGACTGTTCTTTGGGACTATTCTTTGGGACTATTCTGTGGCCCCCGACTGCAAAAAAAGGCGGCATATCATTTAATCAGTATCATTCAGCAACAATTATCCGGCAGACAAGGATTCTGTCGGCGCCGGTGTCTGAGATTAACAGCGTATTGTCATCTCGAACGCAGATGGCTGTTGGCGCTGTCAGGTGGATATTGTAGGCGGCGCCGAGGTCACCGGTGCGAAAAAGCAATTCGCCGTCCGGCTGAAAACACAAAACTTCGGCCAGGGCGCTGTCGCAAATCCAAAACCGCCCATCTCTGTCAACACTGACATCAACCGGTGAGCGCAGAATCTTTTTGCCGATTATCCCGCGCTGAACACCGTAGGAATTGAAGATGAGCGCCTGCCCCTCCCCTGCATCACAGAGAATTACTCCCCCCTGAGGCAACGGAAACATCGCTCCCGGACGCTCCAGATGGCTTCCGCCTGAATTAAAGTCAGCGTAGAACTCCCTGAACTCTCCAAACCGGTCAAAAATCGCCAGCCGGGAGCGCTCATTGTCGCTCACCCACAAGATTCCGTCATTGTCAACAGCCACACCATCCGGCTCTCCGAACTTCAGCGCATCATCGTTATCCGAAAACAGAATTTCCTTAACCAGATTCAGCCCCTCATCAAACTGCAGGACCTCGCGCAACTCAGCATCAGACAGGAAGATATTGCCCCGCCCATCCTGGGCAAGCCGATTTGGCGCCAGCAGTCGTCCGCCACTGGAATTCGAGCCGCCGAATTCCGCTACGGCATTCAGGGCGCTGTCCAGCTTTACCAGCCGCAGATTGCCTCTGTCAATGAGATAATATGCGCCTCTTTTCGTCTGCCGAATAGCGGTGGGAGCGGAGAGCCGCCTGCCGAATAGCTGGCCTCTGATTTCCCTTTCGAGAATTATGGCCTTTGGCGCGCCTGTTTCCGCATCGTATTTAGCGATATTGTCGTTTTCTTTTATGACAGGGGATTCAGCAGTCTGACGGCCGCCACAGGCGCCAAACAAAACAGCGGCAAATAAGACAAGCAGAGCGCTCGCATAACGGCGCCGCATGACCGGTTTCGTTTTCCAGGTTACTTCTCTCATCGCAACTTGTCGAGGGGTTTAGAATGAGCGGGTAAAGGCGAGCATTAACCCGTTACTGCCGTTGTGGCCGGGAGATGGCTGGACCAGCCGGAAGGTCATCCGCGGCTCCGCAGGTGATGTGTCACCAAACTCTTCAGGGTCTTCATCGAGCCGGTTGTTCATTTTCTTCGCCGAGCGCCAGGCCAGCGCCGCCGACGCCAGTCGATTGACCGCCGCGGCGATAAACATGAAGTTCGCATTACGCTCAGCGCTGTTCTGGTCATTGAACAATTGCCGAAATGTTTTCTGGGACTCAGGAGAATCCCAATTCCAGTCATTCTCCGGCGTGTCCGCGATAAACGGCAGACTCGGATCAAACGCTCTCCCGAGAGTATTGTATACTTCACGACTGGGATAGAATTTCAACTGTTCGAAGAAACGCTCCTCGCGATTCAAGCCGCTGACACCTGCATGTCTCGTGGCGAATCGTTCAACTTCGTCCTGTTTCCAGTTGGCGTTGACTTTCATAGCCGCAAACCCCGCCCAGACAGCGGCTTCGGCGCCGAAGAATAGACGCGCAGTTCGTCTTTTGCCGAGATACCACTGCCCCGCACCCGGTAACAGCGCCGAAAGCGCCACTGCAGTAATTGACGAGACTCCGTGCGAGTTGTCGGGACTTTCCGAAAAGCTACGATCGCCAAATTCATCACCGGAGGAATTGTTACCGGAAACATCGTCACTGATGACATTGCCACCGGAGACATTATCATCGGAAAAATCGTCACTGAAAGCGCCAGCAGCGCGCAAGGCAGGATTGCGATAGACAGAACGTGATGGCGTTAATGCGAATCGTGAGTGAGCTGCGTTTGCTGCCGGCTTCAATAATCCGTCTGCAAACGCCGGATTAGCAGGCGCGCTCACACAAATCAATGCGCTCAACACCGCGCCTTTCACTACTTTTGCTAACGTCCGTGTCATAATACAAATAATCCCTGTCCGCTGTATATTCCTGATTTATGAAACTCTGAATCTGTGAGTTACTTTGCAACGAAACATGATGCAGATAGCGGCTGAGTGACTCAGAACCGCAAACTTAGTTTTACTTCCGGTATGAGCCCCCAGTTTTCGTCGTGGCGCACTGAGGGATGGAATGAGACACTCCCCCCGGCGCCCTCCAGTTCCTTGTTGTGTCGATGAGCTGAGACAATAGCGTCAACTGAAGAGACCACATGATTGACCATCACGAATATTACCATCTTGTCACGCTTACCGAACTTGTCGTTTGCATCGGCGCGCATCTGATTGTAGTCCAGCCGAAGCTGTGACGGGTAGCGGTTTTCAAAGTCGTATTCGTATTGCGACTTGTTCGCTGGCGTTGATGCGGTGTCCCACGGCAGTGTATCATTAGGCTCGAAGTCCTCTGCCCGCGCCCAGCCGTATGAGAATTGATCATACTTGCCTATCATCTCAAAATACTGCTGGGTCTGGGTAGTTGGCAGGTGATGGCCATGATTGCCGCCGAGATTGTCGTCAACGTCTGTAGTGTCACCGTACACATGGTTGAGATAGTTCCAATAATCCTGTTCGTTCCAGTTCGCGCGTGCGAAGGCCCGGAACTCTGCAACTTTGTCATTACCGTCCGAATTAAATTTGCTCGCCCCAAGAATTAATGCAACATCGGCCCCGGCAAATAGCGCCACCTTGCCAATATGTGAGCCATTATATACCTGTCCCAGCCCCGGTATCAACAACGAGAGAATACCCGCCTTGAGAACACTCTTGCGTCCGGGGATGTTATCTGTGCCGAAGTCACCGGCAAGGTCATCGGCCAAGTCTTTATCGATATTATCAAACGCCTTGTCACTTGAAGTGTAACCGGTGATTCTCTCTTGAACACTGTAGCGTAACTGATGGAGCGCGATATCGATTTCTGAGTTTTGCAATTCTTCAGCGTGGAGACCGGACACAGTAACGCCCGAAACAATTGCGACCATCACGAATATCATAAAAAGTGTGAGAAATAGCCGGCGGCTTCCCGGTGATATTTGTTTCTGTGCGCTTTGCGCTTGTTTGTTCCCGCTACTCATTGGCTTCTGTCTCATCGATGTTGTATGACTCACTCGTTATTGATTTCCTTCGGCTGTCAGCGTACAACCGCCAAATCGGTAAATGTCTTTTCAGTCGCCCCGGAGAAGAGGACCTCGAGACGCACCCGATACACTCCGGGGGTAAAGCGTCCGCAGTTTATTGAAACTTCGTTGGCCAGCCCTCCGGCTCCTGACCCATCATATGTATCGACCAATTCCCCTGTCATATCATAGATATTAATCGCCACCGATTGCGCGTCACGACCGAGCGTATAGCGCAATGTCGCCTGAGCTCCAGTGGCGGGATTCGGATAGCAGTAAACACTGTTTTCTTCAATACCGCCGCTCTGCGCCACCGGAGATGTCAAGATCCCGGCCGGGAAATACGAACTGCCGGCCGCGTCATAACCGGCCATCGGCCAGACTGACCCGGAGGTGTCATCGTTGACTTTCCAGCGATAGAGAAAACCATCGGAGCCAACGTACGCCAGAGACGCACCGGCAGAGTCGCGGACCAACGTCGGCGCTCCCCGGGGAGCGCCTCCGCCCGGTAACGGGAAGCCAAACGGCTTATCCACCCCCAGCGCGTACACATTTCCCGAAAGCGAATCATTCACTTCAGCGCCGAATACGATTTCAATATCACCGTCGCCGTCAGCGTCAAAACCAAGCCCCGCGGCGCGTGTCACTGACTGCCGAAAATCTCTGTCAATCTCTTGCGGGAATCCGGTCAGATTGTACAATTCGTGATTCAAAACAGTCAGTTCATTTTCAGACAAAACAACAATATCCGGAAAGCCGTCTTTATTGAGGTCTGTCAGAATCGGTGGCGCAGTTATGTTTTTGCCAAGATTCTGCTGTGCTGTACGCATAATAGACGGGCTCGCTGTAGCAGTGTCGACAGCCATGGTGAGGAGTTCACCGTCGACTGATGCGACAACGACATCTGGCGTTCCGTCACGATTCAAGTCAGTCGACAGCGGGCCATAGTCGAATGCGCCACTAAGCGCCGTTGTGGATGTCGCGCCGTCGAGCGCATAGAATAGCTGTGATGAGGCGCCGACACTTGTCAGCACAACCACTGCCCTGTTGATAACACACATGCCAACCGAAGCTCCCGGCAAAGTATATGAAACCCCGGTCAAGTCAGCGAGACTGTCAAAACGGCAAAGCGACAAATCGGTCAGCGCATAGAGAGAACTGTCAACACTATTGTACATTATCTGCCGAATGGGCGCGTCGCAGGCAAATCTCCAGAGGGAATCCGGCTTCGGATCGAGAGGATTGTTATCGATGAACGAGTAGGCATAGACTGTATCTCCAACTGCCACGGCGACAAACGCAGTATCGGAAAGAACGCCGACGACAGGATCACAGCTAATTGCGCCGGGTAATTGCGCAAAAAGATTTATCGGCCGAATTGTCGTTGCAGGCAC
>CAZFAL010000138.1:0-8023 GCA_964516945.1 uncultured Ignavibacteriales bacterium
GCGCATTTTCGACGGCTCTCAGGGCTGGCAGGCAATGGGTGGAAAATCAGCGCCGATACCGGAAACTGAGCTGAAGGAAACAAAGCAGGAAATCTCCCGCGACTTGCTGGTTCTCTTTTGTACATATGGGAAGAACAACCTGACGCCGGTTTATGGTGGCGCCGGCGAAGAGAATGGCTCCAGTGTTGACTACGTCCATCTCATCGATGATTCCGGCGATGAATTGGTGCGTCTGGCGATAGACGCATCCTCGCATCTGCCTGTCGCCCAGCATTATTTCGGGAAAACATCTGCAGGTCCCGGTGAAATCGACGTGTACTACTCCGATTACAAAGATGTTTCCGGACTGAAGACCCCGTTCAACTCCAAGGCGGTCGCTAATGGGGCAACTATTATGGAGGCAACGACATCCGACCTCGTACTTAACGCAGAGGTTACTGCCGCCACTTTTGCAAAGCCCTGACGGTCTACTACCTTATATCAAACCCTATCGAAGAGGCGGCGCAAAGTCATTTGCGCCGCCTTTTCCTTTTCTGCCGAAGTTCGTTCTGCCTGAATCCCGAGCAGCTACGCTTCCAGCCTGCGAGCCCGGGCCTAATCATGGTCAGTTTTGTCGATGAAATTTTCCTTGCCAGTTGGTGTATTTGTCCGTATATTATGAAGGTACGGGGCTCCTGCCGCCTGTGGTAACCGTGCGATTTTTCTAACCCTCACTCATTTTGGATGTACGTGGATTGAAATACCGGTCGCTAATTTACAGTGTTCGTTTCAGGTGTTCACTCTGAGTTCTTACTCGAAAACCACCGGGCGATAGTGTTGAAGCGACTGAAGTCATGATGCGCTACAAACTCTCTTCTCAACCAAACAAAGGGGTTACACGAATGTCAACCAGCTATGCCGGAACCATGAGGCATTTCAGCCAGCGAACCATTTCCCGCGCTGCTACGCTCTCTTTGGCGCTTTTATTGACGCTATCTTTACTGTTATCGTCCAGCCTGAACGCTGGAGTCTCCCCAAATATCACAAAGAGAGCGCGGCCTATAGCCGACAAATCTGCTGTCTTACAGATTTCACCGACAGCGAAAATCGCTCGTGTTGTAGTCAAATTTGTCGACGGTAGCGCTGTCCGCCAGCCTTTAGGTCGTGGCGGAGCGCAACTGGTATCGCTGACTGGCCGGTCATTGGCCCCGGTTGAAACACTTCTCGCGGATTATATGACTGCGGGCAAGGTTTCTCCGCTCCTTTCGCAAAACCCGGTGACTCTCGATGCCAGACGCGCCCGTTTGGAGAAAAAGTCCGGATTGAAATTGGCTGATCTTGGTAATTACTATGAGATTCAGGTCTCAAACCCGAATGAAGCGGCACAACTGGTAAATGAGCTCAACAGCCTGTCAATTGTTGAAATCGCTTACGCTGAACCTGAGGCCGAACCGGCGGTCATCTCGACAACGACAGCGTCGCCGAACTTCAATCCCCAGCAAACGTACCTGCGTCCGGCCCCGGATGGAGTCAATGCGGATTTTGCCGGGACCGTTCCCGGAGGCGACGGTTCAGGAGTCAAGCTTATCGACATTGAAGGCGCCTGGCGAACTACTCATGAAGAATTAGCATCCAACCCGCCATTCGTGCAGCTCGGCGGCCAGATTGGCGCTCTGGACTGGCGCAATCACGGAACAGCGGTTATCGGTGAGATTCTTGGCGACAATGATGGCACAGGTATCACGGGCATAGCTCCGGGTGTTCAATGGGGCTACTCTTCAATTGCCGCCCAGTCTACGGCGAATGCATTGCAAAATGCAGGTTCAAATCTCAACCCCGGTGATTTGATTCTGATTGAGCTCCATGCCCCGGGACCGCATTTCAATTTTGAATCACGCGATGACCAATTGGGATATGTTTGCATGGAGTATTGGCAAGCCAATTTTGATGTCATCCAGCAATTATTTTTCGACGGAATAATCGTCTGTGAGGCCGCCGGAAATGGCGCGGAGAATTATGATGACGCAAATCTATACGGCCAACTATTTGATACAACATTTCGGAATTCTCACGCAATTATCTGTGGCGCCGGGGCTCCGCCCAGCGGCGCATTTGGAGCAGACAGATCGCGATTGAGTTTTTCTAACTATGGCGAGCGGGTTAATCTGCAAGGGTATGGCCGGGGGGTTGTCACAAGTGGCTACGGTGACGCATTTACGGCTGGCACAGAAGACACTTGGTATACTGCCTTCTTCTCCGGCACTTCCTCAGCATCCCCGATTATCACCGGCTCAGTCGCCGCATTGCAAGGCGCCCACAAGAGCGCCTTCGGTATTTCAATGACTGCCGACGAAATACGCACCCTTCTTGACGCAACAGGCTCCCCGCAAACCGGTAATGCCGGCCAGCATATCGGCCCTCGTCCTGACTTGCAGGCGGCCTTTAATCAGATTCTCGGCGTGGCGTTTATCGCCGATACGACGGTTGGCGTAGCCCCGCTGGATGTCCAATTCAGCGGTTTGTCCAATAAAACGGTCACACAATGGATGTGGGATTTTGGTGACGGTGACAGCGCTCTGGTGCAATCACCGGCTCATACATACTCGCTCGCCGGCCTCTACGATGTCTCGTTGTCAATTGAGTCTGTCGAAGGCCAGTTTTCCACTTCGCGCGCGCAATATGTAGTTGCCCTCGCCGACACGCTCGATGGTCTGGACACCACCGGGGCCGCAGGCGGTGATGTTCGCGTGGATGTCTATGCCCGGAATACTCTTCCCGTGTATCAGGTGAAAATCCCGGTTGAGTGGTCAGGACCTCTCAATCTCTCGCTGGATTCAGCCAGCGTTGCAGGCCTGAGAAGCTCACAACTGGTAGTAGACCAGACTTCCATCAACCCCATCAATAATCAGGCGGTCTATACCTTGACTGCTCCAAACACCGGAACAGGTTCATATTTGCAACCCGGGACAGGTCCAATCGCCAGTTTCTACTTCTCAATCCCGGGAGGAGCTTCCCCCGCCCCGAACACTGTCTCTTTTGACGGATTTCTTGCCGAGCAACCGATATTTGTCACCGATTTGATTACCTTCAATCCGGTGATAAGAGATGCGGAAGTAACCCTTTGCCTGAAAGCCGGGGACTCTGACGGAAACGATTCAGTTAATATCTCCGACGTAACGTTCCTCATCGCCATGATTTTTTCCGGGGGGCCGCTCCCTGTCCCACAGACTCTGGGCGACGCGGATTGTGATGGTAGCGTAAACATCGCTGATGTTACATTCTTGATAAACATGATTTTCGCCGGAGGTCCGTTGCCCTGCGATTGCGCTCTTTAGGATTCCAGCGAATCCACCGGAGAGCAAAAACAGCGGAAGAGGAAGCGAATGGATTGAAAGCGCCCCAGACTTGCAACTCCCGGGTCGATAATGTATCCTTCCGCGGTGCGCGAGTCCCAAATAAGAACCGCCACAAAATCTAATAAATCCGGGGCTTATCGAGAACGTCTTGAGGGTCACGGATGTTAATACAGCGAGGGACTGGATCCCGTTTCAAGAGTATAGTAATAGCACTGACAAAGAGGACATTCCGGGAAATGTTGCAAGAAATGTTGAGAAAAACAGCACAAGATCGGCCCATGTGTCATTGGCCATCAAAACTAAGTACGGTTATGAAGCGAAGTTTGTTCATGGGTCATTGCCAGCCCGCCACCAATTCATGCGATGGTTCAAGAGGAACTTCCCGGATGTCGCAGGTATTCGTTAAAGTTCTTGTTTCGCTTGTTTTCGTTGCCGGTTTGACTGGCGTCGCGCCGGGCAGAACCCTCTACGAACCCGGAACTTTGCATAATAACTATCTCAACCGCACAACATTGGCAGAGCGCCCGTTTATTACACTCGCTGTGCACAATGTCGGGAAAATCGCGCTCACAGTAACTAATCAGGGGACTTTCGGCAATGGTTTCGTCGGGAATGCCACCGACCCGATGACTGGTGAAAGAGCGCCGTCCTGTGAGTTCCCAAAGAATTCCAATATTGAGTATCTGTTCGGAGCGGCTTTCTGGCTTGGAGGCATCATCGGCCGCGACACGCTTGTCTCCACGGGCGCTGACGGCTGGGCGACACCGGGCGAAGAGTTGAATCCCGCCAGCCTCAGCCAGCAGCAAAATAGTGGCGACACACTGACTTTCAGAACTATCAGTGATCCTGAAAGCGCAGAATTCGATCTGGCGCTCTCCCAACAGGACATTATCATGTCCTACGCTGACACGCTGACTGACGGAGTTGTACAGGACCCGATTGACAGCCGTCCTCATATTCCATTGGGTATCAAAATCAAACAATCAACATATGCGTGGAGTTATTCATATGCCGAAGACTTCGTCCTTTTCGACTACAAAATCACGAACATCGGCTCCAGAACTTTGGAGAAGTTCTACATGGGTGTCTATGTCGATGGTGATGTCGGACATAGGGGCGACCAGAATATCCACACCGATGACATCACCGGTTTCAGAAAGTTCCCCGTCGGAAGCCCTGATCCCAGAAAAAAGAGCTGCGAATGCACAGACTCAATTCCCTTCGCCTGGCTGGCTGACAATGATGGCAACAACGAGCCAAATGCTGTCCCGGCAACCAAACTTGAATTTGACCCCGCTGTCGATCCAACCGGTGTGACAGGCACTCGCGTCGTCCGTACGCCATCTGATTCATTGAAGTTCTCCTACAACTGGTGGATTTCAAACAGCAATGCGCCGGATGACTTCGGCCCACGTCTTGCAGGCACCAAAGATGATCCGTTCCGTGATTTCGGCGGCTTCTACGGCACACCCGAGGGTGACAAAAACAAGTATTACATTATGAGCCACGAAGAGTTTGACTATGACCAGTTGTTTTCCGCTGTTGATCATACTCCAAAGTGGCTTCCACCGGGTGATCCCGAATTCGCAGACGGATTCGATACCCGCTATCTGCTTTCGTTCGGCCCGTTCATCATTTTCCCCGGTGAGACATTGCCCCTGACATTCGCGTATGTCGCCGGAGAAAAACTTCATCGTAATCCTCAGGACATGAACAATTTATTCGTTCCTCAGCAACCACAGGCATTTGACAGCGCCTTAAATTTCTCTGATTTCGGCATTAACGCTCGCTGGGCGGGATGGATTTACGACAATCCCGGAATTGATACCGACGGCGACGGGTTTAGCGGGAATTTTGTTACCTGCATCAACGACAGCACAAATTTTTCTAACGTTGAGGATACATTTCGAACAATAGACACGACTATCACGGTTATAGATACGACAATTGATACAACTATTGATTCCATCAAACCGAGGATCCAGTACAACGATGTGGACACTGTTTTCTGTGACGGCGACGGTGTCCCGGACTTCCGGGGCGCAAGCCCGCCACCGGCTCCTAAGTTGAGAGTTGTGCCAACTACCGGCGCGCTGCTGGTGCGCTGGAATGGTCTACGTTCCGAAACAACGCCGGATCCATTCAGCCGAGTTGTTGATTTTGAGGGTTATCGCGTGTATCTGGGCCTCGACAGACGAGCGACTGACATGGTCCTCCAGTCATCGTATGACAAGAAGAACTTTACGCGTTATTTCTTCAATAATGATACGAAATTCTGGGAAATCGCCGGGCCACCCCAGACATTACAACAGATTCGATTCTTGTATGCCAACAACAACAAGGACTACGATCCGTTGGAAAACGGCATCGCATCCCCGTTGCGGGTTGGAGATTCTCTGTTCTATTTTACCAAGCAGGATTTCAATCAGGATGATCTGACAAATCCGGCGGGAATCCACAAGCGCTTCCTCAATGAGCCGTTCCCGCACACATTATCGATAGAAGACGCTTTCCTGACAGACTCATTCTTCGTGGATCCATTCAGTGGCAACACAACATTTTACCCCGGTGGCGAAGTCATTATCGAGGGCGGCAAAAAGTATTTCAAGTATTTCGAGTATGAATTCAACGCCACTAAACTCTTGGCTTCGATTCAGTACTTCGTGGGAGTCACCGCCTTTGATTTTGGAGCTCCGGAGTCAGGGCTTGACGCCCTGGAAACTAATCCACTGTTCAATGCTGTCGCGGAGTACCCTCTCCCCGCCACAGACGAAGTATTGAGCAAGAACCTTGGCGTTGTTGCTTACCCGAACCCGTATCGAATTGACGGAAACTACCGCGCTGCAGGATTCGAAGGACGGGGCAACAATGACGAACCTGATGAACGGGTGAGGGCGATAAACTTCGCCAACTTACCGCCTGTTTGCACTATCCGCATATTTACTCTTGACGGGGACCTTGTGCGCGAAATAGACCATAGTACAGTCGCAAACGATCCGGGAAGCACACATGATCAATGGGATCTTGTTACGAGAAACATTGCCACGGCTGTCAGCGGTATCTATTACTGGACGGTTGAAGAACCAAACGGTAATGTTCAGATGGGCAAGTTGGTGTTAATTATGTAGGCGCTGAATAACGCCAAAAAGCCCCCGACTCCATCGATGAGTAAGACCGTGAGCCGGGGGCTTTTTTGTGAAGATTTTCTTGAGGACACGTTCTTAGAGACACTTTCTTGTGAAGATTATCGTCCACAGACAGCAGAAGACTTGAAGCGACCGGTTGGTAAACTACAATTCGGCAAACAATAAACTGGTGAGCAATAGACTGGCAGAGTAACACTACAGTGACAATGTACTATGACTGAGTATTCTCCTATCAATCACTCCGGTAATTCTGCAGGAAGCGCCATCAGGACACTCACCGAGCCACAATCCTTTAAGCAGCAATCTTTTAAGCAACGATCTTTTACGCAACAATCTTTCTCCTCCGGAAAACACCGCTCTAACACGGCGAGAAGCGCTGTGCCAGTTTTGGCGCTTATATTCTTCTTGGCGCTACCGCTGGCTATACAAGCGTTTGGAGAGCCATACAGCGAACGCAGAGTAACCCCACCTGACCACAAACCTGCCCCCGGCGAGGTCTGGAATCGCACAAGTTCCAACTTCCGGGCCACTATTGAAGATCGACCTAACGTTGAAGTCGCTACGCATGACATCGGGCAGCTCCAGGTCGGACACACAAACCTCGGCCAATTTGGCACAGGTTTTGTCGGTAATATCGTGGACCCTGTCACCGGCGAACAGATTCCGTCTGCGATATTTCCGGCCAACAGTGGGTTTAATCATCTCTATATCGCAGCGCTCTGGATAGGGGCCGTCGTGGGACGCGACACGTTGGTGTCATCAGGCGCCGACGACGGCTTCACTGTTCACGAATTCTGGCCCGGCGCTAATGACATTATTGAACATCGCTCAATTATTCCCGGCAATTTGTTTGAGTCGGATGACGCGATTTCCGAACAAGACCTGGTCGCGACATATTACGACACACTTGATGATGTGGGTCAAACCGCACAGGACCCGATTGACGGTCGACCGCATATCCCGTTGCAATTGAAAATTGAAGAACGGTCATTGCAATGGAGTTATGACTATGCCGGCGACTTCATCCTCTTCGATTATAGTATCGTAAATATAGGTCGAAGGCGCCTTGACAAGTTATTTATGGGTATCTACGTCGACGGTGACATCCACCACCTGTCGAAACAAGGGCTTGACGCCTTCGGTGATGATATTTGCGGCTTCCGTCAAACAATTCCTGGTGATCAACCCGAATGCAAATTTGTGGACACAATAAACATGGCATACATCATGGACAATGATGGTGATCCGGTTGATGGCGCTTGGGATAAAACTACTTCGATTCGCAGTGTCGCCGGTGTTCGTCTGATTCGCACACCATCGGACTCGCTCGAATATTCATTCAACTGGTGGAGCGCCGCTCCCGGGCCGGATTTTGGGCCACGCAAATCCGGGACAAATGAAAAGCCGTTCCGGGACATGAACGGTATCTTTGGAGCCCCACTTGGAGACCGGAACAAGTATTTCATGCTCAGCAATCGAGAGTTCGACTATGATCAGTTGTTTACCGCCGTCGATCATAGCTCTGCCGGCTGGCTCCCTCCT
>CAZFAL010000139.1:0-7849 GCA_964516945.1 uncultured Ignavibacteriales bacterium
CCTGTCATAGACTTCGTAGGGCTCGGTCTTGCGAAGATCCCAGGCCACGCCCGAACCCCTGAGCATCGGGCCGGTGACCTACCTCGCGAGGATTCGCTCCTCAATCCTCTGCGTAACGTGGTCAAAGAAGCTGAAGCGCTTTTCGGCGGGACACACTTCTCAGAATATCATTACCTGCTTGTTCTCAGCGATAAAGTCGGCCGCACAGGCCTGGAACACCGCAATTCATCACTCAACGGCGTCAGCGCCAATGAATTCCGTGATGGAGACTGGGAGAACAAACAAATCCCCTATTTGCTTACTCATGAGTTCGTACACGCCTGGTGTGGGAAATATCGCCGACCTGTCGGCATGTACACCAAGGATTACATGGAGCCAAAGGACACAGATTTGCTCTGGGTATATGAAGGAATGACACAATACCTCGGGAATCTGCTGGCGGTGCGCAGCGGTTTCGTTAAGGACGAACGCTTCAAAGACAATCTGGCCGGGAGTATCGGTGGGCTTATCAATCAACGGGGACGCCGCTGGCGCCCGTTGCGAGACACGGAAGTAGCCGGATATACCTTGCGGGGCGGCTCCCGAAACTGGGGACTGCTGCGCAGGAGTCAGGATTATTATCGCGAGGGGGCGGCGCTGGCCCTTGAATTCGATGCGCGTATCCGTAATCTCACCGACGGCAAGAAGTCGCTCGATAACTTTTGCCGTGAATTCTTCACGAGAGGTGGCGGAAAGGCTCATGCCGTTCCATTTGACTTAAAAGAAGTCGAAGAAACTCTCAACCGACAGGCGCAATTCAACTGGGATTCTCTGATTCAAATCCGTGTATATCAAACACAAGAGCGTTTCGATCCCGAAGTGGCCCCCCAGTGCGGCTATCGCTTGACATACACAACAGAGCTGCCAAAGCGGTTGAAACGCTTCGAGAGGCATTATGGCGGTGGTTTTTTCACCGAGTCAATTGGTCTCTCTGTCGGCAAGAGTGGCAAAGTCGGTAGCGTGGCGCCGGATTCTCCTGCTGATGAAGCCGGGTTATATACCGGAGTCGAACTCATAGGCGTCGAAAACAAGAAGTTCACTGTCAAACGTCTCGAAGACGCTATTCGTAATTCAGTTATGAACGGCAGCATAAACCTGCTGGCGCTCAATGGAGATTCATTCGAGAACTATACAATCAACTATGACAATGGCCTGCGATATTATACGCTGACTCGTGACGCCGAAAAAGCTGACAGACTTTCTGAGATTATCAAGCCCCTACGCAAATGATACGGTAGGACAAGTAGCTCAGATGGCTCATTGTTTTGCGCCAAACAAGAAAGCCACCCGCGCGATAAGCAGGTGGCTTTTTGTTCTTATAGTTTGTTCTTGTAGTCCGAAATGACAGCGAAGATTACAGCTCAGACATTCTTCGCTTTCCCGGCGTTCTTCGCCTTGCGACGGCGACTCAAACCGGCAACTCCGGCTCCGAGTCCGAAAAGCAACAAAGTAGCCGGCTCAGGCACGGCAGTCCCGCCGCCCTGACCATCATGCGAAAACGGCGCTTTCACAAATTGCTGTCTGGAATTATAACCCCAGGCGTCGAAGTGGACCTGATTGAATCCGGTTACTGCGATATTGAACATCATGATTTGACCGGAGCTGTTAAGGGGCGAAACACCCTCCTCATAGGTCTCATCGAAATTGGTAATCGTATTGGCGGTCATCGTAGTCATATTCCCGATTGACTTTTCCACCCAATTCGAAGGGAATATGCCATGATCCGGTAGCAACGGATGATGACCATACGTAAAATCACCACCGGTGTAAGAAGTTCCGCCTATATCAAGCGATCCTGAGGACGGGTCTTCACCATCGCCGATTGACGCAGTCAAATGCACATCTGTCAACGGCTGTGAAGCAACCACCCAGACAGTAAAGTTGTTGGCGCCGGTTACCCATGTCTGTGTGCCGGTGTCATATGTCCCACCCGGGATATATACCTGAAGCGCCGGAATTGCAAAAGCTCCTGTTGACATTGTCAAGACGATGGCAACGGCGCCGAGAGCCGCAATCTTTAATCTTGGCGTTTTCATCGTGTTAAAACTCCTAAGCTACTTGAGGGTTGCGCGGTATATTATCGCTTACGTATCCGGTTTCCCGGTCAATGTACATAGTCACGCAAATTGCTGGCCAGTAACCTTACTATTCTGTCTATTCTATTCAGCGCGAGTTCAATAACTATTCAGCTTGAAGTGATTCCTGCCTCTGGAGATTCTGCCAGTCGCCCTATTCTTAGATTCCGAATAAAGGCCTGTAGTTCCACTGTGAAGTATTCTGAAGTATCCTATCCTGCAAAAACGGTCCCTTTGCCGCATGCTGATATCCACTGGATGATAACCTCTTATGGGCTTTTGTCAATGAATATTTTCAAGTATCGTCCGTAAGAGATTGATTTCAATGGTGTTCATGGGTCTATTCAATTCTTCTATTGGGCGCCGATCACAATTCTGCAAGATGACCTGTGCCGCTGACAATTGAGAAACTCTTGCAACGTTTTGACGCTAGCATTAGCCGGGAACATTGTCCAAGGAGATGAATACCGGAACTGCGATGCAATGGATGTTCTGTTGGTGATACGTAGCGAGCAAACATGGACGCCAATGACCATGAACTCGACAGGCAAAGAAAAAGACCGCCTCATAAGAATGGAAAATAGTAGATTTACAAAGAAGATAAGGTCTCGTACATTGGGCAACGTCATAGAAGCTGACTGGACAGGCGGTCGGTTCCCAATGTCTAGACCGGCGTGTAAAGGCAGTATATACACTTTCTCAGTTTTGTAAAGACTTTTATTTCGCATAATTTGCGCTTTGGAGGTCAAATACCTCGATTTTCAGTGAATCCTTACCATTTCATAAGACTTCACGAATATTTTTGCCTTGTACGTAGTATTGATGTAGACTCCATGACCGAAAACCGGGTTTGCATGCAAATGCGCCGGTAACGAACGGTGTTGGACAGCAAGTTTTCTGAATGACCTTTCTCAGCGCCTTTTCTCAATGACTTTTCTCGATGACTTTCCTCATCTACCTTTTGCAAGATTCTGCAATCATTCTGAGGTACTCTCAAGAAACCCACTAATCGATGCTCAGACCATCACAGAAAAACCCTCTCCCCATTCCTGAATTCCTGCAAATCCTCGGGTCTGGAGTAATAATTCTGCTGTTCTACTCGCTGGCGCGTCTGGTGTTCTTTGCAGTAAACGCTCAGTATCTTCACGAATCAGCGGCAAACCTTATCCAGTCAATGCTGACAGGCCTGAGATTCGACCTCGCCACCTTGGCGTATGGCTCGGCTTTGGGATTTCCTCTGCTGGCGCTTGGCGCCGGCCTGAGTAAATTCAAACCACTCAGAACAACTGCGCTGTGGCTTCTCTACCTGCCCCATGCCGCGTCTCTATTCCTGAACCTGGCCGATATCGCTTACTTCCGCCACACATTCAGACGCCAGACAAACGAATTGTTCACCATGACAAGTGAGGCCTTGACTGCTACTAAATCTGAAGCGTCTCACTATTGGTGGCTCATTCTGCTATCTGTCGTCTTCCTCATCGCACTGTATTTCACCTTGAGTAAGTTTCTTTGCTCTGTATCCTCCCGCACTAAGAGAAACCGGGCAACAGCGGACTGGCGCAGATGGGTCCTCAGAGCGCTACTCACTGCGGCATTATTCGGACTCGGAGCTTTGCTGGCCAGAGGGGGCCTGCAGAACAGACCACTGCGAACCGGCATGGCATATACGACCGACAATCCGGCGCTCGGACAGTTGGCGCTCAATAGCGCATATTCTGTTATCTGGAGCAGATTGCATCAACAGGGACAAACAATACACTATCTCGACAATGATTCAGCGCGCGTAATCACGCAAAAGCTACTGCGCAATCCGTCAGATACGTTTATCAGCAAGGATTTCCCCTTTTTGCGCATTTCTGAGGCAACACATCAAGCCGCTGAAACTCAGCCGTGGAATATCGTCATTTTCATCATGGAAAGCTGGAACGCCCGCCAAACCGGGGCTATCACACACAATCAGCCCTATCCGGGCGTCACTCCATTCTTTGATTCATTGGCGCGCGACGGCCTGCTGTTCAGCAATTGCTTCGCCAGCGGTGACCGCTCGATTCACGCCTTCCCGGCGGTTGTCGCTTCTCTGCCTAACCTGACCGGTAATGGTATTCTGCATACCTCTCTCGAAACAATGCGCGTGCGTGGACTCGGGTCCATTCTCAAAGAGCAGGGCTACACAACGGTATTTGCCATGGGCGCCGAGCCGTCATCCATGGGATTCGATTCCTATGCGCTGGCTTGCGGCTTTGATTTGCACTGGAGTGAAGACAGCTATCCTGCTTTGAATGCTGATACAGACGAAAACCAATGGGGGATTTTCGATGAGAAGTTTCTGGCGTTCATCGATAAGCGTTTATCAGAAGTTGAAGGGCCCTTCGCACTGACATTTTTCTCTCTCACCGCCCATGCCCCCTATGTCGTCCCCGATGCATTTGCCAGACAGTTTCCAATTACAGATGATACGAACACAGACGACATAAATATCGATGACACGGCTTCGGAGAGTGTTGAAGCCCAACGTCAACGCCGGGCGCTGCGCTACGCAGACTACTCACTGAGCAAATTCTTCGCCTCTGCAAGAACCCGCGACTACTTCAACCACACGATTTTCTTCATCACCGGCGACCACACCGGCTGGGAGGAACACACAGGCGATTATAATGGCATCCAACGCTTCCAGGTTCCATTGTTGATATATGCCCCGGCTCTCATCCAGCCCGGGGTTGACTCGCTTCCTGCAAATCAGGTGGATATCCTGCCGACAGCGCTGTCTCTGTTAAGAGGACAGAACACGGGAGCCATTCTGTCAGCGTCGCTGGGACAATCGCTGGTGGAAACCCATGACCATCGCATATCCTTCTCGGCTAAGGCCGCAGTTTTTAATTTCCTCTATGATTCACTTGTCCTGCAAGCCACCGCAGACACAGTCTTGGGCGCCTACAATTATATTGCTGACCCGCTGTTACATACCAATTTCCTGAAAAACTCCGAAAACGCTGAAAACTCCGAGGCGCTTTCGGAGGCCATCTCAGAGGCATTGAAGGCCTATCATGCCTACCTGCAAACCGGCACAAACGCTCTGGTTGAGGACAGAATCTTTCCGGCGGGGCCGGTTTTGCAAGGAATCTTGAATGATACGGGCGATGTCCCATAAATTCGCGATTGACAATTGTGAACTGACGGCGCTACATTTGTTTTGTGTTAGGTACTGTTCTTTGCGTTTCAGGGGCCTCGGAATGTGTCCAAAAATTGCAAACAACAGGACACTGAGTTAACGCGACATTGCAGCTATAGGAACATTGCAAATGGCCGGAAAAATGCGAGTTATAAGTGAATTGTTCTCCTTCCTGCGGAGCAACAAGAAGTGGTGGCTGACACCTATTATCGGCTTTCTGGTTCTCCTGTCGGCGCTAATTATTCTCACAGAATCCTCGGCAGTGGCGCCGTTTATCTATTCTCTCTTCTAAGCTGTTTTCTATATCTATTCTCTAATCTATGTTCAAATCTATTATAAAATCTATGTTCTAACAACTTGCCGTCGCACTTCCAGCGCTTTATCGCCATAATGTCACACAATCCTTCACCCAATCCTTCACAAAGTCCTCCAGACTCACCTGTCGCTTCACTGTCGACTTCGCGCAAGCTCCTCTATAGCACATTGGTCTTCGTATTCCTGCTTGGTATAGTCGAACTAAGTTTGCGAGCGCTGTCAACTGACTTCTATCAAGCCAATGCGTTTTTCCCACAGAACCGGGACATCAATTTCACCGATGTTTACAGCAAAGACCACAATCTATTCTGGCGTTTGAAGCGCTCAATCTCAACGAACTCAGAACTCTTCAGTACGCTTCAGTATCGGACAAACGCAATGGGTTTCAGGGGAGCGGATTTCCCCCCAAAGACCGACAAGCCGCGGATTGTCGCGCTGGGCAACTCCTGCACATTCGGCTGGGGTGTGACCGAGGACAGTGTTTATACGGCTGATTTGCAACGCATGCTACCGACAGCCGATGTTCTCAATTGTGGTACGCCGGGGTATTCGAGTTTTCAGGGCAAAATCCTGCTTGATGAAATCGCTCCTGAACTGCAGCCGGACATTGCGCTCATCCTGTTCGGCTGGAACGACCATTGGCCGGCAGGGCAAGGCATTACCGACAAAGAACAACGCTTTCCACCGCAATGGGCGCTGGATATTCAGAACCGCCTCTCATCGCTGGCGACATATAAAGCGCTCAGGCAACTTTCTATACGCCTCGCAGGAGGGAAAGCTGAACAATCACGTATGGATCAGCTCAGCGGCGCCCATCGTGTCCCTCTGTCCGATTTCAGAGATAATCTGCGAGAAATAATATCCTACTGTCGAAAACATGGCATTACGCCGGTCTTACTCATCCCGCCGATAGCATCGCTGTCGAATTACTTCCCCGGCAAAACCGTCTCCGCCTTCCACGATCTACACCGCTCCTATCAAAAAGCAATCGCCGCTGTCGGAGCGAGCGAGAATGTGCGTGTTATCGACCTGCAACCGGCCTTTGACACCCGGACTGACCTGTACGATAATGCCGCCAATGACGCTATCCATTTCAACACCGCCGGGCACCGTATCGTCGCCGAACAAGTGGCGCCGGTGATAGATTCAGCGCTGCAACAGAAGGCCCTCCGCTGAGATTCTCCGGCACAATCAACTGTCATTCATGTTCCTTGAATTGAGCGTCTGATTGGCGTAAGTTACCCAACTGAGCGCACAGTCACCAGAGTTGTGACAGTCTCAGATTTACAAATCAGCGAAAGGAATCGTAATGCCAAACACAAAAACATATCCCAGCCAGTTGGTCGGCTCTCCGAAGTCTGACAACATGATAGAAGTCACCTCGCCCTATTCCGGTGAAGTTGTCGGCGCCGTTGAAGGCGCCACAGCCGATATTCTCAATCACGCCTTCGCCACTGCTGAGAAAGCGCATTGTGATATCACCCGCACAATGCCTGCCTATCGGCGCGCCGAGATACTTGAAAAAACCGCAGAGCTTGTCGAAGAGAATCTCAGCGACTATGCCATGACCATCGCGCTCGAGGGTGGCAAGCCGCTGACTGACGCCGAAATCGAGGCCAAACGCGCAGTGAATACACTACGGCTCTCCGCCGAAGCGGCGTTGGCGCTTGACGGGGAGCAGTTGCAGATGGGACGCACCGCCGCCGGAGCAAAGAAAACATCATTTATTGTGCGTGAGCCAATTGGTGTGGTTTCGTCAATTTCGGCGTTTAATCATCCCCTAAACCTTTCAGCGCACTTAATTGGCCCGTCACTGGCTCCCGGAAACAGCGTCGTACTCAAACCCGCCGCCGATACCCCGCTGTGTTCAATGAAACTCGGCCGACATTTTCTCGAAGCCGGACTGCCGCCGGAGGCGTTGAGCATTGTCAACTGCAATCCGCCGCTGGCTGAACAATGCGCCACGGACCCGCGTATCAATTTCCTGAACTTCATCGGCTCGGACCGGGTCGGCTGGTCGCTACGCGGCAAACTCCCGGTCGGCGCGCGCATCATGCTCGAACACGGCGGCTCCTCCCCGGCAATAGTCGAGCCAGATGCGGACATTGAAGCAACCGCCGCAAGCTGTGTCAAAGGCGGCTTCTACCATGCCGGTCAGGTATGTGTGTCACTACAGAGACTCTTTGTTCATGAACGTATCTACGATGAATTCCTCGACATCTTCGTGGCGAAAGTGAAAGCGCTTACAGTA
>CAZFAL010000140.1:0-7828 GCA_964516945.1 uncultured Ignavibacteriales bacterium
GAGCGATGTCAGATATACTTGTTGGTCACTGTGCGCACGCCAGAGGTCCGGCCTTAGATAGTCCCCCAATCGGCTATCCGCTATAATCCATTGACGATCAAAGGAGCGATATGCGTATCGCTCAATCCTTGGTGGTGGTGAGGTTCGTGGCAGTTGAGCTAATGGCGGTTCGCAATAGTGCTCTGCCAAGAGTGATGCGCATGTCGTATCAATTCTACGGTCACGGCTTTCCTTGAATGCAATCGCCTTGTTCTCGGAACAAAGTAGCCTGCGCCAGCGCTCTTTCAATGTTCCTACCTCCGGGCAGATCGGCCATGTGCGCTTGAATTGAGAACCAGAATGTTGCCAGAGCATCAGGTCAGTCAGTAGAGGCCAGTCAAAGTATTGCCCTCGTCCCGCTGGGCGGAACGACGCGACCCAATCGGTTGGACATTCCTCCCATTTCAAAGACGACATGTTCGCAACTCTATCGAGCATGGTCAACTTCTCTGAACGTGTACCTTCTATATGCGTATAGCGTACGGTTGCCGATTTCTTGACATTCGGCTTGTTCTTTCGGAAGCCGACAGCAATGGCCACCGGTGTCTGAATGGCGAAGACATTGTCGTCTTTGCGTGTACCGCGCCCCTCGCCACCGAGGTCCAGAATCCAGATTTCATCACACTGACGGCGCATGTGCTCGCGCATACCGCTGAACGCGTCACCGTCGAGATAACTTGAGGCCGTTATGAAGCTGACAACTCCGGGGCCTGATTTGCTGTCATGCTCAAAGACTTTCCAGAGCGCCCAGCGCCAGAAGTAGACATAGAGATTGTACAGATTCTTAATATGCACTCCATGCCCGGCGCGCACCGCCGGTTCGATGAAGTGTCTCAGGATGGAGTGCTTCTCGCGCTCACGCAGTTTTGCGGCGATTGATTTAGGTTTCTTTGGCGCCGATTTTTTCTTACCGGATGTCTTTCTTGTCGGCGCCTCAGATATGGGATCACCAAAGCGCACCCAGCCGCCAAAACGTGAGAGGTCCGCTTCACTTTTGTTGCTTTTTGCGGCATGACGATCATAAGGTGGATTGCCGAGGCAGACAATTACAGGCACTTTGCTCTTGACACGTAGCGCTTTTGCGTGTTGTTCGGCAATGGGTTTCAGGTAAAGCGGCAAACTCGGCGGCTCAGCGTTCGGGCTTTCAAGCGTATCTGTCAGGTAAATATGTGTGCCGTCATCCGGCAGTGTCGCGCCGAAGTCACGCAAAAACCTGCTGACACGCAGTTCGGCAACGGCATACGCGCCAACCATGATTTCGAAGCCATAAAGATTCTGTGCCAAAGCGCTGGCCTGCCCCGCTACTGCCCCATCGCCCTGCTCGTTCCTGATTCGGTCCAGAGAATGTTTGATTACCCCGAGCAGGTACGTTCCGGTGCCGACAGCCGGGTCGAGGGTGACGACATCGGGGTCAGCAAAACCGAGCGGTTTGTTCAATCGGTTTACCAGCAGGTCTTCAACCATCCGCACCTGAGCATTGACAACTTCAACCGGCGTATAGTAGGCGCCGGCGTCTTTGCGGAGTTTCGGGTCATACACTGCCAGAAAATCTTCGTAGAAATATATCCAGGGGTCTTCTGAGCCGGTGAGTGTTGTGACAGGTGTGACGCTGATGACTCGCACCAGCAGGTTAAGGGAAGCAGAGATTTCTTTTCTGGCTCCGGGGTCGGTCAGGACTTGAAGAGCGCGGGAGAGCAGACTGTGTTGCGCGGACATTGTGGCAACCGCCGTTTGCAAGTTCAGCGGCTCCGCTCCCTCACTTCGGGCAAGCAGGAGAGCAAAAGTCACAGTCTGCGCATAGGCGTCAGCAAATTGCGCATCAGATGCATCCGGGAAGAGCAGTTGACGCCAATCCTTTGCCAGTTGAACTAACGGACTGCCACTATCTTTCATTGCATCGGTAACTTCGTCGCGCAACATTCGACACAGTGGCGCAATAAGCTCTGCAAAACCTTTAAGATCGATTTCGTTATCGCCTGTGGTGGGTATTGACGGCTCCCACATCAGGAAGTCCCGCACAATCTCGGCTACCTTGCGTACATCTTCCTCATCCGCAGCATTTCTGCCGTCAGATGCAACGTCGCCGGAAATGCGCGCAACTTTGCCAATGAGTTCACCGCTTCGGTATAACGCCCATTCGTTGCCATCGGTGTAGAGCATATTTGGCATCGCTGAGAATCGTTTCCATTGATTGCGGTTGTGCCCTTTGAAGCGTGAAACAGTGGCGCCTACACCGGGCGCTTTTAGCTCAACATATCCGGCGAGTAACTTACGGACATGTACCGCATAATCCGGTTTGCCCAGGCGATTGGGTAACGGTGTCTCGCCGGTGCATTCAATCGCAAGTTCCAAATGTTTAGCGAGTCCTTTGATTAACACTTCAAAAGGCCCACGAAGCTGGTCTTCGGGCTCGCCAGATGTCAACTGGGACATCTTTGATGTCACAGTAGTGGAGAATTCGCAAAATAATTCCAGTATTGTAATTTTCTTCGCCATAAGGGGTTTCTTAATCTGCGGTGTTGACGCCTCAGACCAATGCTGAGAATATATGTCAAAAAGTATTACGGCGCTTCAAACAAATGAAAGATCTGGCTTTGAATCCAATTAACCCACAGCAAGCTGTGGGCGACGTGAACTTGGAGACTTTGCGCTGTGCTCCGTTCAGCAGGCAAGTAGCTCTGTCGGCGCCCGCTTCACGCTTTCACTATCGCCCGGTAGCGGTTGCGGCGGTTTTCGAATAGTTGGTCGCCTTTGGTTTTTTTGCGCCATTCCTGATAGTCGCTGAAATTGCCCTCGTGCCAGCGGACTACTCCGGCGCCTTCGAAGACCAGCAGGTGGGTACAGATTCTGTCGAGGAAGAATCTGTCATGACTGATAACCAGCGCGCAACCGGCGAAGTCAAGAATCGCTTCCTCAAGCAAACGCAGAGTGTTGACATCGAGGTCATTGGTCGGCTCATCAAGTAACAGCACATTGCCGCCGTCTTTGAAGATTTTCGCAAGATGACAGCGATTGCGCTCACCGCCGGAGAGCTCGCTGGTGAGTTTTTGCTGTGAGGCGCCGCTGAACCCGAATTGCGCGAGATACTGACGAATCGGGATTTTGCGCGAGCCGATGACAATTTCCTCGGCGCCGCCGCCGACATCCGCAATCAATGATTTATCGTTTTCCAGTGAGCCACGCTCCTGATCGGCATAGGTCAGTTTGACCGAGGAGCCGACAGTGACTGTTCCGGTTTGCGGGGACAGGTCGCCGGTCATGAGTTTGAACAATGTGGTTTTGCCGGCGCCATTGGGACCGACCAGCCCGACCACCGCCGAACGCGGGACAGCAAATGACACACCTTCATAGAGAACATTATCGTCATAGCCCATCGCGACATCAGAAAGCTCAATCACCTGCGAACCGAGGTCCGGTCCGGGAGCGATGCGAATAGCGGCGCGCGCTGAATCATCTTTGGCGGTTCCGCGCGCCACAAGCTGTTCATAGCCCTCGACACGCTCACGCGCCAACTGATGGCGATCACCTTTGCTCATGCGAATCCAGCTCAGCTCGTGTTCGAGCGCTTTCGCAAGAGTGCTTTTGGATTGGGAGGAGTCGGCTTTTTCAGATTTGAGCATGCGCTTGAGTTTCTGCTCCAGCCAGGAGGTGTAATTGCCTTCGTACGGTATGCCCTGCCCTTTATCGAGTTCGAGAATCCATTTGGTGATATTGTCGAGGAAGTATCTGTCATGTGTCACGACAATCACGGTGCCGGGGTAGTCACGCAGTTGCATTTCGAGCCAGTCGACTGTTTCCGGGTCGAGGTGATTGGTCGGCTCATCGAGCAGGAGCAGGTCCGGCTTTTCCAATAGGGCTTTGCAGAGCGCCACACGACGTTTTTCACCTCCGGAGAGGGTGGCGATTTTGCGGTCATTATCCGGCAGGCAGAGCGCATCGGCGGCAACTTCGAGTGTGCGTTCGAGATTCCAGGCGTCGAGCGCGTCGATTTTGTCCTGCAAAGCGCCCATTTTGTCCATCGCCGTTTGCATTTCATCGTCATCGCTGATGACTGCGAGACTATCGGCGACGGTATTGTATTCATCAAGCAGGGCTTTGGTGTCGGCGAAGGCCAGTTCGAGTGTTTGCAGGACTGTCAGGTCGGGGTCAAGTTTTGGCTCCTGTTCGACAATGCCGGAGGTGAAACCGGGGGTGATTTCCGCAGCGCCCTGGAATTCGGTGTCGAGTCCGGCCATGATGCGCAGGACGGTCGACTTACCGGCGCCGTTGGTTCCGACGATGCCGATTTTGGCTCCGGGGAAGAAGCTCAGGTTGATGTCTTTGAGAACTTGTTTGGCGCCGTAGAACTTGTTCACGCCGTACATGTTGAAGATAAATTTTTCAGCCAAGAGATACTGCTCCGTTGTTGGTGTTATGGTAGAGTGTGAATACTCATCAGAGATAGCGTAAGCAGAGTTGGAGGAAATATCAAGCGGGTGGATGTATATTCGCGCTCTTGTCGATGGTTACGAGGTGTCAGAATCATCTTGACAAGCTGACTGCCTTTCGTACTTTGCGGTTGTCGTTGTCTTCCAAAGGGATTGCAGAAAACCGACATCAGAGACAGTACTTTGTGAGAGCGGGCCTTGCAGGCAGATGGATTTGCCACCGGGGTTGGACGGTTATCTCTTTTTCCCTATTAGATTAAGGAGAATTCACTATGTCCTCATGCAATGGCTTTCAGATTCACCGCCGGGCGCTGAAGTTCGGCCTTATCACTATTATATTCATTGTCTTCAGGCAAGCGGTTTTTTCTGCCACAAAACCAAATGGAGCCCATCCGACTCGCCCCCTGCCAACAACGAACCCGTCGGCGGTGTTATACGGGCAGGATGACGCCCGATCCCGGCTAACGGAAAAACTGCAACGAGAAGCTGTCACAGAAAATATCAATCTCACCGGCGCAACATTGACAAAAAGCGTTGTTCCGACATTTGCCTGTACAGATCAAGATAATACTGACTTTTCCTCTCCGTGGGGAGGATTGTCTTTTCGCAATTCCGGGGCAATTGGCGGGGCGGTTGCGGCAATTGGCAACAGATATGATGTGCAACAGGGGTTTCTATGTTCATTGACCGGAACCTGGATGTTCTTCGGCGCTGTCGATGGCAACATTGACGGTGAAATCGGAATCTGGGAAGGCGCCGGACCGAACCCGGATGTGCCGACGATACAAGTCGCCAGCGTGGTGGTCAATTCAACTACATTAACACCCAGCGTCTGGCACTTCTTTGACTTGTCCGGGCTGGGGCTGACATTTACAGGAGATTTTTTCATCACATTCAGGTCTGTGGTTGGATCCGCTGTTGACGCCAATGGACCGGAGACTGACCGGATTCAATCAATCGTTGACAATTTGGACGGTAGCGCTGTTACGCCGAGAACGGGTGTTACATTGAACGGCTCAACCGGCGCCTGGACGACGAATGATTTATTCTGGACGCAGTATCACAATCAGGTCGCCAGCGCTGTTGTCTGCTGTCAGGAGATTCCGTTCACGAGTTGTTTCGCTGAGTCACATGCTGATTCATATTCTTTCATTTTCAGTTTGCCGAGTGTATTTATTTGCCGCAAGGGCGTGGCGATGCGTTACACTACCGGTGGTTTCGACACACTGGTAAGCGCCGAAATCTCTCTGAGCGATTTTTTTTCGGGAACTGATCCTGACGGTGAGGTAACGCTGGAAGCGTTGGCGGTCGAGCGGGCAGGGACACCGGATGCGACAGCGCCGCTGGCGCCACCGTTGACTATTGGCGGTCCGGGGCTGGGCGCGGATTTGTATCCGCTTGGCTCATTCGGCTGGGTGGATTACCCGTTGAATATCGTTCCGGGCCCGTCGGTGACCTATCATATTGCAGTGCGCTGGACAGGACCGGACCCGGCTGTGGCGGCTAATCCGAGCGCCGCTGGAACCGGAATAGGGGCTGATGACTTTACGAATGGCGAAGGTAATCCGCAGAATCTTGCCTCGGTGTTTTTTCCTGATGGTGTCATCGACGCGCCATATTCCACCTGCACCCCGACCCTCGCCGGGTGGCATAACTATGCCAGCGCGTTTGGTATCAATCCTGATTTCTTGATAGATGTCAATGTTTGCCACGATGAGTTTACCACGTGTGAATTGGTTTCGAATGCGGTCAACATATTGTTTGTCGCTGGTTTTGCCGAAACGGACGGTTTCACAGGTTTTTCCGGCGCATACGCCGCAGGCGGAGATGAGTGTCGAATTGATATTGCAACCGTGTACTTTCACAAATGGCAAGACCTTGACGGGCTTGAAATCGGCATTTACGCAGACAATGGAGGAACGCCCGGAAGCGCATTGTATAGTGAAATTATCCCTGCATCTTCATTTCCGGCTCCCGCAGGAAGCGTCAGTCTACAATGGCTGGATATTTTTCCGAATGGTGGCGCGGGGATTCAGATTGTCGGCCCCTACCACGTTGTGGCTCGTCCGCAGTGGACAGCCGGTGGCGCCGGACTGTTCGAGCTCATTCTTGATGACGGAACTGGCTTTGACGCCAGCGGTTTTGAACAGGGTGGCGTTTGGTTTAGCGCCACAGATGTTTTTGGAGCTCCCAAAAACTTCTTCACAGAAACATTTCGCTGTTGTGTGCCGTTTTCCGGAACAGTTTGCGCTCCCGGAAGTGACTGGCCAACCTATCAACACGATCAGCAGAGAACCGGCGCATCACTCAACACGCTGGGTGAAGCGAATTGTAATTTGAATGTGCTGTGGTCTGTGAATTCTGACGTGGGCAACTCGTTTAGTGGTTCGGTTATTTTCGGTGACAAGGTTTTGATTTCTGATGACGCGGGGTTTGACTGCCGTTTGATTAGTGACGGCTCACTTGTGTGGGATCAGAACACCGACCCCACCGTAGCAAGTTTGTTCGCCGGCGCGCTATCAGTGCGCACTCAGCCGACGGTTGCGACTATCGCAACCGCCAGCGGTCCGGTGCAAATGGCCTTTCTCGGGACAGGATTGAATCGGGATGTAGTGGCGGTGAACGCTCAAACCGGAGCATACATCTGGCACAAAACTTCAGGATTCTGGGGGCTACATCCGACAACCGAAAACTTGAAAACAATTGTTCTCAATGATGGTTCAGAAGACATCCTATACTATGCGGCGAAAAGTAAGCTATTCGCTGTGACGGCGAAAGATGGAATTCCATATACCGGCTGGGCTGTCAATCCATTTGTGATGACCACTTCGAATGTCAATGCGCTGACAACTGACATTGCCGGAACACGAATTGTCTGCCCAACATATAATGGCGCAATTGAAGGAGATGTATATGCCGTCGATGCATTAACCGGAACGCTGTCCTGGAAGTTGTCAACAATCGGTGGCACAGGGTTACAGGCCTCCCGTGACGGTTTGGCCGGATATGCGAGCAATGAAGGGTTCTTCAGCGGGGCGTCGTATGACAGCCAGCATGATGTGTTCTGGGTGAACTCGTATTTTGACGCAGACTTTCCAGCCGAAGGGTATTTATATCGTATCAACGCCGACGGCTCTGCGTTTACCACGGCGTCATCTGTCCGCTCACGTCGGGCGACACCGGTAATAGATTTCAATCAAATCTATGTGCCTGGCTTTACCAAATGGGCGAATCCGATTCACAGCGGAGAGCAGGTGTTTCAGCGAGCCACCGGCGCGTTTTTGACAAATATGGAAGGCGCTGTTTTCGGTGACAGGCAGTATAATGACGGTGTGCTGACATGCGAAAATAGCGGCGAGAAC
>CAZFAL010000141.1:0-5368 GCA_964516945.1 uncultured Ignavibacteriales bacterium
ATTGCGCATGTTCAAGGTCGGCCAGTTTGACTGTGCGGAAATTGGAACCACAGATTAGCGGTCTGTCAATGAAATTCTCAAGTGTCTCCGGGTTAAAAAAGACGGTGTCGCCTGACCGCGAGCTCTCGACAAGCGCCGAGCCATAGTCCCAGCCCTCCGGCAGAACGATACCGGCTCTGACTTCAATCTCCGAAATTGGAATGCCTTCGGGATAGAAAATGATTGTGTTCCAGTTGATGACACCGAGGTTTTCGTAGCCATAGCAATCCACACCCCTTGAGTTCGTGGTGGGCTGACTGCAAATGTACGTCGTTTTCAGCGAGATATTGCTGCCACTTTTTGTATTCACAAAAATCCGGTAGACATCGCGCCAGTCACGCTCCCATGTGATTGTGTCACCTCGCGGGGAGGTGACAACAATACCGGCGAGATTCTCCACCGGATTCCTGGGGCCATGAATGCCTGGAATCCATTTCGGATAGAGCAGGGCCGGGCGGGTATCGGTGGCGCCGGAAACGACTTTCGGCGCATCCATCCGGATTGCGCCATAGACCAGCTTGCGCGGCAGTTCACGGGCGTCTACGATGACATGCATCGTGACTTGTTGACCGAGCGCTGTGGATGTTGTGAGGGAAGTGAAACTGAGGAGAAACAAAAGAAGAAGCAGGCGAATTGCTTTGGATGAAACGGCTGAAGATCGGGGAGTGATCATGTTAGTTGTCCTTGTTTCTGTCATGGCTTGTGACATTAGTCCTGTCATAGGTTCTATCAAATGTGTGACTCCAAAAACTACATTATTAGCACTACTTTACCCATTTGTGTCGCTCCGTCCGGGGTTTCTACAACCCAGTAATATATCCCGGAAACAACCGGCAGGAGATTTCTGGAAACAACATCCCATGCGTCATGAGTCGCCAGCGGTCCACCGTCGGCGCGATCGTGGATGACCTGTCGAATCAGGTCACCGTCGAGAGAGTAGATCGATATCGTGCACACCAGAGGCAGGTTGATGAAATTTACCCTGCGGGTGCGCTCAAGCGGAAAGTCCTCCATACCGCGTCCTTCAAAGCCCTCCGCACGGTAATTGCCGTCAGCCCGATATGGATTCGGATAGACAATCACCGGCAGTCCTTGTTGCTGTGCGGCCTGCGCGGAAGGAAACGGCAGTTCCTGAATGGAGTTTAAGGTTGGATTTGTTTCCAGGCTGGGGAGATTGACTGACGGTGATCCGTAGTCAAAAGCTGTCACCGAAACATAGATTGGCACAGAAGAAAGGAGGTTATTGATGTCATACTCATATTCGTAATACTTCGGCTGGCCGTCTGCGGTCAAATCGTCAGCCGTCCAAAGAGTTCTATCTGAAGGTGGCTTTCGGGCATTCGGGAACCGTCTATGGATGCCTGTCGGTGAGTTCAGGTCTGACTGATTCCAGTCCATCGTAGTAAAGTAATATGTCTTGTCTTCGTTGGTCACCGGATCTTTGGCGATTAAGGGGTTGTCGATATTGTAATCGGCGGGATCAAAAGTTGGCCCGTAAAGCGCCTGGAGTTCTGCAAGCGTGAAAGGCGGGTCGGGAAGGACGTAGACACGTCGTTTGCGATCCAGAACATAGCGATTGAAATTCTCAGCGTCGTATGAGCTTTGCACGACATAGTCCCTGGGATCATTTGTCAAAGAGCTGTAGACTCGATAGCCCTCGAAATCGGCAACCCCGGTAAAAGGGTCAGGTGTGGTCTCTGACACAAACCCGTTCCAGCGGATATTCAATTTACCTTCGGAGGGAGTGACATGTATGATTGGGGCGGGAGGTGGAGACGCTCCTCTGAAATCAGGTACCCCGTCACCTTCGTAGAAAGTCTTGTCGATGATATCCGGAGCCACAACTGTGTCGATTGTGAGTGTGGTTTCAGGAGGAACAACAAATGAGTCAATTGCGAATGTTGTTTCTGGTACAAACTTGTATGAGAATACGCAATCTCGTGACTTGCCGCGATAGCCATCCTGATCTGTGTCAATTCCGGGATTGTCATATACCCAGCCGGCCCAGCGGGCGTTGAGGGCGAAATCGGAAAAGTCCAAGGTGCTGAGGAACAGGTCAGGGTTCAGAGGGTCGAACAACTTGGTAAAGTCACCGGGCTCCCGGTGAACATTTCTTCCGGCAACATACGCAAATGTGAACTGCGCTGTCTGGCCGGCCCGGAGGTCAAAGGGGCCCACGGACATTAAGTAGCGCACCGGCCCACCCATACTTTGCGGCGAGGCGAAAGGTGGTGGCGGCAACCAGCCCGCATCGGAATGGTTCAAAGCCATCAGACGCTGATTGTAGTCAATCTCTCCGTTACTCATCACAGAATACTTGTTTTTGTCACCAAAGGGGGTGCCGAGGAATCCGTCCATGTCGCGAAACGGATGTTCTTCATCGCCCTCTTTGCGTGGTCCAAAATCCAGCCGTGTCGTATTGCTGAGCCACCAGTTAAATGACACTCCGCTGAATGCGCCGGGTTTGCGCAGGATGCGCATGCCGGACATGTTTCTCAAAGAAAAGACAGCGCTCCAATGTAAGGGGTCGCTCGGGTCGCCGTCATTGTCCATAATGTAGGCGGTATTCAGGGTGTCAATAAAGTCGCATTCAGCCGGAAACGTTTTCAGCATTCCTGCGACATCTTCCCTGTCTGAGCCGCTAGTAATTCCGCCTTGCGAGACGAGCGCCGGATCGAGAGAATTGCTGGTGTAATATGCCGCGCCATCCACATAGATTCCTATGTAAGCGTCCTTGAGTCCCTTCCGTCCTATGTTAGTGATGGAGTAGTCAAAGATGATGAAGTCAGCCGCATAGTCATAACTCCACTGTAATGAGCGTTCTACAACTTTCAAGTTCAACGGAATGTGCGCCCGGCTGTCGATTGGGTCCTGTCTAACAAAAAACGGATGAGTCAACGTGTCATAGTAGACGGCTATCATGTCCTGTTCGGAGATAGCTTCAGGCGAGAAATACTTGCTATTGATATTGATGGAACGTTGCACGATGGTATCAGAAGCCGAGGGCCAGAATTCCTGAATGCCAGCGTCGTCGGTTGCAGTTGAGACAAGCGTGTCGCGTCCGACAACGGCGCCGACCCAGAGGCCACCGACAGTTAAATATGTTTCGCCGGTGGTACCTGGAAAGAAGCCGCGTTGAAACTGGCCGTAGTTGGTCTGGGTCATGCGCAGATTCCCGATAGTGTGTATTTTGCTATCAGTGCGCGGAGATGGAATCGCTATCCGGTAAAGCGGGTCAATCACGGTTGAGGGGGTGGAATGGGCGTCGTAGAGTTTTCGAGGGAATTCTTTGGTGTGTGCGGCAATCATGTCCCGGAGCTCTTGCGGGATGTCCCCGGCGGAGGCGTTAGTAGCCGACAGGGGAATACATGCGAAGCCCAGGAGGAGTGATAGTAAATATCGCGTGATGTTCGATTTGATCATATGGCGCTATAGTTCTGGCTGTATCGCTCCGCATCGGCGCGAAGCGTCGTTTCTCTCTAACTGCATGATATACATGTGTTATTGCACGCATTGCCGGTGAGGTCGCAATGCTCTCCACCCAGCATAAGTATAATTGTTTACAGCAAATATGCAATTGTGAAACGGCTGTCTTTATGTCTCGACGTTCGTGTAGTCATTGAGAGGCAAGGGCTTAGGATGCAAGTATTCCGGATACTACTAAAGCGGCAGGGGGATGGAGTGTCCCTGCCGCTTCAGCTTGCTGTGGTTTTGAGTGTCAACTTAATGGTTAGTGATGGAAAACAGCTTTGTGATGAGCTTTACGAGGAGAAAGTGATTTTGACATCCTCACGATGAGCGGGGTTGATTTTCCACATACGTTTGGGTCGATAATTCAGAACTTGAGCGATAAGCGCATCAGGCATTTTTTCGATTCCGATGTTGTAGAGATTGACACTATCGTTGTAGAATTCACGTCTGTCTGCGATTTCGTTCTCGAGACTGGAAATACGTGTCTGCAATTGCATGAAATTCTGATCAGCTTTGAGCTCCGGATAGTTTTCGGTAACCGCAAACAATGATTTCAATGCGCTACTGAGCATATTTTGCGCCTCACCGGTTTCTTCGCCGCCGCCGATTTGCGAAATCTGTGAACGGGCTGAGATGACCGCCTCAAGCGTTTCGCGCTCATGCTTCATATAGCGCTCACACAGCGCGACAAGTTTTGGAAGCTCGTCGAAACGCTGTTTGAGGAGTACGTCGATATTGCTCCAGGCGCGCGCTACATTGTTCTTCAGTGTCACTAAGCCGTTGTACACTGACAAGAAGTAGATGAACGCTACTACGAGCAGTCCGACTCCGATTAACATAGCCATAATTGTCTCCGTCTGTTATTGGTTAGTATACACAGTATTGTTCTGATACTTGCTTGTAATAGCTTTGAAAGCCCGGTGCAGCCAGAGTGTCACCTGCCAAATAGCTCCCACAGCCCCTTGACCACTAACCCGAATCCAATTGCGCCATACAATGGGACTTTCCAGCGGTAGGAGCTCAGGATGTCTGACTCTTTCTTATCTGAGATATAGAACACTCCGTTTCCGGGATGCCTTTCGATTACGACCTTGTCACTGTCCTTGTCCGCGGAGATTTGTTCGGCAAGCAGTTGGTTATCAAACTCCGCTTTGGCAACCGCCCACTCCTCAAAAGAGATTGTACCGTCACCGTCGCTGTCGTACTGCGCCATTGCTTCCGGGTCGGATTTGAGGGCTTTAAGACGACGCCGGTATGCCTGTTTTCTTTCATCGGGCGCCTGCGAATTTGGTTTGGCGAATCCGATGATGTACAATTCTGCTCCGGCGGGAATGATGGTCTCAATAATCTTTCGGTTTGGCTGTGTGGCTGAACCGGAGAGCATTTCAGCGAAACTGGAGGTGTACTCTTCGGTTTGGGCGCCGGAAATGATTGCGCCATTGGGGTTGACCAGAACCTTGCCGGTGTCATCCTCGATGTAGAACGGAACATGGCCGGAGTTTCCATGATTTGTGACGCGCCACGAGTCTGTTTCGGCGCCTGATGTGACTCTTTGTCTTGTGCGTTCCATGACACGATAATTGTAGTAGATACAGTCTGCGAGACTATGTGGCGCTTTGAGCGCATATTTTTGTACGGCTCTTCCGTTGACTTCCACGACTCCCATTGGCATTGAGCGAATACGTGATGTGGCCAGTCGCGAAATAGCGCCTTTGCGTTTCAGCAGGATCAAGGCGATAGCGCAATACAGCAATCCCAATGCAATCGCGAGCAGATAGAACATGAACGCTGATTGTTGAGATGGTGAGGTGACGACGAAATGGATGGTTACCATTGCCAGCGCGGCCATCAGTCCCAG
>CAZFAL010000141.1:5468-7776 GCA_964516945.1 uncultured Ignavibacteriales bacterium
TGTGACGCGAGCCGTCCGATAGGCAATCGTTTCAACCCAAAGTCGGAATCTATCAGGGTTGTATCGGAATCTGCGCCGCCTTGCAGTGTCTCCAGAAGTGTCAGAAAATTTTGCGCCTGTGAGTAGGTTTTGCGTTTGCCGAGACATTCATAGTTGAACATCGCGCCGTCGATAAGCAGTGGCTCAGCGCTGTCATTGTTAATCAACGCCAGCGCCGGTTGCTTTTTGCTGATGTCTGTCAGGCGGCTGTATTGCGAGTTTTGTGAAGTTGGCGCTGCGCCGTAGAGTGAGGCAATCAACGCTTTGCTTGTCCCGTATTGTTCAGGCGCAATGGAGCCCGCCACAAGTAGTAGGCGAGACTCCCGGTTCCAGCGAAACACTTCAGCGCCATTGGAGTCGAGGAAGGTAACGTTTCCTGTAGAACCGGATTCAAATCGCGCAGTGACGGCGCGTCGGTAGCTATTGTCCTGAGTTAATTCCTTCTTGCCAACCAACGCAGCCCGGTAACCGGCCCCGATGAGCGCCTGAGTAATGCTTTTTAGCCGTTGCATGTCGTTTCCGGCGCAGAGGACGTCGATTGAAGCGCCGGTAAGTTTCTGCCGCACAGCATAGGCGTCCATGCCTGTGATTTCGCAAACTTCATGAATTTGACGCTCAATCTCAGTGGAGAGCGTTGCGATTGGATATATCAAGACTACCGCATCACTAAATCCTGAGTCGGCTGAGTGATGACCGGCGGAGGCCACGTCAGGACGAAAATGTGAGGCGCTACTCGTCATTTTGTGCTCGTAGGTCAAGTGGAAACGCTACGCCTATTGGCCTGTGCTACCGCATACAGGCGGACCCATGCTACGGAAGATTCTATCAATCATGTGTGATATGTCTTCAATATTGATAAGATTGTCTCCATTGGCGTCGAATTCATCATTGCAGACCGGTGGCGGACCTCCGCGGAATATTCTGTCAATCATGAATGATATATCAGAGATGTTCATCATGCCGTCATGGTTGGCGTCACCAGCCAATTGGCAACACCCGGCAGATTCACTCAACGAGCCGGAAGTGAACAGTAGTATACGGCCATCAAAACCAAAACAAGTGGCGCTGTTGTCCGGATTGTTGTAACAGGGGTCTGTTGTCTGATACACAGATTGATGCACGGAGATATTGTCGCCGAGATCAACATAGCCGATGGTTGTGTCCCAGATGTTGTACGATACACAGGGAACCTGGAAGCTGTCTGTGACAAGGGACAGATGCCATGCCGGATCAGCCATGGTTGCGAAGAAGAATCCGACAAAGAACGGCCCATTCACGACCTGAGCGGTGTCGAGAGTGATTGTGACATCGTAGAGTCCGCCTGAGGGGAATACGATATCGGTTAAGGCGCCGAGATAGAGCATATTGCCGGGGACCGGACAGCCGGGCAGAAAGTCGAGGTCAACTTCTTCCAAATCAAGCGCAATTGTTACCGTGGCCGCAGTCGCTACTTGCAGGACAAAGTGAATGTCCTCAACTGTGTACGGGTAAGCGCCGCCACAGACCTCGACCGGATCCTGATATGATTTGTACAGTTCATTGCCAAGTATCCAACTGTCTATCGCCCAGACAGCGCCGGAATCATGGCGTGCGACACATTGGATAGCCGTCGCCAGCGCTTCCGGGGCGCCGACGGTTTGTGAGCCGTCGGGAGCGACACGGATAGCTGTAACAATGGGGTTATCTATTCGCTTGAGCTGCGCCTCACGCTTGTTGGCCGCCTGTGAAGCGGATGAAAACAAGAGACACGAAAGGAGTGTCAGAGCAGTGAGTTTGAAAGAGAAGGAAAAGAATGAATTCTGTGGTGTTTTCTTAGTTCCTGAAACGTGTGGAAAATTCTTAGCTGACGTTTGCATAGACTGCTCCCAGTGTCGCTCCTGCAGTGTCTGATTCGGCAAGAGAATTAGCGCTTTGTGACTCGATATACTCTTATTAGAGTATCGAACTTGCAGGACAAAGACTTAACACTCGCATGGTGCGAAGGCAGGTTGCGATTCAGAATGGAACAGTTGCTGTTTTGAAGGTCAGGAGCCGGTTGTTCCGCAGACAGGAGGCGGACCGCCGGAGAAGATGCGGGCTATCATGTATGATACATCGGCTATATTGAAGGTGTTGTTTCCGTCTGCGTCTATTTCGTCCCGGCACTGTGGCGCCTGACCTCCGCTGAATATGCGGGCGATAGCAAACGTGACATCGACGATATTAAACGTACCGTCATGGTTTGGGTCAGCGGGAGTCTGGCAGCACCCATTGCAGGTTGCCGGTGGGC
>CAZFAL010000142.1:0-7624 GCA_964516945.1 uncultured Ignavibacteriales bacterium
GTTGCAAAACTGGCCGGACGTCTTGATGAGCGCTTCCAACGCGCTGTACAATTGATTGTCAGCTGTTCCGGGCGGGTGATTTTTTCCGGTATTGGCAAGTCGGGGCACGTGGCGCGCAAACTGGCGTCAACTTTCACTTCCACCGGCGCTCCGGCGTTTTTTCTGCATCCGGCCGAGGGCGCACATGGGGACCTTGGCGCTCTGCAGGAAGGTGACCTGGTTATTGCTGTCTCGAATTCCGGTTCCACCGCTGAGTTGGAGGCAATCTATCCATCAATCAAACGTCTTGGTTTGCCTTCGATTCTGCTTACCGGTCAGCTCGAATCACCCTTGGCTGAACAGGCGGATATCGCACTGGATTGTTCAGTTGAATCCGAAGCCTGTCCGCACAATCTGGCGCCGACCACCAGTTCGACCTGTGCAATGGTGATGGGGCATGCGCTGGCGATTGCGGCGCTCAGCGCGCGTAATTTTTCCAGCGAACAGTTCGCGCGCATACATCCCGGCGGTTCACTGGGGCGTCGTCTGCTGATGCGCGTGCGGGATAGAATGCACGCCGGAGAGACCATCCCGATAGTCAGCCCTGAAAGCAAAGTTCGCGAAGCGATATTTGAGATAACCGGCAAACGTCTCGGTTGCGCGCTTGTCTGTGACAGTGAGCGGGTCCTGCTTGGGATATTCACTGACGGTGACCTCAGGCGTCTGACTCAACGGCACGAGGACTTTCTCGGGATGAAAACAGAAGACGGTATGACTACTTCGCCGCGAGTAATCGCGCCGGATGCGTTGCTGGACGAAGCGCTGGCGGTGATGGAAAAAAGCTCTATCACAGTCCTGCCGGTTGTGGATGCGGAGCGTCGTGTTTGCGGCATACTACATTTGCACGATATCCTCAGCGTCACGAACTCCGCCTAACCTTGCGTTTCTTTGGTCTGCCTGAATCAATCTGCGACACACGGCAACAGGGACTTTGATGAAACGCACCCTGATCTACAGACTCGTACAAGGCGCCCGCTGGCTGTTTGTGCATTTACCGCGCGAAGTTGCCCTGATTCTCGGCTCGGCTGTCGGTTTGACACTCTGGTTCACCCAGCAAAAAGACAAGTTTCGCGCAGGTCGGCATTTGCGCTGCGCCTATGGAAGCCGCTATTCACTGGCGCGCTATCAGGCAATTGCGCGTGAGGCGTTTATCAATACCGGCTATAATCTTTGTGATACATTTCGCCTCACAACTGTCTACGAAGAGGAAATTGCTCCACTGATTGATGTCATAGGTATTGAACATGTCCAGCGGGCTTATCGGCAAGGCAAAGGAGTGATTTGCGCCACCGGGCATATCGGCAATTTTGAGTTGTTGGCGGCTTATACGGGTCGCAATGGTTTCAAAACTGCGGTGATTGGGCGGGCATTGTATGACAGACGCCTCGACACACTGTTGGTCGGCAACCGTCACGCGAATAATGTGGAGAACATTCCAACAACACAGGTGAGGCGCCTCGTGAGCAAACTGCGCAGAGGATATGTTGTTGGCGTCCTGATCGATAATGACTCACCCAGACTAAAGGGGACCTTTGTCGAATCCTACGGTCGCCCGGCCTATACACCTGTCGGAATCGCGCATATCGGGATGCGTCTCGGTTGTGCCTTTGTCCCGGTTACATGTCGACGAATCGGCAAAAGGTACCTGATACGATTCTTCCCTCCCCTGCCGTATACTACAAACGAAAAGCGCAGAGAACTTTTGGGTCGCGAGCGTCGTTCTGAAGAGGCGCAGGCGCTGATGCAGCGCATCCGAAAAGTCTTGGACAGTGAAGTAGACAAAGACCCGACCCAATGGATTTGGGTGCACAACCGCTGGCGGACAAGCCCCGAAGAAGTGAAGTAAGCGGGGGGTTCACCGAGATTACTCCGCTACAGAATCTTTCTGCCTTTCTGGCCGGATTGTCTGGCCATGCGGGCGCCACAAGTGTATACTTGGCGGCGATTGTGAAACGACCGATATTGTTTACAGGGCCGCGAAAGGACGAAGAACTCTCAAGGCAACAATCCCAAAAAGATACTATGAACTCAACTCGATACAAAACTATGCTTTCTCTGCGAACCATATTCCTTCTGGCCCTCGCATCGTTGATGACACTCAGCGCCTGTGAGTCGACAGAACAGCCGCCGACGCAAAATGATACCCACCTCAGTGACAGTATCAAGGTTTCTGCGGTGCCGGATCAAGAAAGTGAAGGAGCTGTCATTTCGCTCTATAAAGGCGACATGAAGACCACGGATATCTACAGCGATAAAATCTGGAAATTCTCTCTGAAGGATTCTGCGGTGGCGTTGGGGTTACAGGTTGACTTCTATGACTCAGCTAACGTTATCACGACACACTTGATATCAGATTCCGGGGTTATTCAGGAGACCAAGCGCTTGATGACGGCTATCGGCAATGTCATTGTCACGAACTCAGATTCGTCGGTATTGTTGACCGAAGAGTTGGTTTGGAACGGCATGACCGAATTGATTACCTCGGATTCATTTGTGACCTTCATCAGCGATAATGACACGATTCAGGGGACAGGCCTGAGAACTGACCGCTCAATGCGCAAAGTCAAAATCCTCCATCAGGTCAGCGGCACAATCATCGACGAAGATAAATAGGACTCAAAAAAACAGGCGGTGGCCTGTTTATTGAGCCGGAATTCAACTTTGACATCGATTCTTGCAGAGTTATGGACACGAGGAGTCCTTTCTGTCGCCGCATTCTTGATTTCCTCATATCGTGTTCCGCCTCTCCGCCTAAGGTAATCTCTTGTTCTGCAACAGGTTGGCGCGCCAGTAGGTGTGGCGAAGGTAGGTTGGCATAGTTTCAAGGATATCGACGTGGAACGAAAGGAATCATCGACAGGAATCATCGACAGGAATCATCGACACGAACTCATCGATAGCGGAAAGAGGAAAGAAAAGAGACACTGGAAAGAGACGGAAAAACTCTGGAAAAACTGAAAAACTTGAAAAAATTTGAAAAACTGTCGAGATAGGGGATTTCCGGATAAGAAATCCGTTGACATTCCTGGGCGATGACTTATATTCAATGCGGATAATAGGTTCCAGGTCTGCGGATACTACTTACCTCGCAGATTACAACAAAAAAACTGAGACAATATTCATTCGCATAACGCCAAAATACACAATACGTATATGTTGCACACATCCGTGATACCAGTTTCCAATTCTACACAAGGTAAGCGCCGTTGGCTTGGCGCTATCGCTGTCGCGGTTTGTGGCGCTGTGGCGCTATTGCCTGCCTCGCAGGTCCATGCGCAGTTGGTTCTGGATCCGATTGTGATGCCTTCGGATGTCACTCCGCCTCCGACAGTACATGCGATGTTCACGTCACCGGGCAATGGAACCGTCATTACATCTGACGCCTTCCCGGTCTCACAGCAAATCTGTGGCTCGGTCAGCGCGAATGCGCCGGCCGGTGATTTGAGCATTATGCTTGTCCTTGATGTCTCCGGTTCGATGGGAGCCGGTGTATCCACCGGCGCCAGTCGGCTCGACCAGCTCAAGGTCTCAGTTAAGAAAATGCTTGCCGACCTTGATCCGACGCATACTAAAGTAGGTATTGTGCAATTCGGCCATGATGTTGCCGGTGATATGGACGCCATCGCAGACGCTTCAGTTGTCTCAGATTTAACCAGTGATTTTTCGTCACTTGAAACTGCCGTCGACGGCATGTTCGCCTCAGGGCTGACACCGACCGGTCGCGGTATGAATCTGGCGCTTTCTCAGTTAGAGCATTATTCTCCACCCGGCGCCGCCAAGTTTCAGGTTGTGGCCTCCGATGGCTATTGGAATCTCGGTGTTGACCCGACAAGTGTCGCTTCCTCGGCGCACAACAACTTCGGCCAGATTGTCCATACTGTGGGTATCTCAGCGGACCACGATGCGGCCAAGTTACAGGAAATCGCCGCCGCAGGTGGCGGACAGTATTTTGACGCCACAGACCTCTCGAACCTCGACGGCATCTTTACCACTCCCGGTAGTTTCGTCGGTGTGGACTCGGCATTCCTCAATGGTGTGAATATCACCTCAGAATTAAACGCTTTCGGACAGTTTTGCCTGAATCATGATATTGTTGAGGGACAGAATGACTTCCTGTTGGAAGGGTATGCCGGTCAGGGCTACGATTCAGATAAACTTTCCATCACCGGAAAGACTGCTCCTGCCGTTCCCGAACCGACGACTATTTTTCTTCTCAGCGCCGGCTTGTTAGGTCTGGCGTCATACCGCCGTCGTCGACGTAGTTAAGTTCCCCCTCCTCCTTTCTCCTTTCTACATACACTGTCTCTATTTGCTTTACTCTCCTCTTGTCGTACGCCCTAATGCGCATTCCTGAATAGTTCGCCCGTTTTTTTGAGAGATTGATTCAACGGATGTGGCGCAAGCCCTTTTCCTGATGTATTCTCTTGGTATGTGTATTTTCGTAACACAGTATCAGGTGAGAGTATAGCATGTCTTTTCAGGAAGAGTTCTTTGGGTTTTCGAAGAAGCAGATCAAAGCCCTGTGGGCGCTTTCTGCGATTGCTGTGGTCTTGTCTGTGTTCTGGATGATAGCCGAGTATAGCTCAGATAGCGCAGAGACCGAGGGGCTGACTATCTATGTCGGTGGCTCAGACCAGACATATCAACCGGTCTTTGTCATCGATTTGAACCACAGTCCCGCCGACTCAATGGAGCTTATCCCCGGAATTGGTCCGGTCTTTTCAGAGCGAATAGTTGCCTTTCGAGATTCCAGCGGCGGGTTCAAATATGTAGAAGACATCACCCGGGTGCGCGGAATCGGACAGTCGCTACTTCAAAGGATCAAGCCGTATTTGAAAGTAACCCCCTAAGCAGGACAACGTGAGAAGACACTATGAGCGAAACAGCAATTGAACACACGCCAACCGACATGTCAGGGGCTCTGCGCAAGAGCCGCATTGTCTCTGACAATGATTGCACAGTTACCACCATTCATGGTGAAGGACTCGACACCAAACGCTCCTGTTTTGAATTCGCGCTCTTATCTTTGAATGTCACAGTTGCTGAAAGACCGACAGTGACACTGCCGCTGAAAGAGGCGAAATCTTCATTGGTAATACAATCAATACACAATGCAAATGAGGTAACAATTCCGCGTTCATTGGCGCTGACAGCCGGACTGATAGGACATGGCTATGTGCCTGATGGCTGGCTCTGTGGCTTGCTGACGCTCACATCTGTCGCTGATAAACCGGGTTATCTGACAGCGTTTGACTCCCGGAGAATCTACGGACGCTCTTCATTAGAAGATGTCCATCTTGCCGGCGTCACATCAGAGCGCCTGAGCCGCGCGTTACCGACATCGATTAAGCCACAGCGGTCGCTTGAGGTCCTCTATGTCGATAGAGAGCAATTAGCGAGTGAGAAACAATCTGCAGTTATTAAGGAACCCCGATTGACGGTGGCGCTCGAAAAATTATCTGACACATTGGAGATTCTGGTCGAACCTCTTCCGGCTCCGGTCGATGATTTATGTTCGGCCGGAATGCGCTGGCTTGCTACGGAGATTCGTTAGCGATGCGGATTACCGGCGGCTTGTTTCGCGGTCGACGGTTGCAGGTTCCGGTCGGCCGGGAGGTGCGTCCGACAACCGACAAAGTCCGGCAGGCAATTTTCAATATCCTGGTCCATGAAATCCCGGAAGCGCGGGTGTTGGACCTCTTTGCCGGCTCCGGCGCGTTGGGAATTGAGGCAGTCTCGCGTGGCGCCGAATCAGCGGTCTTTGTGGAGAAACACAAATCCGCCCTGAACTGTCTCAAACGCAATCTTGCTGAAGTCAAACTTGATGCGCGAGTCCTTGAGGACGACTGGCTTGATGCAATACAGCAGTTGATAGCCCGGCAGGAGCGATTTGATTTGATATTTGCCGACCCGCCGTATGGAATGCTCTCCGGTGACGCCATCGCTGAGGCCGTCGTTGGAAGGGAGCAGGGAGTAGAATCCGCCTTGCTTGCCCCCGATGGAATCCTTATCATCGAGGGTAGCGCGCAGGACGAACCGGTGACAATTCTCCGAACCCTGAAAGAGCGCGTATTCGACACAACCAGAATTAGCTTTTACGCCAGATAGAACCAGCCGACGTCAACACAAAGAACAGCCATGAGTCCGAAAACAAAAATCAAACCGCCAAAGAGGCGCATCGGTGTCTACCCCGGCGCATTTGACCCACTTACCAATGGGCATGTGTCATTGATTGAGCGCGCCGTGCGGCTCTTTGATGAGGTGATTGTCGGTGTAGCGGACAATATCGACAAACACTGCCTGTTCTCAATTGATGAGCGTGTGGCGCTGGCGACAAAGGCCCTGGCAAAGTTCGAGCATGTTACAGTCGATAGAATCTCCGGATTAACTGCGCATTATGCGCTCAACCACAACGCCTGCGCGATTATTCGCGGGATTCGCGCTATTTCTGACTTTGATTATGAATTCCAGATGGCGCTGATGAACCGCAAGCTGGAGCGGGATATTGAAACCGTGTTTCTAATGCCGTCATTGTCCTGGGTGTTTTTGTCCTCGACGATGGTCAAGGATGTCGCCAGTAATGGCGGCGAAGTGACGACACTCGTTCCCGGACCGGTCAATCGCGCGCTCAAGAAAAAATTTGCAGTAACGCAGTAATAACGAATACGAACAAGCAACGTTTTAGAGCACAGATAGAAACAACGCAATGACAACAGAGCAGGAACAGCAAACAGCGCCACTCAGCGCCGAAGAAACATCACACCTGATTGAAACCCGCAGGCAAAAGGCCGCCGAGTTACGTGACAAAGGTGTCAATCCCTATCCGTATCGCTTTGTGCGCAGTCACAGTATCAGCGAGGCGCTGGAGCGCTTTGATGAACTCAGCGAGGAGAAGGACGAAACAAAGCCGGTCATTACACTCGCCGGGCGTTTGATGCTCAAGCGCATCATGGGCAAGTCAATCTTCGCTGATATCCGCGATCAGGATGCGCGCATTCAGATCTATGTCAAAATCAACAATGTCGGCGAAGAGGCGTTTCGCATGTTCGAAAAGCTCGACATCGGTGACATTGTCGGTGTGGAAGGTGAGTTGTTTGTCACACGCAAGGGCGAGCGCACACTGCAGGTGGCGAAATTTGAATTGCTCTGCAAGGCGCTCCATCCACTGCCGGACAAACACGCAGGACTCGTTGACAAAGAAATGCGTTATCGTCAGCGCTATGTTGATTTGATAATGGACCCCGAAGTGCGCAAGGTGTTCCAGCTTCGCTCGCGCATTGTTCGCTCTGTACGTGACTTTCTTAATGGGAAAGATTTCCTCGAAGTCGAAACACCGGTTCTGCAGCCACTCTATGGCGGCGCGGCGGCGCGACCGTTTGTGACACATCATAATGCGTTGGACACGACACTGTACTTGCGTATCGCCGACGAACTCTATCTCAAACGTCTAATAGTAGGCGGCTTTGAACGTGTCTACGAGTACTGCAAGGATTTCCGCAATGAGGGCATGGACCGCCTGCACAACCCTGAGTTCTCGATGGTCGAATTGTACTGGGCCTATGCGGACTATCACGATATGATGAAC
>CAZFAL010000143.1:0-2079 GCA_964516945.1 uncultured Ignavibacteriales bacterium
AAAGACGATGTTGTAATAAAGATTCCCTTACTGGCTTTCTTGGATGCGAGCGCGCCAGTAAAGTCGCGAATTTCTTTCACAGGAACAGTGTTGTCCCACTTTTTTGCCTGAATGTAAATCACATCGAGTCCCAGCTTGTCTTCATTGATGATCCCATCTATGCCACCATCACCGGATCTACCTATCGCCTGACCTGCATCTTTGTGCGTACCACCATATCCCATATTTATAAGCAAATCAATAACAAGACGTTCAAAGAATTCAGGTGAACCTCTTTTGACAGTACTCAAAACCTCTTCTGCGAGCTGGTCTTTAAGTATTTGATATGCGAATTCGAGTGTTTCTTCTGGCGTTTTGTCCTCTTCGGTATTGTCCTTGGTTATAGTATTAGCGTTTGTTTTGTTCTTCTGTTTCTTTGAATATTTGAAGCTTTTGAATTCGTCAAATCGTTCTAAAGACTTTGCAGTCATTTGTTCTGGATCTTCCGCCAAGAACGATTTACCTCGTTCAGTGATTCTGAAATGCGCACGCTTTGTGATTTCGAGCAATCCCGCTTTGTGCAAGTATGTTCGGGCCCAGCCAACACGGTTCCTGAACACTGGTTGACGTCCGCTCGGTAATAGCTCGCGTTTCTCGCTTTCAGACAATTCAAATTGAGTAGCCAACGCATTATTGACTGCTGTCAAAGAATGCTCTCGTTCATCTTGCAAGATTCTCATGAGTGGGAGCATGATTTGTTCGTATGTGGGAATCATATCTTTTTCAAAGTCCAGTATATGCAGTTAGATTCACAATATGTTTTCAGAACATCACTGACAGTGATGAATACATTGTCAAATATTGTACCCGAACACCAAGGGGTGGGGTACCCTTACATGTTTTCTGTTCCGTTAAGTCTTCGCAAGTTATCTCATAAATGTGTTTGTCTGTGGCGCAAACGTTCCAATTAGGAAAGAGTCATCCGATATCGTCATTTCCGCGGAGGCGGAAATCCAGGCATGCCCATGTGGGCGACTCTTCTCTCCCTAAGGCGCTGTGACTCAAAAAGATATTTATTTGTCATAGCTGTTTTCATTTCAAACATAATCCATAATCGTAACCTGCCTGGATGCCCGTCTCCACGAGCATGACGAACACGCAAACGGAGCTGGAAACTCGTAGCTGTCAGAACTTATGGGACAATCTCCTCCCTGACGGCTTGATAAGTTACCCCACTACATGTCGGGTCTGAGGACCCGACATAACGGATGACACATTGTCACCATGCGGCGCTCACCCCATCTTCACCGTCTGCAACAACTCCAGCAGGCGGTTGAGGTCGTCTACTCCGGCGTATTCTATTTCTATTTTGCCGCGCTTGAGGCCGGGTTTGATTCTGACCGGGGCGCCGAGGCGGCGTTTCAAATCTGTTTCGGCGGCCATCAGGTCGATGTCGCGATGTTTCGGAATCAGGCGCCGGCCTTTTCTGCGTTTGGTCTCGCGCTCAACATGACGCACCGACAGCGCATCATTGATAACCTGCTCGGCGACATCCAACTGCTCATTGGCGTCACTCAGATTCAGCAACGCGCGCGCATGACCCTCAGACAGTTTCCCCTCGCGCACATACGCCTGAATTGTCTCCGGCAGATTCAGCAGACGAATCGCATTAGCCACCGCCGAGCGTGACTTGCCAACCCGCTCTGCCAGCTCCGTCTGACTCATCCCGTATTGACTCATCAACTGCTTATAGCCCAGCGCCGCTTCAATCGGATTGAGGTCCTCGCGCTGGATGTTTTCAATCAACACCAACTGCAACAATGTCGCATCATCCATCGGTGGCAACACCCGCGCCGGGGCGGTAGTCATGTTCGCCAGTCGCGCCGCGCGCAGGCGACGCTCACCTGCAATCAGCATATAGCCGTCACGCTCCTTGACCACCAGCAACGGTTGCAACATCCCGTCACGTTTCAGCGAACTCGCCAGCTCCTGCAAACTTTCATCATTGAATGTCCGTCGCGGTTGCAGACGGTTTGGAAAAATTGTGTCAAGCGCAAGTTCCGTTGATGTTCCGAAAGAGTTGTTCTGCTCAGTTGGTTT
>CAZFAL010000143.1:2179-7592 GCA_964516945.1 uncultured Ignavibacteriales bacterium
TGTCAAGCGCAAGTTCCGTTGATGTTCCGAAAGAGTTGTTCTGCTCAGTTGGTTTCTGCGCATGAGCGGCCTCAGACATATTCTGTCTAATACTAATAGGGCCGTCTGATTGTGGAGACGCCTGCTGGCCTGTCTGCGCGTTGTCGGGCTTGGGTCTGGTGGACTGGGTGACCACCTGGCGCATCAACGCGTCGAGTCCGCGTCCTAATACCGGTTTGCTCATTTCTAATTCGCTCCTATGACTTCACTGGTGAATGCGAGATAGTTTTCCGCCCCTGAGGAGAGGATATCATATTGGACAATCGGTTTGCCGAATGACGGCGCCTCTGAAAGCCGCACATTGCGGTTGATAACTGTATTATACACCTTGTCTTTGAAGAAGTTACGGATTTCATCGGCCACCTGACGGGACAAATTAAGCCGCGAATCGAACATAGTCAACAGCGCCCCTTCGATTTGCAGGTTTGGGTTCAACTGCGCGCGCACCAGCTCTATCGTATTGAGAAGCTGACTAAGTCCTTCCAGCGCATAATATTCGCATTGAATCGGTATCAAAATTGAGTCGGCGGCGGTGAGCGTGTTGATTGTCAGCAAACCCAGCGAGGGCGGGCAGTCGACTATAATATAGTCATACCTGTCCCGCACCGGCTCGAGGGCGTTTTTCAGCCGCGACTCGCGCGAAAACATACTGACCAGCTCTACCTCGGCGCCGACCAGTGAAATAGTCGCCGGCACAAGATTCAGTGTCGGCAGGTCAGTGGCCAGCGTGGCTTCCTCGATTGTTTTCTGTCCGATAAGGACTTCGTAGATTGAATTCTCAACGGTTGACTTGTCAATCCCGACCCCCGATGAGCTATTGCCCTGCGGATCGACGTCAATCAGCAGGGTTTTTTTTTCCGCCAGCGCGAGGCATGAGCAGAGATTAATGGCGGTGGTGGTCTTGCCGACCCCGCCTTTTTGGTTACAGATAGCGATTACTTTTCCCACGGAATTTCTCCTCCCGCGTTATGTGAGTAGTGTATCATGCAGTATCAATGGCAGTTAACGCGAACTAGCGTTACAATAGGTTTCGCACAGGGTAAGAGCGCTTTGTATTACCTTATGCGCTGGCAAACATGAAAGAGAAAACGTTTTCAAACAAGATAAAAACAAATGTGCGTACGTGAACAGAATCGCTTTAGCGTAGTTTCCCCGTAGGGGCGGGGTTTCCCTGCCCTCTCCCGATCAGGCAGGGTCATTGGTTTCGATACATCCAACTCCAATCAAACGAGGGCGCCGGAACGACGCCCCTACGGAACAGAGGCATTCTGCTGAAAATGTGGAAGGGCACAGCGCGCTGTGCCCCTACGTATCGGTACGGATAGCAGGGAAAGGGTGGCGACTGTTTCACGTGAAACAGTCGGGCACGTAAAACAGGACTCTCAGGTGCTCTTGTGTTGGAAGACTGTCAACGTCCGACTGGGGCGGGTGTCACCGACAAGGCGGTAGGAGTAGACATAGCGCTCAAGCGGGTCATCGGGTGTGATATTGCAATCCGGTGTAGCGCTGTAGTATACGAGGCCATGGTCTACGTCGCTGGCATCAAGCAAACCGCAGGCCTTACGTAGCATCGCATGATCTGCCTTCACCCAGCGGATGGTGGCAATACTGAAGACCGGCTTGTCGCCGTCGGGGAGTGAGCCGGTGGCGGTCTTAATTGCCGGGTTATGGGCGAACTCGCGGAAATCACAATTGAGAACCTGCCCGGCGATACCAAGTGTTTTCAGCGCGCGCCTGAGGAAATCGGCCTTTTTGGCGGTGCGCTCAATGAGCGTCACCTCCAGTCCCACTCCGAGAGCCAGCGGGATTGACGGCAATCCTCCGCCGGAGCCGATATCGAGGAGCTTTGCCTTATTTGGATTCTGATTCCCGACCCATTTTTCAAAGAATATCAGATATGGACCATTCATATATACCGGAACGAGACAATCGGCAATCATCCGGTACAAATCTTCGCGGGTTGTTTCACGTGAAACAAGGTTGATGCGCTCGTTCTCCTCGAGCAAAAGCTCGACATAGCCCTCGAACGTCTTCCTGCCATCGAATAGCTCAAATATCCGGTCGACTTCGAACTCTTCAAACTTATTATTCTGCAACATTTAATGCGCTCAATTCCCGCTCTGATTCCAGCGTTTCAATGCCACTGACAACACCGCTACATCGCCGGAAGTAATACCCTCAATGCGCCCGGCCTGCCCGAGCGAAGTCGGCCGAAAGCGGGAAAACTTCTCTTTGGCTTCGTTTTTCAGCCCTCGTAGGGAGTCGTAAGCAAAACCCTCCGGGATGGCCTGCGACTCCATTTTCTTGAAACGCTCAATTTCGCGCTCCTGTTTGGCAATATAGCCGGCATAGCGAATACGAATCGCCGCGCGCTCACGCGCCTGCTGAGAAACGCCATTACGTGTCAGGTCAAAGCGTTCAATCTCGGCCAGTCCCAGCCCGGGCATCCGTAACAAATCAGCCAAGCTGACATTATCTTTGCGCGGCAGGCGTTCTTTCAGCTCTCCCAGCTCAGCCACGCTGACCCGTGTTTTCTCCAGCCGTGCGATTTCTCTCTGTGTGTCTGTTTCAAGCGCCTTCAGCTCCGCTGATTTTCTCTCATCTATCAAGCCGTAGCGCTCAGCGTAGCGGTATAACCTGTCACGGGCATTGTCCTCACGCAGAGCCAGGCGATGTTCGGCGCGTGAGGTGAACATCCGGTATGGCTCAGTGGTCGAGCGGGTTACCAGATCATCAATCATCACGCCAAGATACGCCTCACTGCGATCAAGAACAAACGGCTCCTCGCCACGTTGTTTCAAGGTCGCATTCACCGCCGCCATCAACCCCTGTCCGGCGGCCTCCTCATAGCCGGATGTGCCATTGATTTGCCCGGCAAAATACAGATTCTCCACCCGCCGGGTCTCCAATGTCTGCTTGATTTGATAGGCCGGGCAGTAATCATACTCGACCGCATAGCCCGGACGGCGAAACTCGACTCGCTCCAACCCGCGCACGGTGCGCATCGCCTGCGATTGAATTGATTCCGGCAATGAAGTCGAAAAACCGTTGGGATAGATGTCATCTGTGCCATTGCCCTCGGGTTCGAGAAATATCTGATGGCTCTCCTTGTGCGCAAAGCGGTAGAACTTGTCCTCAATCGACGGGCAATAGCGCGGACCGGTGGAATTGATTTCCCCGCTGAACATCGCAGATTCAGTCAGATTTGCCGTCACCAGCTCTTTTGTCGCCGCTGTCGTATAAGTCAAATAGCACGGAATCTGCTTGCGCTCAGTGGCTTGCGTGTCAAAAGAAAAGAACGGTATCGGAACATCACCCGGTTGTATCTGGCATTGGCTGAAATCAATTGTGGCTCCGTCAAGCCGTGGTGGTGTGCCGGTTTTCAGCCGACCCAGCTCAAAACCGAGCGAATCCAGCGATTCCGAGAGTCGATAGGCCGCTTTTTCATTGAGGCGACCGGCCGGAGTTTGCTGTTTCCCGATATGGATCAATCCGCCGAGGAATGTGCCGGTGCAGACTATGGCGCTATGGCAACGATACTGCCGTCCGTCCTTGTCTGCGACTCCGATAATCCTGCCGCTCTCCACCAGGAACGCCCCGGCCAGCGCCTCGATGACTTCAATGCGTTCATCTTGCTCAATGACCTCGCAAATAAACCGATTGTAATCCCGCCGGTCGCATTGCACCCGTGTCGACCAGACCGCCGGGCCGCGCGAGAGATTCAGCCGCCGGAACTGAATTCCGGCGTAGTCTGCGGCTTTGGCCATGATCCCGCCGAGTGCGTCTATCTCCTTGACAATATGCGATTTACCGACACCGCCAATCGCCGGATTGCAGGACATCAGCGCCAGCTTGCCAGCGTCCATCGTCATCAACCCGACCCTCTGCCCCAGACGCGATCCGGCCAGCGCCGCCTCGACTCCGGCATGCCCGCCGCCGATGACAAGGATGTCGAAATCTATGTCGGAGTCTGTATGAGAATTCGCTTGTTTGGTCATATCTCAGGTAATCTGTTGTATCATATCCGCTTAACATCGTGGCGCCTGTTTACAACGCGCCCGGCCATACTATATTATATACAACCCGATATGTATACGGCGAAAGGGGAATTTTTTCCCGCTCCCGATGTCTTTCGTAGCGCTACATTTCGGCCTGAATGCCGCCCGCAGAGAAATATAGCGATTGACAGAATCACGCTTTACCGTATATTGGATTTAGACAGTATCTTGTAGCCGATACTGACACCCGTCAGTTTTGCCCAGTTCTTTTTGCCGGGACCGGAGGCGCCCGTCTGTCAGCGAAAGGAATCAAGAGCGCCAGCAAGCTGTGTTTTCAACGGCGCGCCAAACCGCGAACATTATCCCATCAACTACACTGACGAAACGATTGGAGAAAATGATATGATTCGCAAACTATTTATTCTATTGATTGTCTGTGGCGCTGGAGTTTTTATCGCCACAAACGCAGAAGCGCGCAATGGCGCCAATATCTCTATCACATCCGGCGCAGTTTTCCTCGATGACCATAACGGTTTGGATTACAAAGTCGGCTACAACTCCACATACACTTTTACCGTCGAAATGGAGTCCGACACTACGATTACCGGGGCGACACTGGGGTTTATCATGTACAGCCCAGATGGCTCACTGTCTAACATTATCTGGGACTCGGTTCCCGTCAACATCGGACCCTGGGGTGAAATGGCAACCTGGAACTTTGGTGGACCACAACTGGCTGCGGGTCCAGACGGTTTCGATGGAAGCTTGCCGAGCAGGTGGCTAACAGGTGGAGCGGCTTCACTACCGGCTGGTTACGGTCCAATAGGACCAACAGCGGGACTCGAGTTTATCATCTCCTTTCCCGGTGTTGATGGTGGCATTCTCTGCATTGACTCGGCGTTTATGCCTCCGGCGGGCGCATGGCTGGCTCCGCCCGCCCCTGTTTTTGAATGGGCTGGAGGCGGAGGCGATCTTGGCGTGGGTGGAACACGTGAACATGCGTTCTGTGTCACGGCAACCAGATTGGTCGGCACCGTTTCCCCCGCCTGCCCTTCCTATACAATGGTTCGCAGATGTGACACTCTGAGATATCAGGCGTTCACAGTTGACTCCGGCTCAAGCGCCCAGTCAGTCACATACTCGGTGACAACCACCGGCAGTGGCGATGTTTCAATCGACACAGCCGGCTATGTCTCATACATCCCGGACATTGCTGAATATGGTGAGATCAACATCACTGCAACAGCGATGCAGGCCAATGGATTAGTCGCAACATGCGCAAGCAGAGTTTCTGTTCAGAACGGTATCCCGTTCCTCACTTGTCCTCCAAATGTCAGAGTTTCAGCCGGTAGCTCTGTCACCACGCAATCTGCAGT
>CAZFAL010000144.1:0-7543 GCA_964516945.1 uncultured Ignavibacteriales bacterium
TGCGGCGTTCACATTGTCCGGAATCTCGATTGTCGAACCGATTTTTGAACCGGTGTTGGAGAACACTGTCACATACAACAAATGATTCCCGCTGTTATCTATTCCCTGCCAGAGCAGAAAGACCTTGCCCGAATTGTCAACGTCGGCGTCAAAATCGACGATAGAGATATTCGCCTTATCCGAAGTGAATGAGAATGAACCGAGAAAAGCGCCATTGGAATTGTAGCGCTTGACATTAATTACCGGACCGCCCGGAGCGGCAATATTCATCCAGGCGACGGTGAACACATTGTTATTATCCACAGAAACAATCGGCTTCGTGTGGCCATTGCCCTGACCGGCGCCTGAAACCTGCGCCTCGGCTCCGACAGCAAGATGACTGGAATCAAGAATGCGCATGAAGACTTGTGGCACAGCGTTGCGCGAATCAAGCCAGCTTATCAGCGCTGAGCCGTTCGGAGCCAGCGCCACACTCGGAGTTGATTTCGGCGCTATCGCATCGTTTGCATTGGCGCTTGAAATCAGAATCTCATCGGAAGTCAGCCCGCCGCCTGCTGCGCCATAACGCGCATATATCCGCGCGCCACTAACCCCGGAGACAAAGCGCTGGTCATTCCAGACAACAACATACGCCTGCGCATTCGCGGCTATCGCCGGCTCGCTTTGAATGCCACCGGCATTGTCTTCATTGACGAGACGATTTGCGCCACTGAGAACTCCATCGAGTCTGACGGCCTGCACATAAATGTCTCCGCCGTCACGACGTAAATCACGGAAGGCGGTGACCACTGATTCACCGTTGACAACAGCGACTTGCGGTTGATCAGAAACAGCTCCACTGAGATCATCATTGACCAGAACCGGTGAGGCGGTAAGCGGCGCAAGATTTGAGTTTGTGACAGTCAGCCGGATATCACTGTCACCGGAGCCGCGCACCTCCCAGACCAGGGCCTGATTAGAGTTTATCGCGGTGGTTGGATTCAACGGTTGACTGGAAGTCTCTGATGTCAATGTCAGCGGCGCGCCAAACGGCGCAAGCGAAGCGTCGAAGCGTTGCGCGAGCGCATCTGATGTGGCGCCATAGCCGCAGTATGTTGCCGTCAGCAATCCCGTGGGACTTGTCGCCAAATCGACATCAAGATACTGTTTCAAACTATCGAGAGGAGAAACAGGCAGATTGGCGCCGACTAAACCGATTCCGGCTTGCTTACTGAAGCGTTGCAAATAGACAGTCCAGCCCGAGCGCGTGTCAGACCAACCGGTGAGAAATCCATGAATTGAAGAATACGCCAACGACGGCAAAAACTGTCCCTGAGCTTGGGCGTCACTGTCTACCAAGTTGACTTCACCACTAACCGGATTCCCCAGAGAATCAAAGCGCCGGAAATAGATATCTGCGTTCCCGGAGCGATAATCCTCCCAGACCATTCCGAGTCCGCCGTCCTCGTCATACGCAATATCCGGAACCCAGTGTGAAACTGCGCCGCCGTCGGAATTGACAGCGTCCGTTGCAGTCAACAACGCTCCGGTGGCGTCAAAGCGACGCAGGGCGATTGTATTGCCGCCGGAGTATGATTCATACGCGACAGCGAATTCTCCGTTTGAACGCGCCGAGAGCGCGAACGGCCCGGCATAGATTGATGACGAATTATCGCTGACAGTCAGTTCGGCCAGATCGACAGACAGGTCACTGTTGAGGCGCACGACTTTAATGACACCGGCGGCGTCATCGCGATAGCCGAGATAGACTTTATTGGAAATAGTAGTCGCCAGCGCAGGTTCAATCAGATCGAAACCGTCCGGACGCCCGGCAATCAGGACATTACCGCCGACAGGAACACCGGCGTCCGTGTACTTTTGCACAAATATCTTCTTACTCCCCTGACGCTCATCCTCGAAAGCCACCAGTATCGAACCGTCAGTCAGCGCACAAGTGGTGGGATTATTCTGACGGAACCGCGCCGGGGGGACTGATTCAGAGAGCCTGCTATCTCCTTCCAGGCTCGCTGAGGAGCTCAAAGCAGGTGATGCGCCAAGAAGGCCGAATTCGTTGACCTCGGCAGCAGAGGATTGAATCTGTCGGTTTGAGAACCGATCTGGGAACTGGTTTGAGAAATAGTTTGAGAAATAGTAGCGCAGACGGTTTGCATGGGTCTGGCTTCTGTCTGCCGACAACTGAGGGACTGTTTGCGCCTGGACCTCGTCGCAAACAGCGAGGAAGAGCATAAACGCCACCCAAAGCGCCGCGAGAAGCGCTATCGGGTTTCTGCCCCATAGTCTTTCTTGCAAGTAGCTTTCTTGCAGGTTGCTTTCCTGCAGTTCGCCTTCCTGCGCTATGTCCGAGCCGTAGGGAAAAGAATGTCGTTGTCTTCTATTCATAATCTCATGTCGCTTGAGCGCAAAGTTCGTGCCGTTTGTCGACTAGTATGGCTGTTTTGCCTGTGGCTGACCTCGGTGGCCCCGGGTTTGAGGGGCTGTCCCGATTCAACGGAAACTGTTCAAATGAACCAATAGGTATCTCTACTTTAGTATGTTGTCTTACAGGTAGTTAAGAGAAGTACGCTTGTTTCCTAGTCCACTTTTGCTCGTGTGTTACGGCTGGATTGCGCCCTCAAATATACGTCAGGTAATTGCTCCAAATCAGTCTGACAGCGACAGCCCACTGTTCAGTATGTCTGTGACGGGCTTCGATGCGCAAATCTTTGCCGAATTACTCATCCGGCTCCGCTTCGAAGACATCAAAACCGGACATTGTCTGTCCGGGAAGTTTAGCCATGCAGACTCCCGGAATACCCTAAATGCAAAGTGGGGACGACGCGCCGTAAGTGAGGTAGTGAATGAGGACGCGTCTGAAGTAAGAACAAGCGAATGACGGCACAGGGCTGTAAACGCCGACTGGAATGACAAATGTCACAACTGACGGCGCTACAGTAGAATAGCCGACAAGGGAGAATATGTCAAGGTATTCCTGCGGCCACAGGACGTGGGCCTGTCAAGACAGGAGACGCTAAATCGCTCAGGAGTCGATTTGCGCCGGAGTGAGCTTTTCGCTGAGGCGCTCAATTTTGGCGCGTTGTTCGGCGATTTTGGGTTCAAGGTCCATAATCTCGAGCTCTTCGTGATAATGGACTGTGCGCATTTCGGTGAGTTCGTCAATGGCTTCCAATGTGGCTTTCATCACTTCAACCGAGCTTTGAATTATTTCGGCGCTTCGGTCAATCATACCCCTGGGATCGCTGATTTCACCACGCGCGGCCTTGATTTGCAACAACTGAGTGTGTCCCTGAATTGTCGCATTGGCGTTGTTGAGATAGTGATTGTACGAGCCGGAAATCGCCTGTAGTGACTTGAGAAAGCGCTTTTCGGTTTTCTCCCTGACGATTTCGTCCTGCAGTTCACGGTTTTTGTTCAGTAAGTCCTCGACAAGCAGATATTGCGCATACAGCGCCCGATTTGCGTCTTTGAGCATGCTGTTTCTGTCACCGACATCAATTTGCAAATACGCCGCCTGCGCTATCAACTCCTCGGCCATTTTTTCTTCAATGTCGAACAGCGCCTCATTTGACAATGACAAACGCTGAATCAAAACCGAGCGCAACTCATAACGGGGTACCGCGTCACCTGAACGGTCAAACATCCGGTTGCGCACCAGCGCATTAGCCAGCGCAACACAAAAGTCCAGCGCATTTGAAGATTCATCTTTTATCGCGTCAGCCGCATCCATGTGATGATTGGCGACCGCCTGACAAATCCGCTCCGGAATATTCCATTGCTTGAGAATAAATGCGCCGGTAGTGGCATGTGAGGCGCCCCATTCTTCGGTTTCCAGTGCGCAGAGAATCCCACCGGCCTCGACCTCGTTACAGATTTCCTGATACCGTCCGGAAAATGAATTATCCAGCGCGAGCATACCGATATCATGCAATAAGCCCGCGATAAACGCCTCACCGGAGTCAACTGCCCCGAACTTCCCGGGCGCTGATTCCCGGAGCGCTTCGGCCAGCAATTTTGCGGCAACTGCGGTTTCCAGCGCGTGACGCCAGAATCGGGGACGAGAGAGCGCTCCGGAGAGCGTTTCTGTCAGCGAATACACCGACGACGCCAGCGCAAAACTGAGCGCCGAGCGAAAACCAATTAGTTGTGTGGCCTGTTTGATATTCCCTACCTCACGCGCCTGACCATAAAGTGGACTGTTCGCGGCGCGGAGCATGCGCGCCACAAGTCCCGGATCGCGGCGAATCACGTCCGCCAGTTGGTTTATCGAGGCGTTTTCATCACCGGAAAGCGAGATGATTTGCGCAAGTGTTTGCGGCAACGAGGACAACTCCGGATTCTCGGCAAGGATCCGCTCAAAAAGCTCCTCGGAACGTATTTCTGGCTGGGAATGGCTCATACCCGCTATATCGGCGGATATGGCGGCAAAGATTACTTAGTTTGAGATTGAGCGCTGCTTTGTCTTTGCAGACGTTTCTGCAGACGTCGCTTTCGTTTCGGCCAGTCATCGACAGGTGAATGGCGCTTCAAAGTGAAACGCAGACCGGCTTTGGTCAGAATCAGCGCCTGCTCGTAGTTCTGACAACGATGTTCAAACCACTTGGCCAGTTCCAATCGCGCCCGTTGGGCCGGGCGGCGCGACTCGACATGATTGTCGGCGCTCTTTGCCAGTCGCTCCCAAATAGCCACAGCGGAATCAAACTCACCGGCGCGTTTGAAGATCATCGAGCGGCGAAACTCAATCTCGGGATTATTCAAGCGAGAGAACTCACCCTCCCGGTCCCGTCCGATCCTCACGGCCATCTCGCGCTTGTGGCGTTTCTCGCAGACCCGCATCAGGGAATAAGCGTCGAGCGGCGAAGACAGTGTGGTCCCGGCGCTGTTAAATGACTCGGCAATAACCGACATCAGCGCCGCCAGTGAAACAATATCCTGCCGGTTGTGCGCAATCACGTCAGCCAGTTGCCCCGCTTCATCGTTATGTATCCAATCGAGATAGACTGACGGCACAAGATAGCCGGGGATATCTTCATCACGACAGTAGCCGAGCGCATGTTCTTCGACATTTCCCAGTGAACAATCACCAAGACGACGTTTGAAAAGCGCGCGGGAAGGATGCAGTAAATCAATATGCTCTTTATACGGCGCTTCCCGGGCGATACGATGAATGATAAACCGGTCTTCTATCAGCGGTTTATCAAAGGCTTTACCATTGTAGCTGACCAGTGTGCGCTCTGTGTTGAACTCAACAAAAACATCCTCCAGCATCGCGGCCTCATCAGCCAGATCGGGGATGATATACTGGCGTGTTTCAAATCCTCCGTTGACGAAACAACCGAAGCCAATCAAGAACGGCACAGCTCCGGCGCCGGATAATCCGGTGGTTTCTGTGTCAAAGAACAACAGCCCGGGCAGTGAGAGCTTTTCATCCTCGCCTGTGTTAGCAAAATATGACAAGCGGTATTCAGTGGCGCTCACAGACTTGAATGAAATCCGCCCATGAATGTAGTCGGCGTCGTAAAAACGTCGGATAAGCAAGTATTCACCGGCGCGTGAGGTGACAATCTCGCCGCCTAATGTTTTGTGCAGTTTCTTCGCTTTTGATGAGATTTCGACAGGAGCGCCGCTCGAAGCGCCCGCTTTCACAGAGCCGGGCGCATGCCCCATTTGCGATTGTGCGCGTTGCAACCGAGCTTTAATATCCGTCGCCGGATGTGCAATTTTCTTTTCTGTAGCGCTCTTATTCATAGCAGTCTCATAGCAGTCCTGCTGTTGAATACACCAGTTTGACAACGCTGTCAATCGCAAATCACAGAAAGTTCGCTTCTGGTGGGGCTTGATTGTTGGCGCTGCAGTCCGTGCGCCACATCAGGCGCAGTGTCCGAAACAATCGTAGTGGCGTCGCTTGCGGCGCCTTGGTTGGTCATGCTGTGTCGGTTATGCCGTGCAGTTGACATTTGCGAGCAAGGCCGGGCAAGCCCGGCCACTACGACTGAATTGGAAAGGTCATGTTGGATTCGTAGGGGCGTCGTTTCGGCGCCCTTGTTGGGGCAAGCAGGGTCTATGAATCGAGAGAGGGCGGGGAGACCCCGCCACTACTATATCAGTAGTTGTCTTAATACATAACAGATTGTAGGTCACTTCAACAGAATCATCTTTTTTGAGGCCAGCGGTGTGTCTCCGGCTTGTAGTTTGTAATAGTAGACACCGGAAGCGGCAGGTTTGTTGTGTGAGTCTCTGCCATCCCAGTTGAGGCGATAGCTTCCTGCGCTGAGGGTTCTGTCGGTCAGTGTGCGGATTTGCTGGCCGAGTGTGTTGTAGATAGTCAGTGTCACATGCTCACGCCGGGTCAAGGAAAACTCAATGGTCGTTTGGGGATTGAATGGATTTGGATAGTTTTGCTTGAGTTCGAATGCTGTCGGCAATTGCGGGTCGTCTATCGGTTCGACATCGGTTACCAGCCCTGTTCCGGCAAAGACATGCACTTCACCAACGAGACTCTTGACGCTTGCTACCGCAAAATCATCAATTCCATCACCATTAACATCGCCAACACCGGCGACATTCATCCCCCATAGGATTCGATAGCCGGGGACATCGCTTACGTCTATGCGCATGTCAGGTACGCTGTCCATGTTCGGCCCACCATAGTAGACATTAACCCAACTGAATGAATGCGCCTGAAAAGCAAAACTGGTTAACAAATCCATGTAGCCATCATGGTTGATATCACCGGCGGCGGCAGCGTGTTCAGCGCGACCAATAATGTTGACATCTGGAATCGTATCAATATCGGGACCAGTGTAGAACACGAATGCGGTTGTGTCACCGTTGCCACCTTCGGCATAAATATCATCGAATCCGTCGCCGTTGACATCGCCCAGGTTCACAAGGACCATCCCAAACAACTCTGCTCCAAAAAAGTCGGGGCCGGGTCTGGTGATAATAAAGTCGGGAATCGTATCAAATGTAGCGCCACCCCAGTAAAACCAAAGTTGACCTCTGCCTGTAGAAAACCGTAGATTGACGACTAAATCAGTCGTATCATCTCCGTTGAAATCACCACTGGCGATTCCGTCACCAATCGATGCAAACTCGTTGGGTTCTAAATTCTGTGGAGTTATAATCATGTCTGGAATTGAATCAATTGGTTCAGAGAGTTCGAAAAGGAGAAGCCTCTTTTGGTCATAATCATTAAGAATGATCTCTTGGGAGGATGAGGCATTGATGTCGCGGCCATTTATTGCAAATCCAACGGGGAGTGCAGAATCCTGGCCGAACCATAAATCCCTCACGGTGTCAATGCCATTGCCGCTAAAATATCCGTTAAGCCGCCAATCACTGGGCGACCTGCCGTTTGAGACAAAATCTGGGATAGAGTCTCCGTCAATGTCGTTAATGTTTGAAAGTCTATTCAGGAGAGAATCGATTCTTAGAAACGGTGAGGACGGTAAAGTTGCGCCTCCAAAGTATAAGTAAGCGCTGGTACGGAAATCCCACACGAAGAAGTCTGCATACCCATCCCTATTCTGGTCTCCTGCAGGGATAA
>CAZFAL010000145.1:0-7381 GCA_964516945.1 uncultured Ignavibacteriales bacterium
CTGAATTCAGTTGCGTGAATATCTCAAAAGCGCCTGTCGCACGGTCAAAACGCCCCAGGCCGGTTGTTGTCGCAATCCAGACATTATCGAGCGGATCAAACGCAATGTCCTTCACCTCAGGGCCAAGCTCCAATGGCAATTTCACCGTGATAAAGCGCTCAAACCCGGCGTCAAAGCGCGCAAGACCAAACCGGTGCGCCACCCATGTGTCACCATGCGAGTCGATACGCACTTTGTTGACATTGTCCGACGGTAATCGAAAACGAAAATCCGAAGAGCCCTCAAAATAATGTGTCACCTGATAATCGGAAAGATTGAACGGATCAGGACCGGTGCGCACAAAGTACACACCGAGGTTGCTTGATGAAACAACCAGCAGACCGGGAGTAACATCGACCGAGGTAATAAATTCGTTATTGATGCCCTGCGCTATACCAACCGAAATCCATCGCGAAGGATTAAACTGATCAACAATCGCAACCGGGTTCAGGTCAAACGCGCGGAATGCGGCCATATATGTATACCGCGAGTCTGCTACGATATCAGAGATGACGACAAAATTATTGTTGCCACCGTCGGTGTTACCCTTGAGCGAGGAATTCAAACTATCATACTTCGTAGTGTCAAGTCCTGTGACACGCCAGACACCGGAACCGAATGTTCCCAGCCATAGCGCTCCAAGACTGTCTACCGAAACAGAGACAGCGTTTCGTGTCGGATTCAGTAATTCCTTCCGCCATGCTCCATCGCTTAAACGCGCAAACCCGTCAGCTTCAAGCGCCACAATGACATCACCGCGAGGTGTCACCGTTAGCTCACGTACATCAGAACCGGGGATGGTTGCAGTCTGCACTTTCGTGAGTCCGCCGCCGGTCGATGAATACAGCCCGTCGTTTTGCAAACCGACAAATCGCACACCGGCAACTGTCGCCCCTGCTGTAACATTCGTGTTCGGCAAACCCGTATTCGGAAGAAGCGTTACGGTAGCGCCGTCATACACATACTCACCCCGATCCGTGAACAAGTGCAATTCAACGAGCGGCGCATTAGAAACAGAGTCGACTGTCAGGCGAAACACATGCGTAGAAGCAGGAAGCGCCAACGCGCTTGCCGAAGTGTCAATTTGAGAATATGACAGAACAAATGCGCCGTCAGAAGTCCCCAATATGACTGAATTGTTATAGAACGCCAAGGCGGTCGGCGCTACACCGGACAGTGAAGGCACATTCGCCCCCGAAAACGTAGCCCAGTTCGCGAATGACTTCAACTGAACCGGATTTTGCTTGTCGGCAACTGCGAAACCATCCTGTGTTGCCACCCATACACTGTCGGTTGTCACCATCACATCCAAAACCGCGGCCCCGGCGGAAAATGAACCAAAGCGCTGATAGCTGTCCTGAATCTGTCCACCGTCAACAGTCTTCAAAAACAGCGCCAGTCCAAAGTCAGCCCCGACCCATACTCTGTCCGAGTCATCTGCTAAGGTATTTAGTTGTATGAGATCATTATTAACAGTCAAGAACGGGAATGCCGTAAACTGCTGACTCGAAGCGGGACGCTTCACCAGCCAGCCGTTTGTCGCAATCCAGACATCACCGTCACCATCAACAACAATCCGTCTGATATCATTACTCTGTAAACCGTCAGCGTTCGTCAGTATCGTGACTGACAAATCCTGAGGATTGACAACCAACAGACCACCGGCGGTCGCGGTCCAGGCAACGCCATTGACGAGCGCTATGTCACGAACTGCAGAAGGCGCTGCGAATGTTTTCCAATCAAGAGAACTCGCGCCCGCACTCTCACCATGCGCAGATTCAAGACAAAACAACAATGCAAGAACCGGTATCCACAGTTTCCCGAGTCTCCACAGCGCCCGTAGTGAAATTGCCCCGCTCTTCTTGTATCGGTCTGCCATCTGAATATGCGCTCTCCGTTGCATTAGCGCGGCTCCAATTTCAATCCGAATTTCGCGCTCAGGCAAAGTATGCTAAAAAACAGGCCGGTCAGGAGTGTAAAAATGAAACAGAACCTGCCAAGAACCGGACCATGACGGTAGAATGGGGACTTGTCATAATGTTTGTCTATTTCGCCGGTCAGGTAGCCGCGCGTATACCATGGCAAACTCTCCCGAATATGTCCGTAGGGGTCGGCGATAAATGTGAATCCGCTGTTGGCCGCACGAGCCAGCCAGGCGCGGTTTTCCACCGCGCGCATGATTGAGATTCGCTCATGCTGGTATGGCCCCGCCGATTTCTTAAACCAGGTGTCATTTGTGATAGTCAGGATAAACTCCGAACCCCGTTGAAGCGCCTCGCGGACATATTCCGGATAGGCGATTTCAAAACAAATCAAAGGCGCATACTTCAAACTGTCGAACTCCAAAATCACAGTCGAATCTCCCGGACGAAAATCCGACCACCATTGCACATTGTAGGTCTTGATAAATGTCAGATATTTTTCCAGAAAATCACGTCTGAGAAACGGAAACAAATCCTGATACGGCGCCTGTTCAGCAAACGGCACCAGCTTGCGTTTGAGGTACGGCTCTGAAAACTCACCATCCGGACCCAATTGCACCGCCGCGTTATAATATCGTCTGCGTCCTCCGTGGAAGTCTGAGTGCATTGTGCCGATTATATTAGAAGCGCCGTCGGCCCTCGCTTTTTTCGTATGCTCCAACACATAGCGTCTGTCATACAGCATATACACCGGCGCCGCAGTTTCCGGCCAGACAATCAGCTTTGCGCCCTGAGCGCCCGCCTCACCGGCCAGTGAATCATACACCCGAAATACTTCATCACGATTCTCTTTGCTCCACTTCTGCTCCAACGTGAAGTTGCCCTGTAACAATCCAATGCGAATCTCCGGTGGCTCAGTATAGGCCGGTGTCTCTATCCAGCCATAGGCGAATGGAAACCCGATAACGATCACTGCGGCCAGTACATAAGACATCCGCCTCTCAACATACATCTGCGGTCGAAGCGCCAGCGCGAGGAGCACATTTGTAACGGCGACAATAAACGATAAGCCATGCGCGCCAAAAACAGACGCTAATTGAATAAAGTAGAGATAATACCCTTGTGTATAGGAAAGGTCTGTCCAGGGGAAAGACAGCTCACCGAGACTTCTGAAGTATTCCAGGCCGACCCATAACACCGGGAAAACAACAAACGCCAGTATGTGATGTCTACGATAAATTGCCGCAAATAGCGCAAAGATAATTCCTGCATACAATGACAGTATGGCTACAGTCGCCACAAACCCCGGCGGTGTCACATACCCGATCCAATACACTGACACCAGACTGGCAACGAATGAAAACAGAAAGCCCGACCGAAAGGCGCCTTTCGCCCCAAGCGGCGCTATCAACAACAATGGACGCGCCAGCGCAAACCAGGCGAACCAACCGCTGTGTAGCGGGAACGACGCGAACGCCAGAACGACGCCCCAGAATATCAATTCAAGCCGACGCGCCCGCACAGCGTAATCATCAGGCCAGAAGATATTCTTGATTTGCATAGAGTCTTATTAGAGAAATTGTCTGAGACGCTGAGATATCAACGCTCCTGCTTCAAACTCGCGACTGATGAAGCAACACGCGCCGGAGCGCTTTCGGTCGCAAATGTCTCGCCGGTCATCTCCACCGGCTTTGGAATACCCAGCAGGTCAAGGATTGTCGGAGCAATATCCGCCAACACACCGCCACGTCGCGGATTCGCAAAATAGCGCTTATTCGGACCGTAGAATATCAACGGCACAAGATTCGTTGTATGCGCCGTATGGGGCCCCTTGGTTACCGGATCATACATCTGCTCTGCATTACCGTGATCTGCAGTTATCAATGCGTCACCATTGACTTCATCCAAAGCGTCAAGCGCCTTAGCCAGTGAAGAATCAACCGCTTCAACCGCTTTAGTCGCCGCCTCAAGCGAACCGGTGTGCCCGACCATATCGCAATTTGCATAATTAAGAATGATCAGGTCGTAGGACTTTGAGCGAATGCGCTCACACAGTTTCTCAGTAACTTCGGCAATTGACATTTCCGGCTGCAAATCGTAGGTCGCAACTTTCGGCGACTGGACCAACACCCTGTCTTCGCCTGCAAACGGCGTCTCATTGCCACCATTAAAGAAAAATGTCACATGCGGATACTTTTCTGTTTCGGCAATCCGTAGCTGTTTCATGCCTGCAGACGAGACAACCTCACCGAGGATATGTTTATGCTTACGTGGCGGATACAGCACAGTCGCGGCCGTCAACTGGCTGTCATAGTTGGTCATCGTCAACAAGTCTATCCCCAGAGCTTCCGGTGAGGGCGCATCTTTCAGATGCGAGCCGGTTAAATAGTAGCAAATCTGCCGCATCCGGTCTGAACGGAAGTTAAAGCAAATGACCAGGTCACCGGATTTGATTGAGGCGTTGACTCCATCGGGCTGATTGACCACCAACGGCTTGAGAAACTCATCCGTTTCGTCGGCGTCATACCGCTTCTTGATTGAATCCAGCAGAGCATCCGTCCGCTCACCGATTCCCTTGACTATCGCATCATACCCAAGTTGAATTCTGTCCCAGCGCTTGTCACGGTCCATCCCCCAGTAACGCCCCTGCACAGAGCCAATCCGTCCCAACCCGAACTCATCAAAGTAATTCATTACCTTCTGTAGATATCCAATGCCGGATTTCGGGGGTGTATCACGACCGTCAGTGAATGCATGCAAATACAACTCCGACACCTTGCTCATCGCCGCCATGCGCACAAGCGCTTTGATATGCTCCATCGAACTGTGGATACATCCGTCACTCACCAATCCCAGCAAATGCACAGCTCCGCCACGCGCCTTGACCGCGCTCAGCGCCGCGCACAAACGGGGATTCGAGAAAAATCCGCCTTCAGCAATTTCCTTGTCGATAAGCGTAATATCCTGATAGACAACCCGCCCCGCACCGAGATTCAAATGCCCTACTTCGGAATTGCCCATCTGCCCGGCCGGCAAACCGACAGACAACCCGGAGCCGTCAATCGGAATATTGGGACAACTTTTGAACAAGCGCTCCAGCGTCGGCGTATCAGCGCCACTCACGGCGTTCATATACGCATCAGCGCGCAGTCCGCACCCGTCAAGTATGGTCAACAAAACCATGTCTGATTTTCTTTGTGAACTTTTCATAATCTACGAATTATCTTCTTTTAATGACTAAATGAATATCGCGCGTTTCTTCTTGTCGTCGACTTGCGCTCTGGCAATGGCGCCAATTGTATAGCTCTTGTGCCCGGCTCCCTTAAGAACGTCGCTGACACGTTCAGCGTCGCCCGAAGAAACAACCATCACAAAACCAATTCCCAGATTAAAGGCCTTACGCATTTCTTCATCAGCGATGTCTCCACACCCCTGAATGAAATCAAACACCGGCAGCGTCGGCCAGCTTCCGGCCTTAATCTGCGCCTGCAAACCTGCGGGGATAATTCGGCCAAGATTCCCGGCAATCCCTCCACCGGTAATATGCGCCAGTCCATGAACACTCCCGGCGCCTGCCTCCGCAAAAAGTTTTTGTATCGGCGCAAAATACGAGGTATGTGTCGCCATGAGCGCTTCGGCTACCGTGCATCCCAGGTCATTTATCCGCTCATCCACCTTGTGACCGGCTTTTTCGAACACTGCCTTGCGCGCGAGAGAAAAGCCGTTGGTATGCAACCCGGAGCTGGCAATCCCGATCAATGTATCACTCGCCTGTATCGCCGAGCCGTCAATGATATCGCCCTGGTCAACAACGCCGACAATGAACCCGGCCAAATCGTATTCGCCTGTGGCGTAAAAGTCCGGCATTTCCGCCGTCTCGCCGCCGATAAACGCCATGCCATGATTCTTGCATCCACGGCTGATTCCGCTCATTACGGAAACAGCTACTTCCGGAGCCAGCGCGCCGGTGGCAAAATAATCAAGAAAGAACAATGGCCGCGCGCCCTGAACCAGAATGTCATTCACACAGTGATTTACGAGATCTTCACCAACCGTATCATGCTTGTCCGTCATGAATGCCAGCTTCAACTTGGTTCCGACACCGTCAGCCGAGGAAACCAGCGCCGGACTCTTCATACCCCCGAAGTCCGCCTTGAACATCGCGCCAAACGAGCCAATATCACTCAGCGTGTCCGGGGTGAATGTATCGCGGGCAAGCTTCTTGATGCCAGAAACCACCTGTTCTCCGGCGGCAATATCAACACCTGAGCCGGCGTAGGTCAGTGTCTGCTTGTCTGTTGTGGAATCTGAGGAGTTGGACAAAATGTTTCCTGTCAATTGGAGCGCCGATTCTCCCGTTTCTGATGTCAAACGGTATCCAACGTCCGACGCCTCAGAAACAAGGCCTGTTTCTGGAGGCAAGGTATGCGGAATCTCAAGTGTCTGTCAAGGACACTGAAATCGCTTGTCGACGAACCTCAATCAGAGGCGACTTCTGTCGGAGATTCGCTGGTGGTGTGAAGTAGCTCCGGAGTCACAGATGAAATTATGAAGCGGTATTTGCCGGATTTATCACGTGGAATCGACTCGACATTCTCAACGTGAACTGTGACTTTCGCTCCGCAATATTCGCTAAGTGTCTTGCCGATGTCCGCTTCAGGATCCTCAAATGGATGGTCCCAATTTCGCACTATCAGGACATGAAATTCGTCAGGTGCCGTTTGCCTGATTTGCGCCTGTTTGATTCCCGGACGCGAAGTGAAAAAGCTCGGGTTCAATGCGATCCCCGAAATAATTCGTCCAGTGGACGAAACTATCAAATCAGTAGTTCTACCTACTATTTCACTCAAAAACAGCCCTTTTTCTCCATTGACTTCACCGAATTCCAGACGTCCGATATCACCCGTCCGATAGCGGATGAAGGGCATCCCGACATTTAATAAGTCCGTTATCACCAACTCTCCGAAATTCGGATCTTCAGCGTTGAAAGGTAGTATCTCAATCTTCACCGAGCCGGGAACCACTCTGAGTTTATCCGAGTTCAAACACTGGTCAGCAATCACACCAAACTCCCTTGAGGCATATCTGTCAAAAACTGGAGCGTGAAACGCTGATTCAATATTCTCTCTTGCGTGGGAAGTCAACATCTCTGCGGTGACAATAATTTTCTCAGGCTTCGGCACATTAAGACCGTTTTCACGAATCGCTGTGGCCAGCAAATCCAGCATTACCGGATATCCATAGAATATCCGTGGGTGACGACGCTTCAATTGCTTCACGAACCAGATTGTCAGGTCATCGGACAATAATCCTGCGTTGAGAATAATCCTGCGCTGGGCAAGAATATTTGAGATGTGATATCGTAAAGAATAGTCCTGCGGCAAGTCCTGGGCGGCGCCCCAGATAAGCGCATACCATTC
>CAZFAL010000146.1:0-7371 GCA_964516945.1 uncultured Ignavibacteriales bacterium
GACATTTTCATATCATTCATTTACGCTCCGCGGTGGGTTGAAGAATCTTGTTTGGAACCCACTTGGTTTCGTCTGTATGTGGCGTTCGCTTTGTGGACTAAGAATCGAAATCGGAAGGGTTTCGAGCTACGAGACTAAGGCCGAAGTGACAGTTGCAGTTTACAATGTTCGTGGTCAGAGGATAAAGCTGTTTTCGCCGGGTCAGCAATCCGCCGGTGAGTATAGTGTCACCTGGAACGCTACTGACGAGAGCGGAAGAGAAGTCGCCAGCGGGATGTACTTCTACAAAGTCACCGCCGGAGAATTTAGCGCCTCACGGAAGATGGTTTTACTGAAATAAATCCATTACAGTTTGGTTTTGTACTTGTCGTCGCTGAAATCACGCTTAGAACGAGATATCAAAGCAGCAAACATGATGACTCTCGATGGCCTTAGCCGGGTAGGTGTTTTTGTGGATTCGGCTCTAAATGCTCGCCAATTGATTCCTGACAGTTTCATCTGATTCATCAGATGTCTTTCGATGGTGTGCTATGCGCAGGTATATGCCTCCGGGATGCCAGCGCCCGGAGAAAAGAAAAACCGTGACAGTCAACGGGAGTAAATCCCCGTTGACTGTCACAGTAAGTTTCAATACGTCGGTTCTTGTGTTTCGAAGGCAATCAAAACGCAGGATTCAAACTGCGTCCTCGCCTCGTTCGCCTGTGCTGATTCGAACTGCCTCTTCAACCGGAACAACATAGATTTTCCCGTCACCACGCAGGCCGGTGTGGGCGGTTTGCTCTATGGTCGAGATGATTGCTGCGAGGATGTCGTCACGGCAGAAAATCTCCAGTTTCACAATCGGCTTGAAGTCTCCGGGTCTGTCTTTCTGGTCATCACCATTCTGTTTGCCCCAGCCGCGACCGAACCCGCGCACCTCAGTGACACTCATGCCGGTCAGGCCGGACACTTTGTGCAAGGCAAGTGTGACTTCCGAGAGTTTAATCGGTTTGATATAGGCCTTAATCTTTTTCATTATTCACCTGTGCTTTCTGTTGCGCTTGTCACTTGTGGTGTGGCGCGTTTCGGGATACTTGTGAACCATTTATAAATGGCAGGCAGAACAACCAGAGTTAGTGTCGTCGAGGTTATGAGTCCTCCCACCACAACTGTCGCCAGCGGACGTTGCACTTCACTGCCGAGTCCGTCGGAGAACAGCAGTGGTATCATCCCCAACGCGGCCGCCAGAGCGGTCATCAGCACCGGACGCAGTCTCAGACAGGCGCCTTTCAATGAAGCGTCATCGACTGAAACTCCTGAGACGACCAGTTGATTCAGGTATGTCACCAGCACAATGCCATTGAGCAATGCGATTCCGAACAGGGCAATGAACCCCACCGAAGCGGGGACCGACAGGTTTTGCCCCGATATCCACAGTCCGACAACTCCACCGACAAGCGCCAATGGCAGGTTCAGGAGGATTAGCAGAGTATTCTTGAGTGAATTAAAGCTTGAAAACAGTAGCAGAAAGACAAACAAGAGTGTTATCGGAATGACGATGGCGAGGCGCTTATTGGCTTCCTGTTGCAGGCGGAATTGACCGCCCCAGGTTGTCAGGTAGCCGGTAGGCAGTTTCACGTTTTGCTCAATCGCCTTTTGCGCCTCGGCGACGAACGAGCCAATATCACGTCCCATGACGTTACATTGAATTGTGATGAACCGTTGATTGTTCTCGCGGGTAATCTGTCGCGGACCGATGATTTCTTTGATAGACACCAGTTCATGCAACGGAATCCACGCGCCGGTTGGTGTCGGTATCAGGATGCGTCCGATTACTTCCGGATTGTTGCGATGTTCTTCGGAATACCTGACAAGGATATTGAATCTCTTGATACCTTCGAACACTTGCCCGACAATTGCGCCGCCGACAGATGCGCTAATCACACGCTGCACATCAGCCACGTTTATGCCATAGCGCGCTATCTCCTGACGATTCACTTTTATCAGCAGTTGCGGGGCTCCACTAATCAGGTCCGGCTGAACATCGGCGGCGCCCTCGACACCTGAAATTGTGGCGGCGATTTCGTCGGCTTTCACTTTGAGCGAGTCAAGATTGTCGCCAAAGAGCTTGATAGCCAGTTCCGCGCGTACGCCCTCAAGGAGTTCATCGACAGTCATTTCAATCGGCTGGGTGAAATTAGTGAGCGCGCCGGGGATATTCCCCAGTTCGTTACGAATATACTCTTTGAGTTGTTCCTGATTTGTTGCATGTGTCCACTCCTCGCGGGGTTTGAGGAGAATATATGCTTCTGCGCTGTTGACCGGGTCAGTATGCGCTCCGACCTCACCGCGCCCGATGCGTGTCACGACACCTGTGACTTCGTCGATTTTCATCAGACGCCGCTCGACGATTTGTGTGATGCGCGTGCTTTCGGTCAACGCGATCGACGGCGCCAGAGTCAGGCGCAGGACGAGTGTCCCCTCCTGCAGACGGGGCGTAAACTCTGAACCCAGTCGTGGATAGACTGTTGCGCCGAACGCCAGCAGGAGTACCGCGACAACGACAGCGAGATATCTCCTGGCAATGAAGAAGCGCAGGAGTGGCCGGTAGACGACAAGTATCCATTTGATGACACCGGTCTCCTCATCATTGGTGTGTTGTGCGGCGCCCTTTTTCGGCTTGGGTTTCTTTAGCAGAAATGACGACATCACCGGCGCCACAAACACGGCAAAAATCAGCGAACCCAGCATCGCCAGAGCGACTGTGTATGCCAGCGGACGAAATGTTTTGCCTTCCACGCCCTGCAATGTAAAGAGCGGCAGGAATACCAGAATGATGATGAAGATGGCGAACACTATCGGTCGGCCGACTTCTTTGCACGCTCGGGCAATGACATGTATGCGCGGTTCATCCGGGTCTGCGCTGTGTAACATGCGTTCGGCGTTTTCGACCATCACAACGGCCCCGTCAACCAGCATACCGATTGCGATAGCCAGACCACCGAAGGACATCAGATTTGCCGAGATACCGAATTGTTTCATGCCAATGAACGCAAACAGGACAGAGAAGGGAATTGCTGTCGCGGCGACAATACTCGGACGAACGGAGCCGAGAAAGACCATGAGAATGATGGCCACGAGAATCATACCCTCAAGCAACGCATCCGTCACAGTCGTCACAGCGGCTTCAACCAGTGTCTTCTGCTCGTAATAAGGCACTATCTTAATGCCCTCAGGAAGTATCTTGTTGATTTCCTCCATTTTCTTCTCAACTTCTTCAATAACCGTCGAAGAATTTGTGCCGAAGAGTTTAACAACCATTCCCGCCACAACTTCACTGACTCCGTCGTGTGTTTGCACTCCACGGCGAATTGCGCCGCCGATGCGCACATCAGCGATTTGCTTGAGAAAAATTGGTGTGCCGTCTTCGGTTTTGATGATAATGTTTTTGAGGTCATCAATGGTAAACGCCAGGCCGACCGAACGAACAACAAGCTCTTCTGCGTCACGTTCAATAAACTGAGCGCCGACATTCAAGTTGTTGGCCTCAATTTTTTCCATCAGTTCCGGCAGTTTGACACCGTACTGGAGCATCTTGGACGGATTGACAACAATCTGGAATTGCTTCTCATAGCCGCCGATGCCGAGAACCTCGGTGACTCCCGGGACGGTTTGCAGATGAAACTTCACAACCCAGTCCTGAATCGTGCGCAATTCTTCGAGTGAGCGTGTTCCTGTTTCATCTTCAAGGTAATAGAAGAGAATCAGGCCCATACCGGTGGAGATAGGACCCATAGACGGTTCTCCAAATCCAGCGGGAATTTGCTCACGCGCCTCCTGCAGGCGTTCATTGACAATTTGTCGTGTGAAATAAATATCCATATCGTCTGAGAAATAGACATTCACGACCGAAAGTCCGAAATTGGACACCGAGCGGATTTTTTCTATCCCCGGCAAACCATTCATGGCCGCTTCAACAGGATATGTGACATACTGTTCAATTTCTTCGGGCGCCAGGCCTTCGGTTTGAGTGAACACCTGCACCAGATTCGGCGAGACATCCGGAAATGCGTCGACAGGCAGTTTCGAATAGCTGAAATAGCCCGCCGCAAGTGTTATAGCGCTCATCACCAGCAAAAGTAGCCGGTTGCGCAATGAGAATTGTATAAGTTTTTCTATCATGATTTTTCTATCACCCTGGTGTTAGTGGCCATGACCTTCACTGAGCGAACTTTTTTCCAGTTCAGCTTTGAGAGTAAATGCTCCCCGGTCTGCGTATATCTCTCCCGGGTTCAATCCCGATAGTATTTCCAGATTCTCAGAATCCGCGCGTCCAGTTGTTACCGGACGGGGAACGAATCCCCCTTCTGTTTTGACAAACACCGTTGGACGGTTTTCGAATGACTGAATTGCAGTCTTGGGGACTTTCAACGCCACTGAGAATTTATCGATAGTGATACGTCCTTCAATGAACAGCCCCGGCCGCCAGACACCTGAATTGTTTTCAAGGACAACACGAGCGGTTGATGTCCGCGTGTGTTCATCAACTATCGGCGAGGTATACGAAATTGTACCGCGTGCATCAGGAAGTTCTTCACCGGCTGAGACTATGACAGATTGACCGAGTTTGACGAATGGAAGATACATCTGGTAGATTGACAGATTCACCCAGACATTCTCCAGATCCGCGATGATAAACGCAGAGGATTCCTCAGAGAGGACTTCACCGACTGTTATGTGCTTCTCAATCACTGTGCCGTCCAGTAGAGATTTGACTTCGTACGGAACCAGTCCTTCATTACTCTCGATGACAGCCAGCACATCACCTTTGCGCACTTCATCACCGAGATGTTTGTTTACTTTTGTGACGACGCCCTTGAATCTTGGTGAAATATGCGCCAGTCGGTCATAGTTCACCGCAACTTCTCCGGGAACAACAATCTCCATATTCAGAGAACCGGCGACTGCAGTAGCGGTTGAAACGCCGAATTCTTCCATTTCCGCCTGTGTGAGTCTTACGATTTCTTCATGCTCGCCATGCTCTTGTTCTTCGCCATCAGCGCCTTCATTCGCCATGAGCGCCAGAGGGCAAAGCCAGAGCAGGAGGGCGGAGCCGAAGAGGAATCCGGCGCGTTTCAGCGACCGGGTTGTGGTAGTCAATACTATCATGTCTAAATATCCTTCAGGTTAGCGCATTAGTTTAGAGTTACACCAAGCAGACGTTCCAGTGAAACGAACTTTTCTCTGATGATTAAATCGATGTCATTTAGTTCAAAACGCAGGTCGATGAGCGTGCGCTGGCTCTCGAGCAGTGTCGGATACGAAATACGTCCCCGCTTGTACGCTTCCTTGAGCGTCTTGTATGTTTCCTCGGCCTTTGGCAGGAGCGCAGAGTCAAGTGTGTTGCGTCGTTTCAGCGACTGGTCAAGCCCCTGAGCCAGAGTCCGAAAACTTGCGTTGGCGTCGAGCAGGGCTTGTTCCCGCTCCAGCTCCAGCGCCTGACGACGTGACTTCAGAGCGGCAATCTCACCCTGATTGCGATTCGAAATCGGTAGTGGAAAGCCGATGCCGACCACAAATGTATTGGCGTTATCCGCTTCGAGCCGGCGGTAGCCGCCGTTGACTGTGATATTGGGCTTTGCGTTTGAACGTTGGAGTGTCAATTCAGCGTCGACAATTGATTGTTGTGACTGAAGCGCTTCAACCATGCTACTGCGGGAAACCAATGACTCCAGTTCTGTGAGTGTCTTCACTGTTGCCGTGGGAAGCGGAGAGTCGGTTACACTAAATGACGTTGATGCGCCTTTCCAGAGAGAGACCAGATTCGTTTTCGCCGTGAGCAAGTCTGACTGGAATTGCTGAAGGTCCAGCTCAGCGCGTTGCAGTTCCAGTTCGCCGAGTGACAACTCCGATGAGAGGGTTGCGCCTTTGGTAACTCTGTGCTTTGCGGCAGTTACGAATGACTCGGCAATTGCCACCGCTTCTTTCGCCAGCTCGACCTGTCGCTGACCATGAGCCACGAGTGAAAACCGGGTTACGGCTTCGGCATAGGTTTCATACAATCTGAAACTCTCGCCCAGACGCGTTAGATCGGATTCTTTGAGCGCCACATTCTTCCGGTTCCCGCGTTTGCCCCAGAGTTCAAACTCCTGAGAAAGAATGACATTGGTTTCAGACTCGGAGAGTCCGGCAAGACTACCGGAAACAGATTCGGATTCGATCGCCAGTTCAGGGTTCGGACGAAGCCCCGCCTGTCGGATGCGATTAACGGACTCTTCGACTCGCTTCTTTGCGGCCTGCAATCCGGGGTTGGATTGCTGGACAAGAAAGAGTACGTCCGAAAGTGACAGAACTTCCTTTTCCAGTGGCGCAGAGCCTGTTCTCGGTGTTGGTCCTTCAAACGGATTCTGCCATTGAGTCAGGTCGTTGAGCCCACTTGCGATTGTCCCCGTTGTAGGGATGAAGAGCAGTAGGAGCGTAAGCGCACAGTACCGCTTGATATGTTCGAGCATAAATGATTATTCCTCTGCATAAGCCGCAGAATTACAGGGTGATGAGTTTAACGCCTCCGAACAGACCCGAAAAAGCGGGATCATGCTCGCAGGCAGTTACGATTCGGATGGATGAAGCGAAGGATCAGCAGATAATTATTGTCGAGGCGACAATTTGCTGTGAAATGAAAGAAGACGAAAAATAGTTTGACGCTCTCGCCGGGGGTGTAAAGGGCTGAGCGTTGGAAAGTGAAGGCGCAAGAAACACAGGGGCAGCCATATCCGCAGTAAGAGCAAGATAGGCGGCTAAACTCCGGTTGGATTCAGCGCGATGTCTGGAGAGTTGGCTCTGAACTTCGAGATCGTTGCAATCGCCGCAATATTGAGATTCGGAATCGGAATTGCGAATACCCGGAAATGAAAAATCCTCAAAGGTTGTAGTACAGCAGGCCATAACAGGAGACTCCAAAGCCGAATGGCCGGATTCCCCGAGACACAGGACGCTACTCATGCCGCCGAATACTCCATACATCGCCAGGAATGTTATCAGCGCCCAGCCGGTCATTTTTTGGATAGAATTTTTCATGCGGTCGATTATAACAGGTACTGATTAGGACGTCAATCAGTTATCGGACAATTGTACGCATCCGTCATCATTTGGTTCAGAAAGATTTGTTGAGGAAGATTTATTGAGAAAAGAGAAAAAAAGAGGCGCGATACTTCGCGCCTCAATGGAGGGAGATACTGTACCGTGGTATTATTTCAATAGAACCATTTTTCTGGTGGCGCTGATGGATTCGCCGACTTTCAGGCGGTAGAGGTACATGCCGGAGGCCACCTGCGTTCCGTTGGCGTTCTGGCCGTCCCATACTATCCGGTGTGTCCCAGAGGACATCTCTGT
>CAZFAL010000147.1:0-5095 GCA_964516945.1 uncultured Ignavibacteriales bacterium
AGCTGACACTCACCAAACGCGAGTCCGAGCAGGAAATCTGGAAAGAGACATTTTCGCAGGAGGGCACATACAGTGTCGCCGATGAAACCGAAGAAGACGGCCAAAGCCGCGCAACGGACTTGATTGTCACAGACATCCTGAACAAGACGACTCGGAGTGACTGGTAGATCTGTGGATCGCCTGGCTCTTGGTGTCTTGACAATGCTACGGGTGGGGAGTACTATTGGCGTGTAGTAAGGTCGCCAAAAACTTCTATCCGGGAAGGGTTGTCCCATGAGAACCATCAGTCGTTCATCCTTGTTCACGTTGCTCATTGCGGCTCTGCTCTGCATACAGCTCACATTTTCTTATAAGACCATTTTTGCACAGGAAGGCGTCAGTTCCACACCTGAGCCACTGGTCCTGAAGTCGTATAACCCTCAGTTTCTGTCCCCTCTGGATGTTGTTCACCTGCTGGGAGCGAATCAGGATGGCGAAAGCGACTTGTGGATTTGGATAGATGACCAGCAGTCCGGTGAGATGAATATCCGCTTAGTCACTGGCGCAAATCTTGTCTTGTTCAATGGTCCGGAGCGACTCTATCAACGGGCGATGGAAATACTTGCCGCGTCGGATGTCGCGCCACGCCAGATAGAGATAGAAGTCAGAATTGTTGAAATCAATACAAGCAAGGCAGAAGATCTTGGTTATGATTGGACGCAATTGCTCCGCAATACCCGAGCTACAGTGGATTGGACGTACGACGAAATCAACAGAGATGTCGCACCCGCCGGTGGTTTCAAACAAGTGCAACGTGAACTGCGCACACGAGTCAGCTCAGATCTGTTGGGCTCCTTACGTATTCTTGATGAGAAGGGCTTTGGCTCTGTGCGTGTGGCGCCACGCATTCTGACGTTAAACAATCATGCAGCGACTGTCATTGATGGACAGCGTGTTACGTACGTAACGCGATATTCGAGTTATTCGAATCTTTACGAAACTGACTCCATGGACGCCGGGCTGATTATTAAGACCACACCGTCAAGCGGTGAAAGCGGTTATATCACACTTAACCTGGCGACAGAGTTTACAACGATAGGTGGGAGTATTTCCGGTAGTCCTATCAAGACTGGTCAAATAATTGAGAACACAGTCGTGGTGCGTGAAGGAGAGTCGGCGCTTCTCGGTGGTTTTTCACGCCAGGAGACATCCGAAAGCCGTCGCAGATTACCTGTTCTTGGTCATTTGATTCCGTTTCTGTTTTCAAGGAAAACGACCAGCTATTCAAATATTGAGACAATTATTGTGCTGACGCCTCATGTTGTTGATTTTGACACAGCGCCTAACGCAGAAGAGCAGAAAATGCTGCAAGGTGAATAGGGTCGGCGAATCTGTGTCGAGTCGATTCAATAGCGCGCCATTTGACTGGCAAAACCTCCTCAAACTCCCTATCTTGTTTCACATTGAGCGGAAGGCAGGGTGGCTTTCGCTTGTGGAGAATCAGTGATTTAACGACAGGACATTCATCGTGAAAATATCCCGTATAGTTTTTATCGCCATCATCACCGGACTAACTCTTGCTCCTCTGCTGATCACCGGCGCCCACGCTGATGAAAACAACAGTAAAGTCGGAACCCGTAATTTTGCCTTTCTCAGGCGCGATATTGGCGCTCATGCTGTCGGACTCGGCGGGGCGTTTACCGGACTATCAGATGATGAGACCGCGCTGTTCTACAATCCCGCAGGAGTCGCCAACCTCGACGGCAGACGATTGGTTGCCGGGTATCAGAACTTTGTCGCGGGAATCAATTCCGGGTTTTTCGGTTATATTCATCCGCTCAACGGCGATGACCCGACCGATGAAACAGGCCAGAAAGTCGGCGTGTTTTTGAATTATATCAACTATGGCACATTTGTGCGCACCAATACGCTCGGCGAAGAGCAGGGCACATTCGGCGGCTCCTCATTCGCCTTTGGTCTGCATTATTCCCGCAAACTGACTCGCAAGTTACAGGCGGGTGTCAATGGCAAAGTCCTCTATGCCAATCTTGATTCATTTACCTCAACCGGCGCCGCGGCAGATATCGGCTTGCGGTATACTATCCGGGAACGATCCGACGAGCTCAAGCATCGCGGCTTCGGCTCGGTCGGCTTTGTCGCTCAGAATCTGGGCGGAACCCTGTCGGCGTTTACCAACAATGCCGACAAAGAGCCACTGCCGATTGTCTTTCGGCTCGGCGCCGCCGGACGACCACGCGGGACTCCGGTGACACTTTCGGCGGACGCTATCAAACCGGTGGACAATGACTTCTATTTCGCTGTCGGGGCCGAATATGACGATATTGACAAACTGGCGTTGCGTGTCGGCTGGAGCAGTTTCGGTGATAATTTCAAGACTGTCGCAGACAATTCATCAGTCGCCGGATTCTCATTCGGTATCGGGTTCAAGCTTGAAAAGTATGAAATCGGCTATTCGTTCACGCCGATGAATGACCTCGGCGAGTCGCACCGGATAACTATTTCGCATAATTTCAATCCGCTGTTCTACTGAGTTCTAACGGCATTTCTGGCATTGTCGGTATCTTCGGTATCTTCGGTATCTTCGGTATCTTCGGTATTACCGGTATCTCCGGCTCCTGTTTTTGTTGCGAGATAAAAAGCGACCGCATAGGTTATGTTCTTGGTTTGCGTGTGTTGTATTGTGCGCATGATACGGTGAACGAATTAGCGAAGTATGGAGGCGCAAAATGGGGCGTCAGGTCGTAGCAGGGAAAAGCGGAACAAGCAGGAAAATTGAAAAGAACAGCGGAGTTCTTCATCGACGGAACATGGCATTCACCGTCATGTTTTGTTTGTTGATCGCCGGTGGAGCATTGTTCAGCTGCGCAGAGTCTGCTTCTGAGAGTCCGCGCAAAGTTGTGATTGAACTGTTCGGCGCGATGGAACGCAATGAAAGGGCGGAATTGGCAGGTGTGCTGGACATCGCCGCGTTGATGGCGCCGCGCCAGTATGATTATGCGTTGAATCTGGAAAAGCCACGGGTGTTTACATCACCGCAGGAGATATTTGCCGACCTGACTGATAGTGGGCTGACAAAACAGACTTGGTTCAAGTATCAGCGCGTTGTCGGTGACGAAGAAATCTCCGGTGACACCGCCTATGTTGATGTCTCATTCGTTGACAAAGAAACCGGCAAGCGGACATTTAATAAATTCGGAGTGCGCAAAGTTGGCCAGCTATGGCGAATTTTCAGCTTCCGAACTCTTGTCGCGCCGCCTGAGTCGAAACAATAAGTGTAAACCCGTAAGTTCGTACATGTGATTGTGAGGATGATAGTATGAAGCGATTTCGTATGCAGTGTCTGTTTGCGTTGCAGATGAGTGTGTTTGTCTCTGCTGTGGCGGTTATGGTGTTGTTGTCATCGATGGCGTTGTCCGGGTGTTCTAAGCAGGAAACAGCAAAAACAGGCGCAGAGAAGACCGTTGATAAAGTCGCCGACACAAAGTCGAAAGTGTCTGCGGTAGAACAAGGAGCTACAAATGGGCTGACTCCGCAGGGACCGGTGATCTCCGTGGATGAGTTAAAGAAGATTCTGGACAACAAAGAGGATGTTTTCCTGCTCGATGTTCGCTCACAGAGAGAGTTCGACGCTGTGCATGTGCCGGATGTGGATCTGGTGATACCGCATACGCAAGTCGCCCAACAAGTGGATAAGCTGCCGAAAGATAAGGACCGGCTGATTGATGTTATATGCCGCACAGGACACCGCTCTGGTATAGCCATCGAAACACTCAAGTCACTGGGCTATACGAATCTGCATAATGTGGCTGGTGGTACGAATGCCTGGGTGGCCGCGGGCTATCCGGTTGTGCGACAGTGACGCGCGTCTTGTATGGTCGGTTTGATTGGTTTGATTGGTTTGATGGGGCGAGGTTTGGTTGAAGCGAAAATGGATGGACAAAAAAAGGAGCCCACTACCGGTTTTGCCTGATTGCAGAGATAGAGGGGGTAATCCCCGCAGGGCAAACGCAGAAAGTAGCAGACTCCCCATTTAATGATACCTAACTCTGCCTATCTGTCAAGTGTAATCTCCCGCCGATGCCGGAGGGCGTAGCAATAGAAACCACCAGGTGTGAATCCGAGTAACTGCCAGCGAAGTAATGCCTTGCAGTGTTGGATTCGCGCCGTTTCTACGAATTCTCAGAGCTTTCGGCGCAGTTTCTGCGCCGACAAATGGAGTTGATCGTAGCATTCAACATAGCTCTCCGACCGGCGCCACCGTCACAGCCCTACCAATACAAGAACTAATACAAACTAATACAAAGTGGAGTAACAGGTTAAAGAATAGTAACGCATGCATACATTTCTGCCGTTTTTCGTGATGATTGGGTATAAAGGTGATAGAGAAGTGTCGGCCTGCTTTTCGCTTGTTATTGAATCGGGCGCGCGCAGGGATGAAGACTTTCATTCCTCTCAGAGTTGATTCAGCGTCAGAGAAACAGTATATTCGGTCGCTCAATGGGGGCGCCGACGCTACCAGCGAGGTCCGTCGCGATTGATGGAGATTCCCCAGAGCTGTTTCAGACATACGATATCTTCTGTAAGTTACTATGTTTGAGGCCATTTGAATTAGAGATGATTGTAGCGAAAATTATATTGAAAGGGATACATCAGTGAAGCTTGGATTTCTTCGGGGAGTTGTTCTTGTTAGTCTCGGCTCAGTGGTAGCGGGACTGGTTCTCAGCGCATGCAAAGCCGACATCGTTTTACCGCCACCTCGTGGGCTGGCAGGAGATTATGTGGGGACACTTACGGTTGTCGCTTCGGATTCGACTCAAACCGACAGGGTGATTTTCACTCTGCGGATTACTGACCCCACGAATAATCCCGATGCAGGAACGTATTCGCACCGCTTTGATACTCTTGGCGCTGATTCAACTGACTCGCCCGATCTTTGCGATATGCCCAAAGGTGACTGGACGCTCAAGAACGGTAAGCTGATTCTCTCGCCGGGTAATGTAGGTGTCAGTACATGTAATGAAACATTGGTGCCAACTTCGATTATCGACAAATCCGGTGGGGCTGTTGAAGAGATTCCATTTGGTTTCAGGACCGC
>CAZFAL010000147.1:5195-7238 GCA_964516945.1 uncultured Ignavibacteriales bacterium
TTGGATTTGTCAGTCTCGGACTCAGCAGCGCCTGCAGTAGTAACGGTAGTTCGTCATCGTCTGAGTGTCAGATGCCCCAACCGGCAGTCAGTGACACGCTGCATGGTAGATACACCTGGACGATATTTACAGATTCGGGTATGAGTAGCATTACTCAGGCGAGTCTTTTCCAATTACAGAGCGATGCTTCGGGTAACCCGACTGTATTCACTATGCGTGTGGATAAGACTGTTCCCAATTTTCAACGACGGTTTAACGATCTCACTGCTTCATATCATATCCTTGGCGGTTCCCTGTTTATTGATTCGATAAGATTTCAGGGCAATGGTGGTAATGCCAATGTCCCGTTTGGTAGATTTCTTTTTTCCTGTAAACAGGATAGCGGTGTTTTTCTCGGTGGCTCGAATCCGGGTGAAACATTTGCTGATACCGTGATGCGAATTACCATCAGACAATAATTCCGACGGCCTCCTCGGCTTCGGAGGTTCGATTTAGCCCTCCTTAAACCTTCCGTTTCACTCTCTTTTACGAATTCTGCAGTTTTTTTGAGTTTTTTGCAATTTTTGTGAAAAGTCACTGACGCCTTCTGTCACCCCCATCTCCGATATTCTCCTACAGCCGCATCTGCGCAAGCATGTGTGGCGGAACGCGCTCAAGAGTCTGGTGCGTTTCGAAGGACGTAGTCAGCAGTGAATAGTAATCGGAGGTGACCGGCTTCGTTGAAACGGCGCATTGGCGTGTGGCGTGAAGAGTAGAGGTAGCTTGCTCCGGGGCCGGTCACCATAGATGATAGTCAGATCAAGACGTTCAGGGCATGGTGTTCATAGGAAATGTCCCCGGTGAGTTGCTCTCTTCTTGCCAGTTTCGGAGAGAGAGAAGAAAGTGAGAGTGAAGAATGCATTCCAAGATTTTTTCATCATCAACTGAGGGTGTAGACGCCTACACTGTGGAAGTTGAAACAGATATTCAACAGCAACTACCGGCGTTTTGCACGGTTGGGTTGCCGGATGGCGCCGTGCGGGAGTCCAAGGAGCGAGTGACCGCGGCAATCAAAAATTCGGATTTTGTCTTTCCGAGCAAGCGAATCACCGTCAATCTCGCCCCGGCAGACATTCGGAAAGAGGGCGCGGCATTTGATTTGCCGATTGCGGTAGGCATTCTGGCGGCCACCGGTCAGATTCTCAAAGACAGTTTTGATGACTATGTCCTGTTGGGTGAATTGTCGTTAGACGGAAAGGTGCGTCCGATTCCGGGTGCGCTACCGATGGCGCTCCATTTTGTGGACAACAGTTGCAGGAATGGTGACACGAGCGGTGGTAAATCCGCTGGCGATGGCGCCGGCGTCAATGGCATTGCTGGCGCCAATGGCATTGCCGGCAACGATAGCAGGAGCGGTAAGAATGGTATCAAAGGGGTAATAGTGCCGAAGGAAAACGCCCGTGAGGCGGCGATGGCGCAGGGGGCGCCGGTGTATCCGGTGGAGTCATTGCGGGAGGTTATCGCATTTCTTGAGGACAGTTCGACTATCGCTCCGTTCAAAATTGATATAGAGCAGGTTTTCGCACAACGTCAGGAATATCCGGTGGATTTCGCCGAGGTCAAGGGGCAGGAGTCAGCCAAGCGGGCGCTCGAAGTGGCCGCCGCCGGAGGGCACAATATCATTCTCATCGGCCCGCCCGGATCCGGCAAGACAATGCTGGCCAGACGCTTACCGACAATACTACCGGATATGACACTTGATGAGGCGATTGAAACGACAAAGATTCATTCGGTGGCGGGACTGTTGCCCGATGACACGGCTTTGATTGCGACACGTCCTTTTCGCTCGCCGCATCATACCATTTCGAATGCCGGATTGATTGGAGGCGGTTCAATTCCAAAGCCCGGTGATGTTTCGCTGGCGCACAACGGGGTTCTTTTTCTCGATGAAGTTGGTGAGTTTCGGCGCGATGTGCTCGAGGTATTGCGTCAGCCGATGGAGGATGGAATAATCACACTCTCACGGTCGCTGACGACGCTGACCTATCCCTGCCGGTGGTGGCC
>CAZFAL010000148.1:0-1827 GCA_964516945.1 uncultured Ignavibacteriales bacterium
TATGCTTAGTCGCTTCTTCAACAATTCTCCGGAATTACTGGCGCAACACATTATAGAAAGTGACGACATGGAACCGGGTGATCTGGAAAAGATTAAGCGCATGATTGAAGGGGAGAGCTGAAACCATGTGGGCGAATATTACAGAATTGATAGAGACGACGTCACGTGTGTCACTTGAAGCGCTACTCAATGGTCTCTGGCAGGGATTGGCGCTGACATTGGTCATCTGGGCGCTGGTAAGGTTCACACCGCGTTTGCATCCTCGCGGGCGATTCGCTATCTGGGCGGCGACTTTGACGGTGATTGTAGGCCTGCCGTTTGTCAGTGGTCAACGGCTGTTGCCGCCGGTTGTGGCGCAATACTTTTTTGCTGGAGGGGAACATCGCAGCTACGTTGAAAGCTCCCCACGAGATGCAGATTATATGGTACTATTCGCAAGTTCCGGTAACGACAATAGCGCTGAGTCTGTGAGTGAGAAGTCGGCGCCTGCGAAAAAAACTCGCAATGCGCGAGCGGTTGACACCGGTCCTGCAAAACAGGCAACCGTCAATCAAGTACATGGCTTGGAATCACTGAGGGAGAATCAGCCGCAGGCGAAGACGCAAGTCACTCTGACCGCAGGTAGCTCCAGTTCGAATCCGACAACGCTATTCAGGCAACCAACAGGCAAAGCAGATGTGTCAACCAGTGAGGCATTAGTTTCTTTAGTCTTGAGCCGGAACTCAGCGTTGATACTGTTCGGCTTGTGGCTGCTCATCTCCATTGTCTTCTTATTACGTCTGGGATACAGCTATTGGCGTTTGCAGAATTTGCAGACGGCTGCCGGGGCTGTTCCCGCTCCGGAGGCGCTTTGTCGCAGACTGGCTTTCTGGAAAGAGCGACAGGGAATCTCGCGTGACGTGAGTCTGCTGATTTCGAAAGATGTCACTGTTCCATTGGCTGTTGGCTTTGGCGCTCCGGCAGTCATTCTGCCTGCAGAGATGGTACCGAATCTGACTGATGACGAGCTTGATTTGGTGTTTGTCCATGAGCTTGCGCATTTGAAACGCCGCGATGACTGGAGTGTTCTCTGGCAACAGGTGGCGCAGGCGCTGTTTTTTGTAAATCCGGCGACAATTTGGATAGCGCGACGGCTGGATATTGAACGCGAAATGGCCTGTGACAGTGAAGTCGTGAACTACCTCGGCTCGCCGCGCAAGTATGCGGCTTGTCTGACCCGTTTGGCGGAATTGTCTACCCCGCCGCGTCATGGAGCGCTGGTGGCGGGAACATTCATACGCAAGAGTCGTCTGGTTTCCCGTGTGGAGCGCCTGCTCAGCGGCGCATCATTTGGCAATACACGCGCCTCCCGCCTCACTGTTCTGGCTACATTCTCAGTCTTAGCGCTTGCGCTCGCTCAGTTCACATTGACACCTGCGATTTTCGCGATTGAGAGGCCGCGCGACGGCGAACGTCGTGCGCTGTCACCTGAAACAGCGCCAGCGTATTCCCCGGATAGTGACATTTCCGCCGAAGAACAGCATGCCGGACAAACAGGGCGCGTAGACCGTAAACTGGCGCAATATGAAGCGCTTCGTGAAAAGAGACAGGCAGAAATCCAACGACTGCAATTAAAGCTGAAAGCAGTCGAACAAAGTTCGAAACGGTCGACACCGGAGCGTCTCCTCAAACTTGACGCGTATCAAAAGGCATTGACGGGCTATCAGCAGGAATTTGAACACCTGACGAGGACTCTGGACCGGCTTGCCAGTGGAGAGAGCGTGTTGAGCGGGTCTGTGTCTCCGCCGCCAACGCCGGACATCCCACCGACTCCATCAGCGCCGCCAG
>CAZFAL010000148.1:1927-7186 GCA_964516945.1 uncultured Ignavibacteriales bacterium
CTGACGTATCAATGGTCGGAGGGACGTCACAAGATCCGAGTCCGGACTGGCGGTACAATCAAGTTCAATGCGAATGAATCTGACATCCTGTCGATTTCAGATGGCGGGTATTTCGATGTGCGGGAACGTGATCGGGGTTTGGACAAAGAATATGAAGTTCTGGCTGATGACGACGGCGAGCTCGACAAAACCTTCTATGAAGACGGCAGACGCAGTGACCTTGACGCGGACGCGAAGCGCTGGGTGCAGGAAACAATCCTGTTTATCTTTCGTAACTCATCGATTGGCGCCAAAGAGCGGGCAAAGCGGATTCTTGAGAAAGACGGCGTAGACGGTGTTCTCAAAGAGATTGGTGAGATAGATACTGATCATGTCAAAGGTGTGTATTACAGCGCCCTGTTTTCCAGTGGAGAATTGAATGGAAAGCAAACCCGGGAAGTTATCGCAAGTATCGCGCATGATCTCGACTCTGACTATGAAAAGGCGCAAGCGCTTTCAGATATAGACGAAAAGGCGCTCCAGGATGATAAAACATTGACGTCCTATGTTGACGCTGTCGGAACGATAGGTTCTGACTACGAAAAGCGCCGTTCACTGGAGGATGTGGTCTCGCGCAAGAACCTCTCCAAAGATGTTGCGCTGGGGCTGTTACGCTCCGCTGAGTCATTTGACTCTGACTATGAGCGCACTGAATTGTTGAAGTCACTGGCCGAAGGTGGTCTTGCCGACAGTGATGTTGTTGACGCTTATGCAGAGGCGATAGCCGGTATTGACTCTGATTATGAGAAACGTCGGGCGCTTGAAGCTATTACCGAAAGGCGTGATCTGAGTGAAGAGACAATTCTGAGCATTCTGAAAATGGCTCAGGATATTGACTCAGATTATGAACGGGCGGAATTACTGAGCGAAATGTCCCGCTATACGCGGGACGATGAGACGTATGCTAAGGCCTATTATGATGCAATAGTTGACATCGACTCGAACTATGAAAAGCGTCGTGTGTTGAGCAAGTTGCTAAAAGGGAAGAACATCAGTGAAGAGCTGGCCGTGAAGATTCTGGAATTGGCTCAGACGATTGATTCGGACTATGAGCGCGCCGAGCTGTTGACTGACTTGTCACAATTCAACGAGGGGAATCCGGAGTTCTACCGCCAATATGTCATGGCGCTGAAAGATATTGATTCGGACTATGAAACACATCGTGCGTTGCAGAAGCTCGACCTTGATTCTTCGACACCGAATGACGTCCTGCTGGATGTGCTTTCGATTATTGACGGATTCAGTTCCGACTATGAAAAAGCCGGGGCGCTCAAGCAGTATGCGCGCTTGTACACGGGCGATGACTCGCTCTATGACGCCTACATTGATGTTGTAGAGGGGATTGATTCAAACTACGAGCGTGACCGGGTGTATGCGGCGCTCTATAAGGCCGACAGGTCTACGGATACGAAGTCACGCCGCCGGAAGAGAGCCAGAAGCGGAGACGGCAGAGATTAGAAAGAAGAGTAGCCTACTTGTTCTTCTTTTCTATCTGTTTGAGGACAGTCCCAAGCCAGTCAGTCAACTCTTGAAGCGCCTGTGCGTTGTTGTTCGGGATATTGGTGCCGTGATTTGCCGAGTTGTATACATGCAGGACTTTCCGGCCTTCGGTCATTTTGTACAACTCGTTGGTTGACTCAAATGAATATGTGTCCTGCTTGCCGACCATAAAGAGGATGTCTTTTTCATCAGTCATTTTCAGATGCGGTTCGGGGATGAGTCCGAGATAGTCCTTGCCGGGGGATAAGAGCGCCGCGGCTTTGACTTTGTTCTCGATGTTCGCAAGAATCCCGGCGCTATTGGCGCCGATTGAGGCGCCGATGACAATTATCGGTAAGCGTCTTAATTCTTTGTGTCCTTTGCGAATCATGCGTAGCGCATCCTTGATATCATGCGGAATCTTTGTGTATTCCTCGCGGCTCATGGTGCGGAAATCCAGCGTGTCTGTCCCGGCAATTGTCGATTGCCCGTGGCCGCGTAAATCAAAATCAAGAAACGACAGCTCAGGGAAGCGCTCGGCAAAGAGATCATCAATTTTGCCGAATGTCGCCCGTGTGCGCGAACGCATCGGCAGTGTGACAACCAGCGCCTTTGCCTTTCGTTTGGGATTGGTCTTGTAGGTATAGCAGAGCCGCAGACTGTCATGCAATGTGACACACTCATCAATTGCGTTGAGGGAAACACTTGTGTCCACTTGCGCCAGAGAAGAAACTGGTGTGGAGAGTATGAGCGCCAGCCCGACAAAAAAAACGCGCCCGACGGTGAGGCGACGAAGGTTGTGAATAGCAGCATGAACGCTAAGAAATATCTTACAGTACATTGGTTTCATAGACTAAAGCTCCTTTGGTGAATCTGTCCGGTGACAGGTTGGTCAAATCAATCCGGGGTGTAGCGCCTGTAACAAGGTCTGCGGCGACCATACCGGCCGCCGGGGCATGCATCAAGCCGTGACCGGAAAAACCATTGACAAGAATCAGACCATTTATTCCCGAAGCGCGTCCGATAATCGCACGATGATCCGGTGTTGTTTCATACAACCCACCCCAGGCCTTGCCGATTTCGGCGTCTTCGAGTCGTGGCAGACGATGTAAGGTGCGCATCAGGATTTCGTCAGTGTAATCATCATCGACAGATTCATCAAACCCGGGCTGCACATTCGGGTCAGCCCAGCCCATCAGCAGTCCCGGTGTTTCGCGATGGAAATAGGCCCCGGTGGAAACATCGACAACCATCGGGAATTCCTCATTGATATAATCCAAGGGACCACTGACAACGATTTGGCGTTTGACCGGCGCAACCTGCAGGTCATAGCCGACCATCTTTGCAATTACTGCGGCATAGGGCCCGGCGGCGTTGATGACTGTTTGACAATGAATCGTTTCTTTGTCGGTGATGACCCCGGTGATAGTATCCCCGGCCATCTCAATGCCTGTGACCGTCGTATTCGTTAACACTTCGACACCGAGACGTTTGACAGCGTTATAATAGCCCATCGCCACATCACCCGGGTCGGCAATGCCGTCGCGGTTGAAGAAATTGCCGCGTAGCAGGTCATCGACCTTGAGCGCCGGAGCAAGCTGGTGGATCTCTTCCGGAGTCAAGAATTGAACATCCACTCCGAGCGAGCGTTGCAGTTCGGCCTGCTTTTCGAATTCAGTGACTTGCTCGTTTGTGGCCTGCAGAAACAAATAGCCGCATTGATTAAACACCAGCGGACTGCCGGTTTCTTCCTCAAATCTTTCGAATGCTTCAATGGAGCGGAGGGAGAAAATGATATTTTCCGGACTGGAGAATTGCGCGCGGATTCCTCCGGCGTTTTTTCCGGTGGCCCCGGCCCCGGTGACCTGTTCTTTTTCAATAATCGTGACTTTGCCGGCGGCCTTGCCTGAGTAGATTTCACGGGCAAGATAGAACGCGCAGGAAAGACCGATAACTCCGCCGCCGATGATGACTATCTCTGATGATTTGCTCATACTCTCTCTTGTGTTTTTCTGCGCCTGCGGTAATTCTGCGGCGGAGAGTAAGGTACAGAGCGCGCCGGATTCAAGTCAAGTAGTTGACTGTTGCGGATTGGGCCGGCGCGCGATACGAGATAACTGACTAATGAGGGAAAACTTGCAAAGATTCCGCTCTGTGGCTTGGTAATTCCGCTAAACTCAATTACTTTCGCTTTTCGGATGGAGGCCGTAGACGATCCCCGGCTGTACCATTATTCTTATCTTCTTGAAAGAACGAAAAAGACATGATTCTCAGCAATTCAAACCGCGTCGTTCGCGCTCTGGCTCCGGTTCTGCATCTGTCTCAAACTCAGATACTAATAATTTTCTCGGTTATTGTCGGGGCCTCGACCGGCCTTGGAGCCTACGCCTTCATCAAGCTCATCACATTCTTCACCAGCTTGTTTGTCGATCTCGGTGATACCACAGTCTATGGACTTTCGACAGACAGATTATACTGGATTCCGCTCATACCGTTCATTGGCGGTCTGCTATCTGCGCCATTGATTATCAAATTTGCCAAAGAAGCCAAGGGTCACGGTGTGCCGGAGGTGATGAACGCGGTGGCGCGTGAATGCGGCGTGATACGTCCACGAGTGGCGGTTATTAAGACGCTGGCCTCGGCGATTTGTATCGGCTCTGGCGGGTCTGCCGGTCGTGAGGGACCAATTGTGCAAATCGGTTCGGCTATCGGCTCCACTATCGGGCAGGTGTTCAAACTCTCGACTGACCGTGTGCGCGTACTTGTCGGTTGTGGCGCCGCAGCGGGTATCTCGGCGGTGTTCAATGCGCCGATTGCCGGTGTGTTCTTTTCGCTCGAAGTTATTCTCGGAGATTTTGCCATCAAGACTTTTTCACCGGTGCTTATCAGCTCGGTTGTGGCCTCAGTTGTCATTCGCTCTCTGCTTGGCAATCATCCGGCGTTCATTGTCCCGCCGTATGAATTGGTTTCTCCGTGGGAGGTCCCTATTTATGCTGTGATGGGTCTGGTTCTGGCGTTTGTCTCAGTTGCCTTTACCAAGACACTGGACTGGTCTGAGGATTTCTGGGACAATATGAAAATCTCTCCGTACCTCAAACCGGCCTTCGGCGGGTTGTTTCTGGGTTTCATTGGACTGTTTTATCCGCAGGTATTCGCTGATGGATATAGCACCGTTACTCAGGCGCTGAAAGGGAATTTAGTCCTGGACTTGCTCGTAATTCTTGTTTTTCTGAAAATTGCCGCGACATCATTGACCCTCGGTTCGGGGTCTTCCGGCGGTATTTTCGCGCCGTCGCTGTTTATGGGCGCGATGGCCGGTGGGGCGTTTGGCTATCTTGTCGATGCAGTTTTTCCGGGACTCGGTGTCAGCCCCGGGGCCTATGCGCTGGTCGGGATGGCCTGTCTCGTCGGTGGCGCGACGCATGCTCCGATGACTGCGATTTTGATAATCTTCGAGATGACGAGTGATTACCGGATTATTCTGCCCTTGATGGTTGCGGTTGTCTTCACCACACTATTGGCGCAGAAATTGGAAAAGGAATCGATTTACACTATCAAGCTCGCCAAGCGTGGTATCAATCTCAAAGCCGGTAAGGATATTGATATTCTGCGCACCTTGACTGTCGCCGATGCGATGGATGAGCATGTCGCGCTGGTGCCGGCATCTGCGACACTGACGCAGATTATGAAACACGCCTCAGATTCCGGGGAGGCGTATTTCATGGTGGTGGACGATGACGG
>CAZFAL010000149.1:0-7147 GCA_964516945.1 uncultured Ignavibacteriales bacterium
AAAGACTCCGGCGTAAGCTCTCTAACGCAGATGTCCTGAAGAACGCCCCGGATGACATTGTTTCACGGGAGCAGGGCAAACAACACGACCTTGAAGAGCGTATCGCGAAGCTGGACAGCAATCTGGAACAATTGACGGGGTGGTAGAGCCGAGGCGGCGCCGCATTCAGAACGGCTTTATCAAGCTAAACTCAACGCATCCGGGAGACGGCGGCGGGGTGTCCGGGAGTGTTTTGGAGCTGTAATTGTGCGCCTCAAAACCTTGCGCACACGCCAGAACTTCGTCGGCTGTGATAGTGGCGTAAAGCGGCGCTCCATGATGCAATGTCAGCGAGAGATAGATTTCCGCCAGCCAGTCCGGGAAATGATTCAAGAACGGGAGGGAATAGTGCGGGTCAAAGATGCCTTTGGTGTCCGGGGCAAGCAAATAGAGAATACCACCCGGCGCCAGAATACGGCGAAACTCCGCAAACAGCTCACTCCAATCCGCGCAGGAGCGATGAATGTTTCGGCAAATGACCAGACCAACGGATTCATCGGAGATTAGCCGCTTGCCTGCGCCGGAGCAAAAGGAACCCTCAATAACCACACGCGGAAGAGTCAATACCGAGCCCTCAAGATACTCATCGCAAATACGACGAGCGCGGAGTTGCATCCTGCGGTTATTCACCGGGGCAAGTGTGTCTGCGCGATAGACCTCCACGCGCATTTCCTGCGGAGCGAGGGGCTGCTGACCGCTATCTGCGACTACCTCTTTGTGTAAACTGTCTGCATCTACTTCTCGTTCAGCCATGATTCTTTCTCCTGTGGCAAACCGGCGCCCTGTGAGAACGCCTCTGTGCTCTGGTATGTGCCCTGGTCTGTGCCCTGGTCTATGTATCGGCTGAATCCCCGCCGTCATCCACCGCTACTTACTGAACAAAAAACGGCGCGCCCGCCGAAGTGGCGAACGCGCCGTTGATCTCTCGATCCGGCTAATGTCAGTCTATATTAGCCCGTTACGTCGTTGGTAGTATTGAGCAGATTACCATTCTGGTCAATCGTCCAGACGTCATTGGTAGCGTCATCATCAAGACCTGTCGCAGTTGCGGTAGCAGTGAATGCTGTACCGGCGGTAGCAGTGATTGTGTATGAGTACAGCGCGGTCGCCATGATCTCAACACCGAGTGTCGCCAACGCTGTGCCATTGGCGGAGTCAGCCGGACCACCGGCGTAGTATGTACCGTTCTCCTGACGGTAGGTGCGCTCCATGGTGTAGATCTGCTTGAGGATCTGCTTGGCTTCAGACTGCTTGGACTTGGTTGTCGCCTGCATGAAACGCGGAATCGCGAGGGCGGCAAGAATACCGATAATGACGACCACGATCATCAACTCGATAAGTGTGAAACCTTTGTTGTTCTTGTGCAGTGTGTTCATGTGATTCTCCCTTGGGTTTTGTGAAATGGTTTGTTACGGGCTCTTCTTTAGTTCTCTTCTCTGTGCTTCGGTGTCTCTATCATTTTTCTTCGGCTCTTACAGGCCGTTAATCGACTCAGAAATCCAAGTTATGTGTCTGTCGTTTCTTCAGTGTTGCAAGTCCGGCGCCACAATCGGTTGTTCATCTGTCGCGTCGCTGTAATCTGTTGTCCCTGCTTGCGTTATTTGCCAGCTCTTCTCTTTGGCCGCCGGAATTGTTGCAAGGTGAAAAGTTTCCGGAGTCGTTATCAGCGCCCAAGCGCCGCGTTCTGCCGCGATTTCTTGCATTCTGCAATACCTGCTCTCGACATTCGCAGTCTTACGACCGCCTATAGTTGCGAATCATCCGAGACCATTGTCAGCAAGCCGTTGTTATCGATTGTCCAGATATCGGGAGCAGGGTCATCATCCAGACCTGTTGCAGTGCCCGTCACGACAAAAGTATTCTGGGTGGCTGAAATGGAATAGGTGTACTTTGCCGTGGCCATGATATCTATTGTCAATGGCGCGAAGTTCTGCCTGTTGGCGGCGGCGCTGTCAGCGGTAATGCCATCGCCCCAGTAGGAGTTATTCGCCTGACGGTACGCCCGCTGATTCACATACATCTGCTTGAGAATCATTTTCACTTCATTTTGTTTCTCACGAGTCGTAGCGGACATGAAACGAGGTATCGCCAATGAGGCCAGCAGGCCGATGATAACCACGACAATCATCAACTCGATAAGGGTAAATCCACTTTGCTGACACTGAGTGTCCTGCGGTAGCGCCTGTTGTCGGCGCCCGGCTGTTTTTCCCATGTTCTTCATCATATCAGAATCTCCCGGTTTGTTGCTGTCGTCGTTCAACGCGCTCAGGAGTTGCAAGTCCCATTCCAGATTTCTTGTTCTACGGAGGTGTCAGCGGCAACTGTTCTACTGTTCAACAGAGAGTCATAATTCTACCCAGCTATTGTGTCGACTTATCTTTCTCATTTGCATGTGACTTTTTCTTTGACCAGCCATAGCGCTCGAGTTTTCGATATAACGTCGAGCTGTCAATACCAAGCGCTTTGGCCGCACGTGACTTATTCCCGTCATTCTCGGCCATGATATAGTGGATATAGGCCTTTTCAATCGACTGCAATGTGGGTGTCAGCGGCTCGGCGCTCCCGGATACTTCAGAGCTAACCAGCCCTTCTTTAGCGCTACTCTGACTGTTTATGAGTCGAGCCGGAAAATCGTCCGGTACAATTATTTCACCGTTGGCCAACAATACCGCGCGTTCAATTGAGTTTTCCAGTTCACGCACATTCCCCGGCCAGTCATAGGCGGTCAACGCCTGACACGCCTCCGCGGAAAGCTTGCGATTCGGCTTGCGGAGGCGCTTGCCAAAACTCTCGACAAACATTTCAGCGAGGGGAACGATGTCCTCGCGGCGATCACGCAAACTCGGAAGTTCGAGCTGTATGACATTCAGGCGGTAATACAAATCAGCCCGAAAAGTCCCGGCTTCAACATCTTTTTCAAGATTAGCGTTTGTCGCCGCAAGCAAGCGCACATCCACTTTGACAGGTTTCGTTTCGCCGACCGGAGTAATCATCTGGTCTTCGAGGACTCTGAGCAGTCTCACCTGCATCGCATGGGAGACATTGCCGATTTCATCAAGAAACAATGTCCCGCCGTTGGCGCTCTGGAACAGACCCTGTTTGTCACGAATCGCGCCGGTGAAAGACCCCTTTTTGTGGCCAAACAGTTCAGATTCAAGCAGATTCTCCGGTAAGGCGGCGCAGTTCAATGTGACAAAGGGGCCGTCAACACGCGGACTTGAATTGTGTATCGCGCGCGCCAGCAAGTCTTTACCAACGCCGGATTCACCACGAATCAGGACAGTGGAGTCGGTTGCGCTAACCTGCCGCGCCAGTGAGATGACCTGTTTGAGAGAGTCGGACTTGCCAACAATATTCTCAAATGTGACATCGCGCCCCAACTCCTTGCGCAGGATTATATTCTCTTTGACAAGACGGCGCTTATCAAGCGCCCTGTCGACAGCGAGTTTGACCTGGTCGATGTTGAATGGCTTGGTAATATAATCGGCAGCCCCGAGCTTCATCGCCTCAATAGCGCTGTCCATTGAGCCAAAGGCGGTCATAACAATGAACTCCTGATCACCGTCAATTTCCTTGCTCTTGCCCAATAATTCCAAGCCGGACATCGTAGGCATCATCATATCCGTGACGACGAGATCAAATGAATGCTCGCGCATAATATCAAGCGCCTCCGGCCCTGAAGCGCTTGTCATCACCGAATGGCCTTCTTTGGAGAGCATTATCTCCATGAAACTCCGCAATGACTCTTCGTCATCGACAATCAGAATCGCGCCGGTCTTCCCGGAAGACGCCGACGGCGTTGATGTCGTTGGTGACGCTGTCGCTTGTCTGTTCGCTTTTGTGGGCATGAGTTTCCTGAGCGTGTAATTGTAATCCGGCGCGGTTAGTGCGATTAGTATAGTTTGCGTCTGTGTGGCTATCGTTGTGAAGCTCACCGGGAGCGTAGCCTGCGCCGTCTGCGCCACATTCCATGTTTCGGCCGCTGTTTGCGGCTTTCTTCCTCAGGAAGCCGCTTTGTTCACTGTTTTGGCGCCGAATGGGGGAACCCCAAGCCCAAAGCTATCCGGGTGGCTATCTGGGGTTCCGATTGGCGTTCGATAGTTGCCGATGAGGGAAATGCCCCATATATTTGCGCTGAGATTGGATGCCTCTCGCGCATAACACCGCGTGAGAATCAGCATGGAGATAACACTGAATCAGACGTGGATGTGAATGACACCAAGAGAAAGAATTAACGCATTAGTTTCCGGAGAAACCCCGGACAGGCCTGCGGTAACGGTCTGGCGACATTTTTATCATCAGGAGACCACAGCCGCAGGACTCGCTGATGCGATGTGCGGCTTTCAGGAGCGTTTCGGCTGGGATTTGATGAAAATCAATCCGCGGGCCAGTTATCATATGGAGGACTGGGGGAATGTTCTGGAATGGTCCAATGATGAATTCAGCAAGCACAAGAAAACCAAATTCGCAGTTGAAACTGTCGCAGACTGGGATAAGATCAAGGCGCTCAAACCGGATGCGCCGGTTCTTGCCGAATTGCTCAAAGCTGTTTCTTTGATTCGCAAACGAATCGGACCGGATTTGCATTTGTTGATGACCATGTTCACACCACTTTCTATCGCCGGAGACCTTGTCAAAGACGACCAGACACTTCTGAACCATCTCGCCGAGGATAAGGACCGTGTGACAGCCGCCCTCGGGAGAATCACGGAGACATTTCAAGCGTATGCCACAGAGTTGCGTAACGCCGGAGCCGACGGATTGTTTTATGCGACAACGCAATGGGCCTCAAAGACACTACTGACATATGAACAATATCAGGAATTCGGCCGTGCGTTCGATTTGGCGCCGCTGGAAGCTTCCGGTGATGATGCGCTTAACCTGCTTCATGTTTGCGCCAGCGAGAATTATCTCGCAGAACTGGCTGACTATCCTGTTGAAATAATCAACTGGGATGAATCTGATCCGACAAACTTGTCCCTTGCGGACGGCATCTCAGCTATTGGCGACAAACTGGCCCTCGGCGGTTTGGACCATCACGGCTGGCTATTGAAAGCCACACCGGAAGAAGTAGAATTCAAGGTTCGGGATATCTTCCAGCGGCAGCGCAACACGAAGTTCATTTTCGGACCGGGTTGCTCAATTCCACCGGAGACGCCGATGGCAAACCTTGAGGCATTGGCGCAAACGGTGAAATCACTGGCATACTGAGAAACATGATTATGGAAACAGTCACTAATCAAACTGTCTTGTCGGAAATCCAGCGGGAAGCGCAACAGGCGACTTCTCAGACTGACTTACTTGAGCGAATCGTCCGGGTGTTGGATGCGCGCTTCACATATTTCACATGGACCGGTTTTTATCTCGTTGACGGAGAACACCTGCAGGTCGGGGCGTACATCGGCAAACCCACCCCCCATACACGAATCAAAATCGGCGAAGGAATCTGCGGAGCCGCGGCTGAAAGCGGTCAGACAATCGTTGTTGATGATGTCAATCAGGATTCGCGCTATCTGGCGTGTTCAATCGAAACGAAGTCAGAAATCGTTGTGCCGTTGATTGACGATGGCGAGATTCTCGGCGAAATAGACATCGACTCAGACAGAATCGCTGCATTCAATGAAGATGATGCGCAATTTCTTGAGAAAGTCGCCCGAATTGTGGTAATGAGACTAAAAGAGCTTTCCCGAGATGATCAGAGTGAGATGAGCAGAGAGAGTAAGAGCAAGTGGTGAGAGGAGACAGCTAATGCTTTTCTGGGGAGCGACATTAGTGGTGATTGGTGTGTTGATATTACTCAATCAGGTCGGCGTTGTCCATCTGCGTCTTGGCGAGTATATCGGTCCGGCGATTCTGATGATAATCGGTGTACGAATGCTTGTCTCACGCAAAAAGGACAAATGCTGTTGATATCATTGAGGCAACCTGAAGCGTGCGATGTTAAATAGAAACGGGCACAAACTCAGCCGCTTCCTCGGTCCACTTGAAGCGGATATTATGGAAATCCTCTGGCGGCAAAGCCCGCTTCCCGCCAAGGAAGTCCGCGTGCAATTACGTCTCAAAAAGAAGCTCGCCTCAACAACGGTCCTGACTGTCCTTGGACGACTTGTGGAGAAAGGACTGCTGAACAAAACACTCGCTGGTCGTATACATAACTATGCGCCGGTTGAAAACAGAGAGACATTTGTGCAAAACAGGATTGGGGAAATCCTTAAGACTCTCGCTGACGAATTCCCCGAAGCGTTCCGGGCAGCGTCAACCAAGTCAACCAAATAGCTATCAGCGCAGTAACCTACTCTTCTTCGAATTCAATCAATGTCCCACCGGCGGATTTCGGATGCACGAATGCGACCGGCTTACCGAGAGCGCCGATACGCGGTGTCTCGTCAATGAGCCGGAACCCGTCAGATTTGAGCGCTGCGAGTTTGTCGGCAAGGTTGTCACATCCAAAACAAATATGGTGCAACCCCTCACCGCGTTTGGTCAGGAATTTTGCCAGGGGACTATCGTCGGCCAGCGGTTGGAGTAATTCTATTTTGCTCGAGGCGCTATGTGCCGGGAATTCAAGAAAACAAACCAGCGCTCCCTGCTGAACAACTCGTATTGTTTCATTGACGACAATATCCGGACAGAGTTGGCGATACAGCGCCACTGACTTGTCTATGTCATGTGTGACGATACCAATATGCAAGAGTGTATCTGACATACGCGCTGTTCTATCACAGAAACGTTGGGACGCCGGGACGCTCAACCACCCGATTCATGTTTGGCGTCTTCTTCATACTGCCGAATCCGGCGATAGAAGTCATTGTTGTCACGGAAATTTGTGGAAATAGGCTTAATCCAGCGACCATCTTCCCGGAAGAGATATTGTTGCGACTTGATGAAGTGTGCGGCGCTATCCCCCTGAGCCGTCAATGTCAAATATGCCACGGCAGTGTCTCCGGTTACCTTGGCGCTGTCGAGGGTCAGAACGATTATGCTATCAGAATTCGGTTTTCTCGGACGACTGAGTAGAATACATTTCAAATACTAATCGAGAGTGATTTTCTTCCGCAAATACAAAAACTCGTTCTCATAGAAAGCGCTGTTGTCATTCGCTTTGACT
>CAZFAL010000150.1:0-7117 GCA_964516945.1 uncultured Ignavibacteriales bacterium
AGAAACCCGCTGAACAAAGCCAACCCGCACGAACAGGAAATTCTGCATTCCTTCGCTGATTCAATGAAACAAATGCAGTTTTTCGATGAATTCGCGGACTCCGAAAACAAGACAGGGTACACATACTATCAGCCAATCAAAATGGGCAGGTTCTGCTTGAAGTGTCACGGAGATAGCAAGTCCCTCGATGAACAAGTGAATCTTGCCTTACAGAAAAAATATCCTGACGACAAAGCAGTTGACTATTCCGCCGGCGACCTGCGTGGGATGTTTGTTGTGACGATTGCAAATGAGGACGCGGTCGGTCAATTGAAGCGTGCGCTTCGGGATAGTTTGTGAGCCATGAGTTGCGGCTGAAACCGGTTCTGCTGAAATGTAATGCCGGCTCTTGTCTGCTTCGCTGACAAATATCCGGTTCAGTGGAAGCCCGCAACGGGAAGTTGTTCCTGGAGTGAACCGTAACAATCGGTTAAGCTCTCTCAGCGCCAATAGGTCACATACCCGCTCGCCGGAAAACTTCCGGGGCAGACGCTACTGGTTGAATCATAGTAGACACGCAATTCTGTCGCTGAGACAAGCTTGAAATAGGCAACAGCCGAACCGGCGCTATAACAATGCTCGGTGGTGACAGTCGCCGGGTCAACAAATGTGGGATTAGTGTCGTAAATCCACATCTGCCAGCCGGGACCTCCTATTCGCACCTGCCCCGCATCGAACGTGGAGCTTATCGCCAGCGTGTTTTGCGCAAAAGAGTTCGGATCATTGTCCGGGAACCACATACCGCGAATTGTGCCGATACTATCCTGAGACGGATTGCGGCACGTGGCGCCGCTCCCCACCAGAATACCACCGGCGCCGCCATACAAGTTTTCATACTGCGCACGCATCGTCACAGGATACAAATCATACGGACACACGGCCTCCAGCCAGCGCCAGGCATAAGAGTTCTCATAGCGCAGGTTGTTGCCAAATGTATTTGTGACCGTTGTATTGTAAACGCCGAAATCCCAGCGGCGCGCCTGTTGTGTTCCGGTTGTGTATCCGAGGAGTGTTCCGGCAGGGAATGCTATCGGATTTGCAAAATCCGGCCCTGTTTGCGATGAGATAGCCGGCGGCCCCGGAAACAGGGTTGCGATTGTGTCAACCACCGTTGTGATATGGTCGAGGATGAATCGCACTTCACAGCTTGCGCGAAAGAACAACAAGTATTGAATTTCGCCACCTTCAAGCATTTTCGCGCCATTGTACAATATGCAATCAGCGGGGGCATACACCGGCACGCTTACGCCCGGTTTGTTTTCAATATAGCTGTGGGTCTTGATAACATTCCCGGACACACTACCGGGTGGAACAATCAAACTTATCTGACTCAAATCGGTAATATCATGTGTAAAGACAACATTCGGATTGGAGACACAGCTGTCAACAACGGGCGCAGGCGAAGCCGTAACAGACAACGAACCCGGAAGACTCTGCAGTAATCCGTCACTGACAACAAGTTCCAACCCATAATCACCTGCGCTGTCTGTGTAAAGCCAGGGACTCACTGCGGTTGAATCAGACAGCGCTCCGGCGCCTGACACAGGCGCAGAAACAATCCGCCAGCGCCAGCTAAGCGAATCACCATCGGGATCATAGCTACCGGTTCCGTCGAGTTGCGTCGAATCACCGGCGGCAACCATCTGTGTGGCCGAAGCAATGGCCACAGGTCGTTGATTGACATAGAGTGTATCTGCAATCGCGGTAATTGAAACCGTATCCGGAATACTGCTGAGCGCTCCGTCCGAAACAACTAGCATAATGCGATACAAACCGACACTGTCAGGTGTGAAACTCGTCGTCTGCGTTGTAGCGCTCGAGAGCGACGCCACACTTCCAGCCGGGCGAATGATGACACTCCATTGATATGCCAATGAATCACCATCCGGATCTGAGCTGGAGCTCCCATCAAGATCAACCGGGGAGCCAATCATTATTTGTTGGTCTGCCCCGGCGACGGCAACAGGAGACTGATTACCAACATCCGAACCCAGTGTATCTACTGCGCCACCCGGCTCCGATGGTTTCTCAGAGACCTGCGAACATCCTGCCAATGTCGCTGCGCTCGCGCAGATAGCAAGGTATATCAAGTATCTGGTGGCCCGATGCCGACTAATTGACCTGCTCCTTTCACACATCATATCACAATCCCTGCCTTCCAGATAAGGGGACATTGCAGCTGAGGCGCCACAGACCTCATTCACAAAAACATTCTCTACATGTACATATATGTGCTATCGGTCTCTGCCCTTGTTCGCTTCAGATACGACGCCCCGGTATTACCTCAGGGTAACACGCGCCAATAATGTCCTAACTTCGTTGCAATAATTGCCGATAGTAAGTAGACATTATCTGAAATGGATGGAATCACTTTGCAACCACATTTGCAAAATGGAACGCAAGTAAGACACTGGATGCTAAATGCGTAACGGAGAGAAAACAAAAACGCAACTCATTGAAGAACTCGAAGAGTTGCACGCGCTGGTGGCCGAATTACGAGGTGAATCCGCAGAAAAGTCGGATTCTGCGCACGCCGAACAGAGGGAAATCCGGGACGCGCTGAGTGAAAGTGAGAAAAAATATCAGGCGATATTCGAGCGCTCCGCCGATGCGATTCTGATTATTGAGGGCGACAAGTTTGTCGATTGTAATGAGGCGACTGTCAAGATGCTGGGTTACAAAAACAAGCAAGACCTCCTAGACACACATCCGTCGGAGCTCTCCCCGGAAACACAACCCGACGGACAAAGCTCATTCAACAAAGCCAATGAGATGATGGCCACAGCATTGCAACGCGGTAGCCATCGCTTCGAATGGGCGCACAAGCGGCGCAACGGTGAAGTCTTCCCGGTTGAGGTGCTTTTGACACCGTTCCCGTACGAAGGTAAAGACTTTCTGCACGTTGTCTGGCGGGATATCACCGAGCGCAAACGGCTTGAGGCGCTGGAGTCCCGTGCGGCTCGGCTGGACACCGCAGGCACAATCGCCGGACAGGTGGCGCATGACTTCAACAATCTGCTCGGCCCGTTGATGGCCTACCCGGAACTGATTCGCCGCCAGCTTCCGGAGAATCACAAAACCCGCAAACATCTCGACCAAATTGAAACCGCCGCTACAAAAATCGCGGCCATCAATCAGGACCTGCTGACACTCGGCCGCCGGGGCCACTACAATTTGGAAGCGTTGAACCTCAACACGGTGGTGCAACATACTCTGGCGACGCTGGAGCGCCCGGCGACTTTGTCATACGTCACTGACCTGAGTGATGAACTCATGCCGATACAGGGCGGCAAGGCGCAATTGCACCGGATGTTGAGCAATCTCCTGCACAACGCCGAGGACGCTATGCAGGGTATTGGCAAAGTGCATATCAAGACCGAGAATTACTACGTCGATGACATGTCAATCAAACGCGGCTATGTGCCAAAAGGCGAGTATGTCAAGCTGACGATTTCTGACACCGGATGCGGTATACCGGATGACGTAGCGCAGAAAATTTTCGACCCGTTTTTCACCACCAAACCGGCAAACGCACAACGCGGTTCGGGTTTGGGCATGAGTGTGGTGGATGGAGTTATCAAAGACCATCACGGTTACATCGATCTAAAAACAAAAGTCGGCGCCGGAACATCGTTTTTCATCTACTTCCCCATCTCACGTGACATAGTGAACGAGTCAGATTCGGACGAAATCTGCGGTGGGAGCGAGTCGATTCTCGTCGTTGATGATGACGATATTCAGCGTGAGGTGACATTCCAGTTGCTGAGTCAAATCGGCTATCAGGTCAGCACAGTGGAGAGCGGTGAAAAAGCAGTCGCTTTTCTGATAGAACATCCGCAGGACCTTGTTGTGCTGGATATGGTGATGCCCGGCGGCATAGACGGAACTGAGACCTATCGCCGGATTCTGGAAATCAACCCACAGCAAAAAGCGATGATTTTTTCGGGTTTCTCCGAGTCAGACAGAGTAGTCGACGCCCGCAAAATGGGGATCGGCGCCTTCATCAAAAAACCAATCACCCTGCAAAAAATAGCCACCGCCGTCAGAAGAGAATTAGAGAGTCCGGAAACGGTTTCCGCCTGAAGCAACCGGGCAGGTTGCTACCGCATTAGCAAAAACTCGAAACAGTGAAGGTTTCGAGCTATTCCATAGTGCGCAATGCCTGGCTCACAAAAACTGCGCCATCTGGAAACAACACGCCGCGCAATTAACGCTCCACGCGATCTAGAAAACCGCGAACTATAGCGCCGAACTCATCCGGTTTATCATCCTGAGGGAAATGACCGGCGCCTTCCATCGTCTGCATCTCTGCATTCGGAAAGGCAGTGGCATAAGCTTTGGATACAGATTCCTGTTGGAGGTCATTTGCGCCATGTATCACCAGAACTGGCGCTTTGACAGCTTCGAGCGCCGCACGATAGTCATGTTTTCTGCCCATACTGAAATACTGCGCCCGTATCATCCATGTCCCCACATACTTTCGATCCGGAAACCTCACATGAGCAGGAAACGATGCGATTCGAAAGAATTGAGCAAACTCTAAGTCTTCATCCAAAAGCTCATCTTCTTTTTTCTGAAACACAGCTCCCAAATCAAGATACTTGTCGAACCAATCGTCGAACGATTCTAAGTCTTTCTCAGAAAGTCGACTGCGAATCACATCAAAAACTCCGCCATTTGGAGAAGGTAGTGTCAGCAGGTCAGCCGGGGACACGAGTACAAGTGCGCCGATGTGGTCTGGAAACTCTGCGGCATACAGCGCCGCCAGGAAGGCGCCATATGAGTGGCCGATAATTATAAGCCGCTCATCACCGAGAAGACGTCGAATACGCTCAATATCCGCTATTTGAGCGCCAATACCCAACGTTTTCTCTAAGTGACTGATATTCTCATACGTACTTGATGTCCAATCACCCTTGATAGGCATACTCGAATGTCCACAGCCACGCTGATCATAGTACCAAAACCTGTAGCGCTCGCCGAGTCCCATCAATCCACGGTCGGGCTCCGTAGCCGGGAAGCCGGGGCCGCCGTGAATCATGAGCGCGTTTCTGCCCTCTCCTGTTTGGAAGTGATAGAGCAGGATGCCTTCGGTTACCTGCCAGTATTGTAAGTCGGAGTTTCCTTTTCCGGCGCCTTCAGATCGACACGGGAAGCGACGGATCCGGGAACATAAAGTGGTCTGTCCAACCACCATGACACTATCATTATTCCGACCGCCAGCAGTGCAATTATTGCAGCTATGGCGATTATCCAAACCTTCATCGACCAACCCTCTTTCTCTGGACAGGCAGACGGAGAATTGTCCGCAAACGTTCCGGCGGGACACGCCTCGGATCAGATAGATAGACCTCATGACGCTTTCCAGATTGCGCCAAACCGTTTTCATCTGCAAACATGACCATTTGTTCAAATGATTCATGCTCCATATTGTAAGGTCCGATGTGAAGCATCTGGACACATTTACCCTCCTTTTGAACATTCAATACAACATCTTCCGCACGCGGCGCTTTCCCTCGGCTGGCCAAGGCCCTCTTCGCTTCGACCAATTGCTTGTTCTTGATGAAATCGGGAGTGCGGATCATCAATGTGTAGTGAATCTGATTCGGTTTAGCTTTTTCGATATCCTTGTTCCCATCTATGAACCACACTGCTTCAAGTTTGCAGATGGTATAATCACGGCCATAGGTCTTGTACGTCATTTTGATAGTGAAGGCCATCGCATACAGCGCGGCAACTGCGTCAATGAACTCTTCTCCCCCCGGTTTACCGGTTCCGTCAATAGACAGGTATTGAGCCGGTTCGATATTGAGCAAGACAGGTTTCTTCGGAGCGGCGTAGTCGGCCTTGTGCGCCTTGTACATGTCCAGTTTTTCAGCTACAACCATGATGGTCTCCCGGTTTTTTCGCTATCAGCGATTGTCAGGTATATTTTCCAACGGTATATATAAGTCAGTGAGTAATTCTTCAGGTTCACTGCTATCAGGATCATTGAGATAGACCTCGAAAGGAGGAGAATCTGCGGGAAGACGGCCGCTGGTAGGAAGCCACCTTCCATAGATGTATCCATAGGTCTTGTTGAGCTCCTGATAGGGACCTTCATGACAGACTACGGCGTGGTCACCGCCCGGCAACTCTCTGACATCAATCTCTCCTTCAGCGCCAACATCCTCATCGACTACCAACGCTGCGTCATACCGAATCCTGTCCAATGGTGTAAGTTCTGGATGATCATAGCAGACTCCGAGGATCTCAATGTCTCTTCCGCCGAGGAGTCCGCGCGGAGCCGCCCAGCTCAGTAATGTATCAAACGCCGTCCCGACTGCGCTGTAGGGTCCGACATGCCGCACAAACGCTATCCTTCGAGTGGGCAATGTCTTGATGTCGACCTTGAGATTCGCATCATGCTCCGCTTTCCAGATGTCGTATCTGCCCCAATCAGCCCGAGTTGTCGGCCTCATTGCTTTTGATCGGAATTCTGAAGGAGTGAGACCGTATTCAGACTTGAACGCTCTCGTAAAGGACTCGTGTGTTTCGTAGCCGGCGTCAAGCGCCAGTTGCACTATTCTTGTTTTGGTTTGACGAAGCAGATGCGCCGCCCGCTCAAGGCGTAACCGGCGTACATGTTGGTGAACTGAATTCCCGACAATGGCGCGGAATATACGATGAAAGTGGAATGGAGAGAAACAACTTATCTCGGCGAGCTCATCTAAACTGAGCTCCTCATTGAGGTTCTCCTGAATATGGAGAATCACTTGCTGTAATCGTTCCCGATAAGTCTGTAAGGTCACCTCTTTCACGGTCGCAGTATACCAGCTACAACTTCGTGGCGCTTGACCATTCTTGCTAAATTTCTATGAAATGTTGTAGCTCGAAACCCTTGAAGTTTCGAGTCGCGGTCCAGTAGCTCGAAACCTTTATGGTTTCGATTTCTTTAGAACACAGTAAATCTCTCTGATAGTCTCGAAACCGTAAAGGTTTCGAGCTACTTTCTACTTTCCGGCTTGAAATGTGGCAAACAATTGGAGGGCTCGCCGCCTTCCGGAAATTCAGTCTCCCCAGCGCCGACACATCAAAA
>CAZFAL010000151.1:0-7101 GCA_964516945.1 uncultured Ignavibacteriales bacterium
TTTCAAGGACGAGGACATGCAAAGGGTACTGGACGATGGAGCTCGCAGAGCCGTAGTGCGTGTAATCAAAGAAGCCGGATTTCGCTTTGTGGCGCTCGATCTTGAGGGCTATCGCACAGGGTCATTAAATCCGCCAGACAAAACAGAAAGCATATAGAACCATGGCGCTCTTTTCCAAAAACAAGAAAGATGAATCTGTCAAAGACGACTCATCTGAGATAGCATTAAGGATGGTCATGGGTGATGAGACCCGTGAAGTTTCATACAACGAACTCACTCTCTCCAATAATCTTGCCCAGCAGGCTCTGGTACGCTTACTCATTAACAAGAACATCATTGAGCCGAATGAACTGATGGAAATGATGGAAACAGTGCGCAAAGAAAACTATCGTTCACCGGATACGACCGACTGATGTCTGAAAAGCATACAGCAACGCTCCCTATGGAACAATCCGATACGCAAACCGACTCCGCGCAGGAACAAACGCTTAACTGGGTGTCACATCCCTTTGTACGCTCGACAGGCAAATCAGTTATCGCTGTCAGCGCTGTGACGGTCAGCATAATATTCGGGGCATGGTATCTGGAGTCAGTCATCTTTGGCGCCCTTGCCGGGCTGGTGATGTTCGGCTCGCTGGCCAAGTTTTTTCTGCCGACACGGTATACGTTTGACAGTGAAGGTATAACAGTCAAGACCACAACGCAGACATACACGCGCCCGTGGAGTATGTTTCGTTCATTCTACGCAGACAAGAACGGTGTCCTGCTCTCGCCGTTTATTGCTCCATCACGGTTGGAAAATTTCCGTGGACTGTATGTCACGTTCGACAACAACAGTGATGCGGTCCTCGACTTTGTCAAAGAGCATGTCATCCCGCCTGATGGCATTGGTGAAAGCGCTCAGGAGTAGTCGATGAGTCTGTTCTCGCAATCCACACCGCTTGATGAAAGCGCGGAGAATCGTCCCGAAGATGAAGAGCGTGTTATTGACACATTGGCAATCAAGGTTGTCGAGCGCCGGATGGCGCCGGTGGCGATTATGGCGATTGAGGCGCATCGGCCGTTCAATTATGTGACGTCGCAGGCGATGATCTTCGCCAGCCCGATACTGGACCCGCTGGTGGAGATAGTGTTCAATTATAAAGACTATGATGTCCTGCGCCGTGCGATGGAACGTCGCTCCAATATTGAATATCTGATTCGCAAGATTGAAAACTACGACGCCTTTGCCGCGTTGTATGACAGGAAACTCAAGAAATATCTCAGGGCCGAAAAGAAGAAGTGGAAATGGTATCAACGCTGGCTGGGAATCGCGACACCGAAACTGAATCCGCCTGATGATTTGAAAAACTTTGACTGGCGGGTCGCCGCACGAGAAGACGAGCAGAAGCGCAAAGGTGACGCCTCCTCGAATGAGGGCGCACACAAAAGCGCTTAGGGCGCAAGCTACATGGCGCTCTTTTTCTGGAAACTTTCCAGTTGATACACTTGCAGAGCTTTTTTCAATGTCGCCTGATACACGCTGAGCATTGTATCCGAGGGGTTCTGTTCGGCAAGTTGTTGTAATGTGTTCAAGGCGCTTTGAGCGCTGTCCGGCAGGTTGAGCGCCAGAAACGCTTCTCCCCGATACTCAATCGCCGGGGCATAATCCGGCTTCAAGCTCAGGCATGTTTCATAGGCAGTTAGTGATTTATCAAGACGCCCCAGCTTGCGCTGGCAGAACCCGCTTTCACTATAGGCCTCATACATTTCAGGATTCAATTCAAGGGCCTTGTCAAACTTTTCGAGCGCCCGCTGGTAGTCTTTGCGCGCCTTGGCGTTTTGTGTAGCCCGGTAATTGAATGCAAACGTTGAATCTGACTCTTTGGCATGTTTGCTCGCCTTAGCCATCTTGTCCAGACCTTTGTTGTATTCCTTTACGGCCTTCTTGTCGCGCTCCTGCTGTTGTTCTTCCGGAGATTTTTTCTTGCCCCAGAACGCGGAGACCGGTGGCGCAACGCATGTAATACTGAATATCAACGCTCCGGTGATAGCCAAACTACGTATATTCAATCGTCTCATGTATATCCTCACGGTATTGTTTTTCAACTCCCCGGACCTCGTTTGGAAGAAGACCAGAAAAAAGGGGACAAACCCCTGCGAGTTCCTTACTCATATGCTCTAACACATGACACTCGCAGGGGTTTCGTCCCCATGCAACTTTGTTGATTTGCCGTTGACTACGCAGTCATGCGGACTTAGTCAGTTCCGGTTGTCGGGCAATTAACTTCCCATTTGCCGAAAAACAGCCCGGCGCCGCCATCCGGCGTGATTGCGTTATGCCCATCAGTTTTGCCGAATCTGCCGCTCAAACGGCCGCGAACATTGCCATCAGCGTCGCTGAATTTGCCTCGGAACCACCCGGCCCGCCAGTCGCAGGCCAGACATGGGTGCGGATCATTTTCATGCGCAAAGCCCCATTCACCTCGAAGATGTCCCTGAAAATCTCCGTTAGTAGCGAACCATTTGCCACGGAACCAGCGTGCGCCTTCGTCTGTTGTGCCGAATTTGCCGCGCAGGTAGCCCATCGGTTGGCCGTCGCTGGCTATCCATTTGCCGTAGAAATGACCTCCGGTGCGATCTTTATGCACCCAGGCGCCGGCGAGATAGCCGTTCGGACAGTCTCGTTGCCGCACAAGGCGCGACTGGAACGCCACACCCACACCCGGAGCGACGGTGATGACTGTGTCCAGATCGGCAAGCTGGCCGAATGGAATAACCATCTCCACAGGCCCGGCCTTGAATACGAGTGTCGGCTCCATGATATAGACTACATCTTTTGGATGATACAATTCGACATGAATCCCATCGAAAGCGTCCTCGCCCCCGGTTTGTGAAATCCAGCCAATGCCCGGCAGGTCCTTGCGGAAGACCGAATCCTGACCATCCTCGAAATCAATCAGTGAGCGCAGAACCATCATCGCGGCGCTGTTGTGAGCCATACCGCCGCTCCAGTCCATCACCGGTGGGGTAGTCCCTGTCGAAAGGTCACCGATGCGTCCCCAGACAGCGCGCACTGAGTAAATCTCAAAAAATGCATCCGAAATTGAAGCCGGATCGGCCTCGAACGGATTCAGTTGCGGATCCCGCTCATCAATGATCCGGTCATTGGAAATTGTCCGCCAGATTGGCGAACTTGATTCAAACCGCGCCACATCCTCGGTCGGGACAAGCAGGTCCTGAACCTGACTCTGAGTTATTGACTTGCCGTTGTCATTTGAAGTGACATCCGGCGTGGCGGGTGTGGTCGGTTGTTCACTACAGGAACTGACAATCAGCGCCAAAGCGAAAAACACAACCGGGGTAATCGAAACGCAGGTCTTCTTGAAACGCTTCATTTTCCCTTACTCCATATTGTAAAACGTTAACCCATCATGGAGAGCATGATCTGTTATTAGTAGTATATCTCCGGCCACGTCGGTTGTCAATAGATTATTTCGGTAAGCCCCGCTGCCGAAGGATAGACCAATAAAGTCAAAAGAATTACGGTTTACCGCTTGAGACGCCTCACATCACCTAAAACTCTCTTTACTGCAAGAAGTTACGGAGAAGTTACGCTCGCTCTACAGCCATAGGCCTTCGGAGATTGTTTTCACTCACTGCTTTGCGCAACGCAGAAAACCGTTGACTGAAAGAGTGATGTATTGTATGCTGTAAGTAGAAATAAATCACGTGGATTGACAGCTTATCTGCCAGCCATAGTGACCGTCCTCAGGAGGGAGTTGCGAAATGATTGTCCAGAGAAACTGGTTGAGAGCCATCCTTGTCAGTTGCATCATGATTTTGGCATTGAGCTTACGCGTAGGCGCCCAATGCCCCCCTGCCCTTGAAATTGCGGGGACAGAGCAAGATGCGCGTATGGGGAGCGCAGTGGCTTCAGTTGGCGACGTTGACGCTGATGGCGTAGATGATTTCGCGTTTGCCGCGAGTGGTATAGTTAGTGTTCCGGGATCAGTGTCAGTCATTTCAGGACGAACACATCAAACAATTCACACTCTCGCTGAACCAAGTTCACCAACGGGTTCTATAAGTTTCGGATTCTCAATAGCAGGAGTCGGCGACATAAATCTGGACGGTAACGCAGACATTCTTGTGGGAGTCAGAGACCTGTATATGAATCGTCCCGGGCATGCATATGTATTCTCGGGCGCCGACGGCTCAATTCTGCATTCATTCTTTGGTGAGGGCGCCAAGGATGGTTTCGGAGCGGCAGTGGTCTCAGCCGGAGATAACAATAGTGATGGCATAAATGATTTCCTCATTGTTGCGCCCTTGAACGATGGGGCAGGAGTTGATTTTGGCAGAGTGTATCTCTTCTCAGGAAATGATGGAACCCTGCTCCAAACGTTTGATGGTCATAGCGCTGAAGGGTTTGGTTCCGGGCTTGCCGGTGGCGCAGATCTCAATGGGGACGGGGTCCCTGAAATAATAGTCGGGGCATCTGGCAATAGTGATGCGCTTCTGAGAGCGGGCAAGGTATACGTTTACTCCGGAAGTGATTATAGCGTACTCTATACGGTAAGCGGGGCTGACAGCGCGCTTGGCCTTGGTGGCTCACTGGCATTTGTCGGTGATCTCAATGGTGATGGGATCTCAGACCTTGCAATTGGAACCCCGGGACACAGGACTCTTATTGGAGGTGTCTATCCCACTGTGGGAGGTGTGCAGATTCATTCAGGTGTCGATGGCGCATTTATGCACTCGATTAACGCACCGGCGCAGGCCGCCTATATCAACAGCGGATTTGGCAGTGTATCCGGTGGGGGTGATGTTGACGGTGACGGGGTACCGGATATTGCTATCGGCGCGCCACTTCTTGATGTTGGTAGCGCTACCCATTCCGGGGGTGTATTCTTGTACTCAGGAGCTGATTATCAACCTATACGAGAAATCCTGGCAAATGTTGAAAACGAGTTCTTGGGAGGGGCTACTGATATCAGGGGAGATTACAATCAGGATGGCATGTCTGATGTTTTGACCGGCGCCATTGAAAACAACGCTCAGGCCATCGGCGCCGGCAAAGCATACCTTTACACATGCGCACCCTGCTGTAGTCTGGCCGGTGACGCCAACCATGACTTTTCAACTAATATAGCTGATGTGACATTTCTAATTGGCAGGATCTTTTCCAGCGGTCCGGCGCCATTTTGCGCTGACGCGGCCGATGCGAATGGAGACAACTCGGTCAATATTGGCGATGCAACGTCTTTGATAGCCAGAATCTTTTCTGGTGGTTCTCCGCCGGTCTGTGGAACCACCGGAACCTGATATGATTCGCTTTGGCGCTATTACGAGTGGTTACCTAACGCCCGGTCGAGATCGTCAATCAGGTCGGCGGCGTCTTCGATGCCCACTGCGATGCGGATCATTCCCGGCGTGATATTGTGCATCTCCTTGACTTCTTCGGGGACAACAGCGTGTGTCATTGTGTACGGATGTTCAATCAGTGAATCCACACAACCCAATGACACAGCGAGGCCGAACAGCTTGGTGGAATTCAAAACCATCTGTGCGCGCTCGTAGCCGCCTTCAACCTCAAAGGCAATCACTCCACCGTAGCCATCCATTTGCTTTTCGGCGAGCTCTTTCTGCGGGAAATCTTTGCAGGCCGGATAGAGCACACGACTGATTCCTTTGCGATTGTCAAGGAAGTTGGCAACGGCCATTGCGTTTTCGCAGTGTTTCTTCATTCTCAAGGGTAGCGTCTTCAAACCGGTGTTCAACAGCCAGCTGTCAAACGGTGATGGCACACCTCCGGTGTCTATCTGAAACGAATGCATCTTGTCAAAGAACTCCTGGTCTGTGCCGATTGCCAGACCGCTGATGACATTGCCATGCCCTGAGAGATATTTGGTGCCGCTGTGCATGACGATATCAGCGCCAAGTTCAAGGGGCCTCTGCAGAATTGGTGTGGCGAACGTATTGTCAACCACTAGCTTCGCCCGTCCTTTGCACAGAGCGGCGACACCCTCAATGTCACAAAGCTTCATCGTCGGATTACCGGGCGTCTCCAGAAAGACCATCTTTGTGTTCGGGTGTTCTTCGAATGCTTTCTCCAGCGCCTGCAAATCCGAACAATCCACAAAATCCACATGAATCCCGAAACGCGGCAGGACATTGTCGAATAAATCATTGGTACAGCCATAGAGGATTGTGTCCGCCAGCAGATGATCACCCGCCGACAACCCTGTCAGGACAATCGAGGACACCGCAGACATCCCGGAGGCAAAGGCCCGGCAGTAGACCTCAACATCCCTGCCATGCTCCTGCGCCTTGAGCTTGAGTCCACGTCCCTCAAGCGCGGCGACCTTGCGCTCCATCAACTCAACTGTCGGGTTTCCCAGCCGGGTGTAAATATAGCCCTGCTTTTCCTGTGCAAACAGGTCTCGTCCCTCCGCGGCGTCGGAGAATAAAAATGTTGATGTCTGGAAAATCGGCCCGCAATGGCCGCGTGTGGTATTGACATATTCGCCGGCATGCACCGCCTGTGTCGCTGAGCCGTAACGTAGTGGTATTGATTTCATGATTCCCGCCTTCTCGTTGTATCCGATTGCATAAGCCCCCGGTCAGCATCGTCAACAATTGATAGCCGACCCATTAGTCGCATATTAGCGCCTGTGTCATCAGTTAGCAATATATCGCGGGTGCGCAAACGGGTCATCGCTGAGATATTCGAGATATTGTTGTCAGGTTGTCTTTGAGCGGGCAACTCCATATATTGCAGTGACTTTCAATGGGTGAGCGGAGAAAGCCTCAGTGGAGCGCTCCCGGTATTCTCGTCTGGAAGCGCCCCCATAACAAGACAAAGGGTAATTCATGCAAGCATTCGATAATTTCTGGTCAGCCGCTGTTGATATCGCCTGGGGACTGCCGCTGATTATTCTGCTCATTGGAGCCGGATTATATTTTCTCATTGCCAGCGGCTTTGCGCCCTTCCGCGCGCTCAAACACACGTTCAACATTCTGCGGGGCAAATTTGACGACGACCTCGACCCCGGTGATCCCACACATTTTCAGGCTCTGATCGCTGCCGCATCGACGACTACAGACCTGGGCACGATC
>CAZFAL010000152.1:0-7016 GCA_964516945.1 uncultured Ignavibacteriales bacterium
TTGCGCTCATGCGCGTATTTCAATGAAGCGTCGAGCGCCGCCTTAATCAAACCACAACTGCCGGAAGCGACGGTGTACCGTCCCTGATCGAGACAGAACATCGCTATCTTGAACCCTTCGCCCTCTTTGTAGACCAGATTCTCCGCCGGAACCTCAACATCCTGCATCGAAATCCAGCCGGTGTTTCCGGCGCGCACCCCGAGTTTGCCCTCAATCGAGCCGGTGGTCAGTCCCTTCCAGCCACGCTCCACGATGAACGCCGAAATCCCGTGCGGGTCACGGTTCTTTTTCATTTCGGTGTCATGATAGGCGAAGATCAAGAATTGATCGGCGACATCCGCCAGCGAAATCCACATCTTTTCACCGTTGAGAATATATTTGTCACCTTTTTTGATGGCGGTGGTTTGCAAACCACGCACATCAGAGCCGGCCGCCGGCTCGGTCAAACCGAAGGTGGCAATTTTCTCGCCCTTGGCCGCCGGAGTCAGATATTTCTGCTTCTGCTCCTCATTCGCCCAGGTCAGGACAGACATGCAAAACAGTCCTAAGTGCACAGAGAGCACAACACGTGCGGATGTGTCCGCGTATTCCATTTCTTCACACGCCAGACCGAGAGAAATATAATCCATCCCCATCCCGCCGTATTCCTCCGGGATGCAGAACCCCAGCAAGTTGGCCTTGGCCATCGCCGGTAGCAGTTCCGGATTCAGAATGTGTTTGCGGTCATATTCCTGAATGGTCGGTGTCACTACACTGGCGGCGACTTCCCGCGCCATATCACGCACCGCCAGTTGGTTTTCGGTAAAGCTGAAATCAATCATTTGTTCTGGTCACTCCTTGTTTATTCGGCGAGATTATCCGGCCACAGATGGGCCTGAATCCGGGAAGGGATTGTTGGATGTTCTGCCGGAAATGTTTTCAATAGAAATTTCGAAAAAAATGTCCGCTTGCAGAGAACCTGCAAAAAAACAGGCAAGCCGCCATTAGCGGCTGAGATATAACAGGAAGGATATAGGTTGTCAATCGGGAGCCGATTCTGCCTGTTTACCAGTTCGGACTGGCATACATGAAATGAAGCGCGTCCTGCTTGCGGAACTCTTTGGGTTCGCCGCCCTCAATCGGGACGGTGAAGAGTGTTGGGTTTTTTCGTCCCGCCAACAGGCCCGCAAAAATAATGGTTTTCCCGCCGTTCATGAATCGAGCGTTGCCAAAGTGTTGCTGATGAGTCCCGATTTTGGTCAAATTGAGCGGATTCGTTCCGTCCGCGTCAAGGCGGTAGATATTGCCGTCGGCGCGATTAGAGCCGACCAAATACTTTCCGTCAGGAGACCAGGCCGTTTCAGTGAGAAAAATAGAATCTGAGACAAAGAACGGTTTGACTGCGCCGCCTTTCGCGGGTATCGTATACAACCCCTTTTTGCCCTGATGACGGGAGAAAATAATTGCCGATCCGTCTGGGTTCCAAGTCGGCATATAGGAGCTGATTGTATCATGAGTCAATTGTTGGAGCCCGGTTGCTCCCTCCACAGCGTCGACAATGAAAATCTGCCGCACTTCGAATTTGTCCTTGGCTCCGAATGCGATGACGTCCGCTTTTGGAGACCATGACGGCATCTCCGGCACAAGAAACTCCGGAGTCTTGATAACTATGCCTTTGCCCGGTTTGTCCAACGCCAGAATCTTCAAATGCAGGCGCGGGTCAATACAAACCATCCGAATCCGGTCCGAAGCCCAGGATGCATGGCCGCCGCGACTGGAAACGTGCTGAATCGTGTCCCCTTTGGCGTCCAGTAGCCACATCCCTTTGTTTCTGCCGCGTGACATGCAGTCAGCAAACATCAAATTATTCGCGCGCATGACCCGCATGCTGTTCTTGGTAGAATCCTTGGGGTCAATGCGATAATCGATAACATCACCGGGTCTTATCGTCCGCACTCGCGTATTCCCTTTTTCCTTCTCCTTCTTCTGTGAAAGAATCTGCGCCTCGGTAGTTTGTGCGGCTAAGGAAATCAGGCTCACAAAAGTCAGCAGGGCCACCAGAATGCGGCGCCCATTCAACTTGCGAATCTGTCTGCGTATTTTGGTCATCATCATGGTTTTTGCTCTTTACTCCAGGGGTTCATTTACATTAAAAGCATAGTAGCGTTGTTCAGGCTGTTACCCTTCCGGGTCTCTATACGCTTATACCGAAACAACTTAGAATAGTTTGCCTGAACTTTGCCGCTTCCAGCGGAGTTATTCTCAGGTGGAAACGGTGTCCACCGGAGCGCCCGCTCGCTTCACTCATCGCAAGTTGCGTTCCTACAAGAGCTTCAGAGGTCATCTTTTGCCATCCTTGGCAATATTTTTGGCTGAACCTTCTCTCCGCCAAAGAGAGCCCTAACCCGGAAATCTTCGTCTCCAGCCGTGACGCTTGACAATCAAAGCTGGCGGTGTACAATATGTTTCAGCGCGATGCACATTAGCTGACCGACGGGTCTGCTAATCTGCGCCCTTTGCGCAACTAAACAAGCCCGGCTTCATTGCCAGTCGCGGCCAGCGCCGTTGCAACCCTGCGGCAACGCCACTGAAGATAGCGTTCGCAGTGGTTCTCTGGCAAGTCGGACAGAAACGTCGTCCCTGGCGGCGAATGGACACTACACTTAGCATGCGTAACAGACGCAAAAAGGAAGATTGATGAAAGAAGTTGTAATCATTGACGGCGCCCGCACCGCATTCGGTTCATTTGGTGGCTCACTCAAAGGTATCTCTGCGCTTGATCTTGGCGCCTATGCGGCCAAAGGCGCTCTTGAAAAGTCCGCTGTCAAGCCGGACATGATTGACCACACCGTAATGGGCAATGCGCTCCAGACCAGTAATGACGCAATCTACGGCGCCCGTCATGTATCGTTGAAAGCCGGTGTGCCTGTCGACAGACCGGCGGTAACAGTCAACCGCATCTGTGGCTCCGGATTACAGGCGATAGTCTACGCCTCGCAGATGATTCAACTTGGCGAAGCGGACATTTGTCTGGCCGGCGGGATGGAAAATATGTCCCAGGCGCCGCATGTGATCCACGGCGCCCGCTGGGGATTGCCACTCGGAAAGGGCAAAATGGATGACCTGCTCTGGGAGGCGTTGACAGATACATACTGCGATACCTCAATGGCCGTCACCGCCGAGAACCTCGCAGAAAAATACAAAGTATCCCGCGAGGACGCCGACGAATACGCGCTTCGTAGTCAGCAATTGGCCGCAAAAGCGCAGGAAAACGGCTGGTTCAAAGAAGAAATCACCCCGATTGAAATCAAATCCCGCAAGGGAGTCAAAGTTATCGACACCGACGAGCATATTCGCCCGGACGCATCCCTCGAGAGTATGGCCAAACTCCGACCGGTGTTCAAAAAAGACGGCGTGGTGACTGCCGGTAATGCCTCCGGAATTTGTGACGGCGCGGCGGTTGTGGTTGTCGCCAGTAAAGAGGCCGCAGAAAAACATGGTCTCAAGATTCTCGGAACAATGAAATCCTATGCTGTCGCCGCTGTTGAGCCAACCATCATGGGCATCGGACCGGCTCCTGCAATTCGTGACGCAGTCAAGAAAGCCGGCTCGGAACTTAGCGCCATGGAAATCATAGAAGTCAATGAGGCCTTTGCGCCACAAGTGGTGTCCGTTGAGCGCGAGCTGAAAATAAACCGCGAAGTGTTAAACCCCAACGGTGGTGGTATTTCACTCGGTCATCCGCTCGGCGCCTCCGGAGCCCGTCTGGCGCTGACAACCTTGTATCACATGCGTCGCAACAATCAGAAACTTGGCGTCGCCTCACTCTGCATCGGCGGCGGCCAGGGAATCGCAGCAGTCTTCGAGCGCGCGTAGGAGTCTCAATGACGCATAAACCGTAGGTCGGGTTCCGCAATCCGGCGAGAGCCGGACGGAGAAACCCGACATGGACGCTTAACGGGACACGCGAAGTCTTAATGAGAATGTACAGGTTAAATCTCACTCGATGGGTGGTGTATGCTATGACCATTGCACTTATGTCCGCAGATGCTCTTGCCGCTGATTCATTGAGTGACACGACAACTACGTATTCAGGAGAGCGGTTTTACGGAGTCTGGAAACCGACTAAAGTTGTTGGTCGAGATATTTTTTCCTTGGAAGGACCCGGAGGATTGGCAAGTATAATGAGTCAAATATTTATTTTGAACGAGTATCTTGCATCCACCTGGTGGCACAAACTTTGTAGAGCTCCAAATATGTCAGTAAGCTTGGACAAGTCAGTCGTCAAATACATATACGACCGCTGGGGGCATGAGAACGAGCGCCAAACATTTTCCTTTGGGAAAAGTAGTATGGACTTCCTCGGTGTTACATGTGGAAATGTTCAACCGGATGAACTGCCGGATTATTGGCCACTCGATGATGCGGACTACTTTATGGTAGTAGATTCAACTTCTCTTATTGCAGACTGTGATGGTGTATTTGTTCTGTTGGCCAGAGATACCGTTCCATCGTTTTATGTTGCGGCTGACTATGTGAAAAGCGAGAGAGTGCGCTCTTCTTTCTCCAACCCCACATTTTTGGGTGAGTGGCGCTCACCTTCAGATACGGCCTACACTGTACTGCTGGACTCCAACATAGCCATAATCAGTAATGTGGCAGGTTTTGAAACACACTATGATTTTGAACTCAGGGAGAAAGATTTCATGAGGGTTTACGAAGACGCATCGCTCGAGTTGTTTTCGCAATATCCACAGCCAGACGGAAAATACCTGTTGGTCACACTCACAGCCGCTGACTGGAGGGGTGATGCACAGGGGCTGGAGCCGGAAAGGGGAATGGCATATCACTTTTGCCCGGTCGCGCCCGACGTGATTCTGTTTTCGCCTGTGCATGAGGATGCGTGGCGTCTACTCCAACGAATTAAGAAATCGAAGGCAGCAATTGATGTAAGTAATACTGAATAGTCAGGAAGAGATTAACATAGACAATAGTCATTTGTACAACGCTTACAAAAGGAAAGAGAACAATGACACCCATGACAGAAGAAGCGACAGGCGCGGCTATCAGTACCGGCGCCGCCAAGGATATTAAGAAGGTCGGCGTTGTCGGCTGTGGTCTGATGGGACGCGGCATTGCACAGGTCGCCGCACAAACCGGTTACACCGTAATGGTGCACGAGCAGGACAAGAAATTCTTCGACAACGGTCTCGGCGCCATCACCAAGTCACTCGACAAAGGTGTCGCGCGCGGCAAACTTGATGAAGACACCAAGAACAAAACACTGGCGAACATCTCCTTTGCCGGAGCGCTGAGTGATTTTGCAGATTGTGACTTTGTCATCGAAGCCGTTACTGAAAATATCGAAGTCAAAAAAGCGATTTTCAAAGAGCTGGACAGTGTCTGCAAACCGTCGTGTATTTTCTCTTCAAATACTAGCTCAATCCCGATTTCAGACATGGCAATGGTCACTAACCGTCGTGACAAAGTTGTCGGCACACATTTCTTCAACCCGGTGCCGATTATGAAACTCGTCGAAATCGTGCGCTCGATCGACACCTCCGATGAGACAATCGCGATTGCGATGGACTTCGGCAAAGCGCTGGGCAAAAAGACTGTCGAAGCCAAAGACACACCGGGCTTTATCGTCAATGTCCTGCTGGTGCCATATCTGCTTGACGCTGTCCGTCAGCTTGAAAACGGTCTGGCGACCGCCAAAGAAATCGACGACGCGATGGTCTTCGGCTGTGGACATCCAATGGGACCGTTGACACTGCTTGATTTCGTCGGACTCGACACAACACTGTACATTGCAGACATCATGTTCGAAGAGTTCAAGTCAGTGCACTATGCCGCGCCGCCACTGTTGCGTCGTCTGGTCAACGCCGGTTACAATGGCAAAAAAGCCGGACGTGGTATTTATGATTACAGCTCCAAATAGGACGTGATATTCGTCATAAACCGTAGGTCGGGTTCCGTCGTTCGCTTTAGCGGACGAGAAACCCGACATGTTTGGTTGCAGTGGAAGTGTCGGGTTTCTCCGTCCGGCAAGAGCCGGACTTCGGAACCCGACCTACGAGTTACAGATTTTAACAAAACACTCCGGAACCGTAGGGGCGTCGTCCCGGCGCCCTTGCTTCCGTTTATAGGGAAAAACTTGATGCAAAGCGCGGGCGGGGAAACCCCGCCCCTACATTGACAGGGGACGGACAAGTACATGAACTACGAACTAATCAAAATCGAACAGGATGGCTATGTCGCAACGCTGACAATCTCCCGTCCTGATGCGCTCAATGCGCTCAATGCGCAGATGATAGCCGAGATGCAACACTGGTTGCGCAAAGTCTGGTTTGATGACAGCATTCGCGTCATCATTGTCACCGGTGAGGGCAAGGCCTTCATCTCCGGCGCCGATATCGCCGAGCTGGCGACGATGGGTGTGCAGGACGGGATGCGCAAATCCGCTCTCGGGCAATACCTGATGAAATCATTCGAGAATATCCCCAAAGTTGTCATAGCGGCGGTCAACGGTTTCTGTTTCGGTGGCGGAATGGAGCTGGCTTTGGCTTGTGACATCCGTCTGGCCTCAGAAAAAGCCCGCATGGGTCTACCGGAGGTCAAGCTGGGAATCATCCCCGGCTATGGCGGCACACAGCGGCTCGCGCGTCTTGTCGGCGCCGGTCGCGCCAAGCAGATGATCTTCACCGGAGAGTTTTTCAAAGCCGATCAATGCCACCAATACGGCATTGTGCAGGAAGTCTACCCGCCCGAGGAATTGCTGGACAAGGCCAAAGAGATGGCGAACACTATCGCCTCACGTGGCCCATTGGCGGTCAAAGCGGCTAAGGAGTGTGTCAATCGCGGATTGGATATGCCGCTATCGAATGGCAGTGACTTCGAAAAACTCAGCTTCGGCGCCATCGCCGCCTCAGCGGACATGAAAGAAGGCCTCAACGCCTTCCTCGAAAAACGCGAAGCGGAGTTCAAGAACGAATAAGACAGATTAGATATAGTCTGTTAAGTAGGGGCGGGGTTTC
>CAZFAL010000153.1:0-6955 GCA_964516945.1 uncultured Ignavibacteriales bacterium
TGAAAGGCGATGAGTTTTATCGCTATCGAGTCAGTGACCCCGGACGTGGAGCCATTGATGTCGTGAAGACGGCTGGTATCGCAGAATCCCTCAAGTCTGAACTTGCGTGTTTCATAGATTGTGTAGTCGATGATTTGCGGGGAGATTTACAGGAAGGTCTGCAGGGAACTCAAACCGTGATGTTGTCAATCGATACACTCTTTGGCGCCGCAGAAGAGAAAACTCAACGAGGTGAACGGACTGGCTGGACTGAAATCGAGCCGCTGTATGTATTGCGTTCGGCGGCGGAAATCAAAGGGCCGAAAACCGGAGAAACAAGGTTTGCCAGCGCAGGGTCCAGACAAAGCGATGCGAATTCGAAAAATGCGTGAGTCGGATGTCGCTCCGATTGTGGCTTTTGAAAAAGACATCTTTCCCGAACCATGGTCTGCGGTGGCGTTTCAGGACACCCTGGCCTATGAGGATGGCGGTGGGATTGTCGCAGAGCTTGAGACGCAGGACGGGTCAAAGTCTGTGGCTGAAATAGTTGGCTATGCCTGCTATTACAGCGCGGCGGGGGAGACGCATCTGACCAATATCGCAGTCGCGAAAAGTTATCGCCGGAAAGGGGTTGCCAAGCGGCTTCTTGAGACTATCTTTGCGAAGGCGCGGCTGGCGCGCAGTGAGGCGGTGTTTCTCGAAGTCCGCGCATCCAACCAATCAGCGCAACAACTGTATGCGCGATTTGGGTTTACTGAGTTATATCGCCGCAAGCGCTATTATGGCAATCCGACTGAGGATGCGATTGTTTTTGTAAGAGAATTGTCTGAATAGGATTCTATCTGTAGAAAACAATATGGAATGGTTTAAGAAATCGAAGCCCGGGCTCGTAACTCAGCCGAAGAAAGATATCCCCGATGGACTCTGGACCAAGTGTTCCTCCTGCGCTGAGATTATTTATACCAAGACGCTTGAAGAGACACACTGGGTCTGTCCGAATTGTGATTTCCATTTTCGCATTTCCAGCAAAAAATATATCCAGTTGATGCTTGATGACGGCAAGCTCGAAGAGTTCGACCAGAACCTGACCAGCGCCGATCCATTGGAGTTCAAAGATTCCAAACGCTATCCCGACCGGGTGAAAGCCGCGCAACAGAAAACCGGGCGCAAGGACGCAATCATCGCAGGACTTGGCGCGATTGATATGATGCAAGTGTCGTTTGTTATCATGGACTTTTCATTCATTGGCGGTTCGATGGGTTCGGTAGTCGGTGAGAAAATTGCCCGGGGGATTGAGCGCGCGATGGAACATAAGATTCCACTGGTGATTGTTTCCTGCTCCGGCGGCGCCCGTATGCAGGAAGGGATACTGTCATTGATGCAAATGGCCAAGACGTCGGCGCTATTGGCGAAAATGGCCGAAATGGGATTACCCTATATTTCAGTGCTAACTAATCCAACTACCGCCGGTGTGATGGCTTCGTACGCTTCACTTGGTGATGTGATAATCGCCGAACCCGGAGCGTTGCTCGGTTTTGCAGGGCCACGAGTTATCCGTCAGACAATCGGGCAGGACTTACCGGAAGGATTCCAGTCTTCGGAGTTTTTCCGCGAAAAGGGTTTCCTCGATAAAGTTGTACCGCGGAATGACCTGCGTCGCACGCTCACCTTGCTACTACACTATTTCACTGACAATCGTCTGTCTGATTCTTCCTCATCAGTCGCATAACCGCATGACCCCAGAATCTCAGTGAGCGCCAGCAATTCCTCCAGGGCGCCTGCCAGGCAATTCCAATCATGAACTCTGCGCGTTACAATTCGGCTGTTCGTTTCATTCAGTCGCGGGAATTTTTCGGGATGAAACTCGGGCTGGACAATGTCCGTGAGTTTGTCGGACACATTGGTAATCCTCAGGATTCATTTCCGACGATTCATGTCGCCGGCACCAATGGCAAAGGCTCGACAGTAAAGATGCTCGGCTCGATTCTTTCTCAGGCCGGTTATAAAACCGGTGTGTTTACCTCGCCGCATTTGGTGGACTTTCGCGAGCGTATAACAATCGATGGCAGGAAAATCAGCCGGGAGTTTGTCACAAAATTCATTGAGCGTCACAAACCGGAGCTGGTAGCGCGCAAGATTACGTACTTTGAAGTGATGGTGTCACTGGCGCTCAGTTATTTTGACAGTCGGGGAGTGGATATCGCTGTGATTGAAACCGGACTGGGAGGGCGCCTGGACGCCACGAATGTGTTGGCGCCAATTGTGTGTGCGATAACCGAAATCAGTTATGATCATACGACAATTCTTGGTGACACACTCTCCAAGATTGCCGGAGAGAAGGGTGGCATTATCAAAGAGAGTACTCCTGTCGCTTTCGGTGTAATGCCACCATCAGCCGAACGAACATTAACGGCTATAGCAGGCAGACGTTCAGCGCCGGTGTTACCTCTGATTACCGCAAGAATGCTGGCCCGGCATGCGTCGTTTCTCGGTCTGGCAGGAGAGCATCAACGTGAGAACCTGCGCCTCGCGCTGACTGTAGTTTCCTACTTGAAAAGACATGGTTTCAGGATTAACACTCCGGCAATTCAGCAGGGTTTGCAACATGTGCGCTGGCCGGGCAGGTTTCAACGGCTGAAAGCTCCGAATGGCGCAAGGATTATTCTCGATGTTGCGCATAATGAAACCGGAATCGACGCATTTGTCAGGACCTTCGAGGAGCGGTTTCCGGGGCGCAGAGCGAAAGTCGTAGCCGGTTTTGTGAAGAAGAAGGACCATTGCCACGCCTTACAGGCGCTGTGTTCAATTGCAGAATCACTGGCGTTAACCGCTGTCAAATCCCGACGCTCGGCAGACCCGCTGGAGTTGAAAGGGATTGTTGATTCATTGCCTGAATGCGAAATCCCGCCTGTTCGCGCATTCAAATCCTCATCGAGTGCTTTTCGCTATGCCTATCGGAGGGCAGAGCGTAGTGATATCATTGTCATCATCGGTTCGCACTATCTCATCGGCGAGTATTTGCGATTCAGAAACTCAATGTAGTGTCCCTCTGCTTTACCACGTCCATCCGGTAATCGATTCAAGCGCCTGTCTTGACCCGTGTTTCAAAGTGAACGAAAGTGAATGCGTTCGGCGAACTTGAGCGCAAGCGTCTCCGGTCAGCTCACACATTGCTGTGCGGATGCAGCCAACAAACGCCGATAACTTCCAGGAGAGTATTCAACTCACGTTACTTCTTAAGAATTGCAAAGCGATAACCCATTTGCTGAGAGACACAAAGCGCTTGGAACAGACCAACGGAACAGTAGAATCCATGCGGGACACTTCGGTGAATCGTATTCTCCTGATTGACGACGAACATTCTGTGTTGGAGTCTATCCGGCAGATTCTTAGCGGCGACGGCTATGATGTAGTCGCTTATCAGGATCCGGAGCAGGCATGTGTCGAAATCAGAAACGGTAGCTGGGATGTCATCCTGACTGATTTGAAAATGCCCGGCGTTGACGGTCTCGAAGTCCTGCGCAAAGCGCGTGAAGCCGACAGCAACGCCTGTGTCATCCTCTTTACCGGCCACGCAACTGTCGAGACTGCTATTGAGGCGTTGAGCATGGGCGCCTCGGATTATCTGATAAAGCCGGTGACCATTGACAGACTGCAGTCATCGCTCAGGCGCGCCCGTGAGCGTCAAAATCTTGAATCCAGCCGACAAAAACTGTTGGATACGCTTGCTGAATCGAACAATCAGCTATCGCATCGTCTCGAAGAAATCAATGCGCTCTATGAAGCCAGTGTGTCTCTGTCATCCACATCCGATACCAGGGCGCTGCTGGAGAACATCCTGTCACTTGCGGCGAAAGTGACACATGCGACTGTCGGTTCGGTGATGCTTATTGATCAATCCGGCAAGTATCTGACAATTGCCGCCGCGCAGGGACTTGAAGAAGAAGTGATCCATGAAGTGCGTCAGCCGGTGGGAGAGTCTATTTCCGGGCATGTGGCGCAGTCCGGTGAGCCGTTGCTTATCGAGAATGTTGAAAGCGATTCGCGTTTCAAGCGCAAGAGCGGAGCCCGCTATGGAAATGCGTCACTGATTTGTGTGCCGTTGAAAGTCGGCTCCTCAATGCTGGGGGTTATCAATCTTTCACGCAAAATGGATGGCGGAATCTTCAGCGACGCAGATTTACGTTTGGCAATCATGTTTGCCGCGCAAGCCGCAGTTGTCATCAATGACGCCCGGCAGTTTGATGAAATTTCACGGCAGTTATCAGAATTCTGGGCGCTACATGAGCTCACCGGCAAAATGAAGACTGTCACATCGCAAAAAGAGATGCTCGCGCTGGTCTTTGAGACATTGAGCAAACTCATTCCACTCGAATACTGTATCTGGTTACAAAATGACAATCGCTCCCAGACACTGAAGGCCATCGGCGCGGTCGGCAAGGAATTGGAGTATTCCGATTCGGGGAGCATTGTCTTTGGCGACAAGAAGGTAAAAGATCCGGTTGTGCGTGGTGTGACACTGGAGCGTATCGAAAGCGCTGACAGAGGTGAGTTGGAGTCGTATGTGCTGGAATGTCTGCCACGGATTGGCTTGGAATGTGACGCAAATGATGCGTTCATGGTCGCGCCGGTGAGTCGTGAAGGGGCGGTGACATACTTATTCTGTTTCGGCACCAGTTATCTTGACTCATACAATGTGCACGAACGCTCGCTGGCTGACATTGTCGTGTCACAGTCTGCGTCGCTTTATGAAAAAGAAAAGGCGATGCTTAATGCCTCCCGATTGTTGACGATGGGCAATATGATTTCAGAGATCTCGCATGATTTGCGTAAGCCGCTTACTGCAATTAAGGGGTCGGTGGGATTGTTGCGCAAAGAAATCGGCGCTGACGGGAGTGAGGATAGCGCTCAACTCATTCGCCTGATTGAAGATGAGTCACATCGTCTCAATGAGCTGGTCAGTGAGTTAGTTGACTTTTCGAAACCGCACAAATATGAAGCCGAAAAGACAGATTTGCGCCGGTTGTCTGTCAGAGCGTTGGAGTTAGTAGCGCCGGATTTGGAGAAACATAAGGTCACTACCCAATTCAGTTTCGCTGATATCAATTGGGAAGTAATTGTAAACAAGAATCAGGTGTTTGAAGTGATTCTGAATCTGTTGATGAATGCCGTAGATGCGATGCCAGACGGCGGAGAATTGACTCTCAGCGGCAAGATTGACAGACCGGATTTCAAAAACAGTGACTATCTGGCGCTATCAATTAAAGACAGTGGTGTCGGTATCAAGAAGGAACACCTGGCGAAACTGTTTGACCGCTATTTTACTACCAAAGACACCGGCACCGGTCTGGGGTTGGCTGTTGTCGAGCGGATTATGTCTGCGCACAATGGCACAATTACTGTCGAATCCGAAGAAGGCGCCGGCGCGACATTCACATTGTATTTCCCTCTCAGTGATGATGCTGTAACCCAATAATGTCCTGTTTCATTGTGGCGCTGTTGGCTGTTGCATTTCTCAGCGTTTCTTAGCGCAACCTTTGCGCATAGGAATCAACTTGCCGTAAATCCGCTCTACTTTTCACACCTATCGGCCGATACACTCCTATAGAAGGCGCAGAGTTGATGGCGCCGGAGGATACACGCCAGTAAGACCGGACAAACATTAGATACGAGTCAGCAAGGATAAGGAACATGCCGCGTAAGTCTAACAACTTAAAAGTTTTGGTGATTGATGATGACCCGAATGTCTCCTGGATGTTGAACAAGGGGCTCTCGGATGACTTTGAATTCAAGTCAGCCCGGGACGGCATTGAGGGCATTCAGATGGTGACGACTGAAGCGCCGGATATTATTCTGCTCGATATTAAAATGCCCGGCATGAATGGTCTCGAAGTGCTTGATAAGCTCAAAAAGGTTGAAGAGCGCCCGGACGTGGTGATGCTCTCCGGTCATGCCGAGACTGAGATGATTGTCGAGGCGATGAAACGTGGCGCCTGTGAATTCATCAAGAAGCCGTTTGAAATTGAAGAAGTCGGGATTCATCTCAAATCTGCAATAGAGCGTCGCAAGCTCAAGAAAGAAGTCGACGGCCTGCAAAAGGAACTGAGCGCCACCCGTGAGTATAGCATGTTTGTCGGCGAATCTGTCGAGATGCAAAAAGTTCGGGAGCTGGTTGATCAAGTAGCGCCGTCAGAGTTGACTGTTCTGATTCGCGGTGAATCCGGCACCGGTAAAGAAATTGCCGCACGCACATTGCACAGCAAATCCCCGCGCGCGAAAAAACCGTTTGTCAAAGTTAACTGCGCGGCTATTCCGCGTGACCTGCTCGAGGCCGAGTTGTTTGGCTATGAAAAGGGCGCCTTCACCGGAGCGCATAAGACCAAGCAGGGCAGATTTGAGTCCGCCAACAAGGGCACAATTTTCCTCGATGAAATCGGTGATATGCCACTGGAGTTACAATCAAAACTTCTGCAGGCAATAGAACAGCAGGAGTTTGTACGTGTCGGCGGCGTGCATAATATCCGAGTTGATGTGCGAATTGTCAGCGCGACAAACAAGAACCTTGAAGAAGCAATTGCGCAGAAAAAGTTCCGCGATGATTTGTTCTATCGTCTCAATGAAATCACGCTCGGCCTGCCGCCGCTTCGTCAGCGTCGTGGTGATATCCCGCTCTTGGTGAATCACTTTATTGAACGCTACAACAAGATGTACAAGAAATCATTACCGGATCTGTCGGCCGAGACCATGAACCGTCTTGTCGAGCATGAATGGTCCGGCAATGTGCGCCAACTTGAGAACTTCATCAAGCAAATGGTTGTGCGCAATGATGAATCAATTGTCAATGACTTACTCGCTACTGCGCCACGAGGTGTAGTCGACGCTGAGCCCCGGAGCTATGAGATGAACGGTTCATTTCCCGGGGCTGTGACTAATGGCGCACCGGAGGGGTACTCAGATTCATTCGACCCGGAAGCCG
>CAZFAL010000154.1:0-1267 GCA_964516945.1 uncultured Ignavibacteriales bacterium
ATCCCCCTCTGGCGAACTGCTGACCAATCGGAAGACAACATCACGCCGGGCGTTCTGGCATTGCTTTCAGAGGCATACGGATGTGATGTCACACCCCAGAGATTTCTCGCATATCTCTATGGCTCTCTTGCGCACCCTGACTTTACCTCCCGCTTTGAAAAAGAGCTTGAGACACGCGAATTGCGCGTCCCTCTAACAAACGATCCGGAGTTGTTTGAGAGAGTTGCAGGCGTTGGAGCGTATTTGCTCTGGCTACACACCTATGGTGAGCGCTTCATTCCCAAAGGCAAAAAGCGCGGGCATGTTCCGCGTGGCTCCGCAAAGTGTGTGCAGGCGGTTCCGGGTGATAAAGACGGTTATCCTGAAACATTCATGTACAACGAAACAACCCGCACACTTCATGTCGGCTCCGGGGCTTTCGCGCCTGTCGAACCGACAGTGTACGCATTTGAAGTCTCAGGACTAAAGGTTGTGCAATCGTGGCTAAAATATCGCATGAAAAAAGGTTCAGGAAAGAAGTCATCACCGCTTGACGACATCCGGCCAACACAATGGAGTAGCCAGTTTACCACTGAATTGCTGGAATTACTATGGGTTCTGGAAGAAACAATGAGTGTATATCCGACTCAGAAACAGCTTCTCGATGAAATCATCAGATCTGACTGCTTTAGCGGAAACGATATGCCTGAGGTTCCAGCATTGATGCGAAAGGCGCCAAAGAAACGAAGCGACAACGACTTGTTTGCAGGGCTGGAAAACTCATAAGCTCTCCGACAACGACAACACTTTCCCTACAACTCTACACCAAATTCCCGCATACTCCTTTATGTATGAGGCCGCACCGCCAAAAAAACCTGCCCGCCACATACAAAATCACTACAACATTACTTCATCACCTATCCTATCTGACAAAACGAACCCATTTGCGCCCACCTGGTTCTGCGTTTGATTCTCACCGCACAAATCTGTATATTCCCGCTGAATGAATGTCGCCAACCTCTCAATTCTCGCAGAATAAGGCAGTCAGACAGGCATGAAACAATTCTACATTTATCTCGCAGTCATTGTCAGCGGCGCCTCAGTCCTCGCGCTGGAAATTCTCGGCACACGGATTCTCGCGCCGTTCTATGGCTCCAGTATCTATCTCTGGTCAGCGCTCATCGGTGTCACACTCGCGGCGCTCTCGCTCGGCTACACAATCGGCGGTCGGCTCGCCGACAAAAACGCCACCTTCAAACAGTTCAGCGTCATCATCGGCCTCGCCGGA
>CAZFAL010000154.1:1367-6744 GCA_964516945.1 uncultured Ignavibacteriales bacterium
TTCTCCTGCTACTCACTGCTCTCCTCGGGTTCATCAAGGGAAACACCAAAAACGCAGGAGCAAAAAACATCGGGCTCCCGGCGCTGATAGCCATAATAGCTATCCCCGGCGCATTTCTCGTCACACCCTCAGCCGACGCTGACCCCGAACATGGACTACTGGCTTCCGCCGAGAGTGAATATGCCGAAGTGCAAGTGCGTGATATTGCCGATATGCGCTTCATGCTCATCGACGGCGGCGCGCACACTATCGCCGATCCGCTGACATGGGTGTCCGGCTTGCCCTATACACAGGTTCTGGATATATCCAAAAAGTTCTTCGCAGAACCAGGCGATATGTTACTCGTCGGACTCGGCGGCGGCTCGGTTGTCAAGAGTTTCGCCAAAGACAACTGGCAAATCGACGCAGTGGAAATCGACCCGGTCGTCGTTGATCTTGCGCGAGAATATTTTGGACTGGAAAAATCAGAGGCGCAGGTATATACAATGGACGGACGGAGGTATTTGCTGACGCATGACAAACCCTACGACCTGATAGTCATGGACGCTTTCGGCAGTAGCTCAATTCCGTTTCATCTCGTAACAGAAGAGTCATTTCAATTGATAGCAAAACACCTCACACCTGACGGTGTCCTCGCCATGAATATCGAAACCGTCGGGTGGAATGACATAATCGTGAGGTCGCTGACAGCGACCATGCAACAGACATTCAAACATGTGATAGCCCTGCCAATCGCCGAGCCACCTGACCAGTTGGGGAATGTCATTATGCTGGCTTCCAATCGCCAGCTCGAATTGCCGGAGGAGCTTCCCACACCACAGGGACGGTTCACCGCCGAGTACGAACAAACACATAGCTGGGACAATCAATTTGTCGCGAACACCGCCGGCGTTCCTGTTCTGACTGACGATTACAATCCTATCGATGTCTGGACAGAGCGTGTCAATCACGTTGCGCGCAAACAACTCCACGAATACTTCGCCAAACATGGTATCACATGGTAGATGCAACTCTCGCGTGGCTTATCTATTGACCGCCGGACATTGGCTTTATCTCACCGCTGACAGTAACCCGCACTGGATAGCCCTCAAGTGTTGTCGGGATTTTCTCATCAATAACCGCTGTCTTTTCCACCACCATCACCCGAATCATCGGCTTGCCATCATCCAGCGCCCCAATCGCCACCCCGACAACCCCCGGCACAGCCATCAATTCGTCCACATGTGATTCCATCACCGCATTTATATCATGAGCAGGCACAGCCACACTACCTCCATTCTCACTTTTATCACTACCGGAAACACAACCACTGACTACAACAACCATTAACGCAATTGCCGTCGCCACCGTCGGGAAATACAGACGTTCACCAAACATATCCTTCATAGTCGTCTCCTCTCTGTTTCGACTGTTATTATATGCTATTCTGCAAAGCAGTTAGCAAGGCATCTCCAATAAAAAAAACAAGACTCGTCTCCGGTGAATGGAGACGAGCCCTGTTCTGTGTTACCCTAACCTGAATTATCAATTAAACAGTAATGGCTAATTGCCGACCATTGAGGCGCCAAGGAAATTCAGCACATCATCAATCGGATTGGCAATCGCATCAAAACGGCTACCGGCAAATAACAGACCGACAGCGTGTGGGTTGGTGGTGGCGTCTTCAACCATCAAAGAGCCGGAATCACCACTGTCAAGGAACTTACTGCGCTTGTTTCCAATGACAATCTGACCGGTAAAGGTCTTGGTGAATGCGGTATTTCCGGCGCACTCGTCCTCATAGCTGACGCTGATTGTTGCGTTCAAGCCACTGACCGAGCTACGTGACAAACCGGTTGTGCGACCACTCTTTTTGACCGCCTGACCGACAAATGCCGGAACTGTGGCCGCAGAGAGGGTGCCGATTTCGAGAATTGCGCCACTCGGGTCAACCATGCCGCTGATGACATTCGCGCTGGAACAGTCAACATTATTGTTCGGCAGAGAGTGTGTGACAACGAGTGTCGCAACATTCTGTGCGTTGGCGGCGTTACAACCGACATCAATCAAGCCCGGCTGAATGATATTGTCACCGGTTGTCGCAACGAGATTGTTGCCACCGCTGACAATGTCAGACTCAAAGACGTGATAGTTACTGAGGATGCGCTGTTGGCCGCCGACCGAAATCAGAGAGCCCAATGTGCCCCCACAGCAGAATCCGTTTGCCAGATCATGTGTCCAGCCGCCGGATGTGCCGAGTTGAATCGGTGCGGTTTGCTTGGCTTTGTGGTCTACACCACCTCCGCCACCGCCGGGTTTGCCTTTCATGGCAACAATCTTGTCAGTGAAAACCGCCTTGACCGGAACACCGTCTATCATTGCCGGAGCGGCGTCAAGCGCTGACTGTGAGGTATAAAGAACCAGCAAAGCCGGACGACCGTCATCTGTCAAGGTGACAGCCGTGCCAATAACATCGGCCTGGGCCATCAGCGTGGCGGTGTGTGCGTTTTGCACAGCCATTACTGAAATAGCCTTCGGGCTTGAGAGCGTAAATCTCTTGCTTCTCGTTGGGGCCTGAGTTGTGGACTGATCCGAAGACACAGGCGACGAATTGTTGTCTGTGAGAGAACATCCGGTGAGTCCGACGCTAACAGTGAGCGCGCAAGCTATTGCCAGCGCCCATACGCGTCTTGTGTGAAGTAAACCCTTCATGCAAATCCTGCTTCGTAGGTGGGGGGTATGAGGTTAGGGACAGCGAAACACATGTCGTCATTGGTGTACTACATTTCTTGCAAAATGAAAAGGAAAAAATAAACGTGGACCAACGGAGCCGTCGATGGCTATAGTCTCGATGCAAATTATCGGCAATCTGTTGAACTCTAGTGTCACAGAACTGTCACAAGCATCTCACGAACGACTCGAGCGCTGTTTTGTTTGCGTGTCGCGCATGTGTTTCAACCTGGTTGAAACAGGGAGCCATGTGACGGCTATGTGATATTTTTCACAATTTCTCACAATACCAAAAAGTTGTCCGAAACCGCATAGTCATAATATGACAAAATCCGTAAAAGCATTTCTTGTATGATTGATTCAAGCATGACGGACACACAAGATGTCTTACTGATGTGACACAAGGCCTTTACAGCTATCTATGTGAATAATATCACGTTCTCAACTTGTCTTGCATCGGAGCGCTACGCTCATAGTCTTTGAAATAGTCTTTGCAACTGCGCCTGCAGTACCAAATTGCGGCTCTCAGTTTATACAGAACTTGCAGGCGCCGAACAACTTTTCCTTGACATGTACTACAATCATCCATATTGTTGTGAGGAAATAAATGTTTTTTTCGTTATTTTCTTTTTTTTCACTTTCAGTATCTGATGAAAGACTGGTGCGACGCTTGTCACTTCTGCTGTCGCAAACCCACAACGTCGGGCGGGAGTACCCTCAAACCATGCAGTTACCCACACCCTCACCTCACATTTTCGCAAAGTTGCACTATATCCGCACACGATTACGTTTTATATTTTCAGCGTTAGCGGTTCTTATTTCATTGCTCCTCACTGCATCAACTTCGTTTGCGCAAGCCGGTATCTCGGCCGAAGTGTTCATTGACCCATTCCCGTCACCATATCTCTCTGATTGGGAGTCAAACCCTTCAATCGGCTCGGTGTCAATCACCAATGACAGTAGCGAAGCTATCCAAATGCGGATTTTTGTAACTATCACCGAAAGCCAGCGTGGCGTTCTGGCAACCGGTAACTCCAACCTGCTACTCTTTCCGCCGGGTGACTTTCAAAGTATTGCCACGCCGGATATGCTGGATTACAGCACGGTCGATTACAGCAGCGCTATCAAAGACATTGCCATCCGTACAGGTCGTTTACCTGAAGGACAATACACGATTTGCCTTGAGTTTCGGGATCAAAACGATGTTGTCCTGCTCAGCAATGTCTGCGCCACATTCACGATTGTCTTTCCTGACCCGCCGTATTTGATTTTCCCCAATGACGGCGATACTATTTTGAGTTTGTTCCCGACTTTCCAATGGACAGCCGTGCAGGCGCCGGTGGGCTTCAATGTGCATTACAGCTTTCGTGTTGCCGAAGTCTTTGATGGTCAGGTTCCGCTTCAGGCGCTTGAAGCCAATGTGCCGCAATATGAAAACCTCGCAGTTTTTGGCTCGGCTCTGCAGTATCCGCTTGATGCGCTCCCGTTAATCAAGGCCAAGCGCTATGTCTGGCAGGCGCAGGCGCTTGATGACAACGGCTATCCACCGGCGAGCAATAACGGCAAAAGCGAAATCTGGACATTTGTCGCCGGTGACGAAGGCGCGACAATTGTACAAAGCGGTGATGCGGCCGTGCGTATTGTCCCTGAAGGCGAAGAGAAGCAGTACCAGAATGTTCTCTCAGTACTAAACAAAGAGACATTTGAGGATGTCAAAGCCGAATGGGAAAGAATTCGCGCCGGTGGTGAAGTTGTGATTCCGCTGCCCGGTTTGCGGCAATTCGCCGGATTCAAAGTCTCAAATGTCGCAGTCTCATTCGACACAGAAAACAAAGTCATTGCATTCCGTGGCAGAACAGAGCGCTACAATGAACCCAATGCCGAAGTTCTGCTGACTTTGAAATTCGACAAAGGGCTCAAAGCCGCATTGAGTATCAAATTGCCGACATTCTCTTTCGGCGGAGTGTTTCTTGAGCTTGCCACTTACGGTCGCTTTCAGGAATTAGCGACGGACTTCAATGTGATTGTCTTCACCGGCAAAGCCCAAACACTTTCTTCAGAAACACTTCCCTCAGGTGTCAAGGACTTCTTCGACACACTGACGGTTCCGGTTGAACCGGGGATGAATTTCTTTGGTGTTATCAACCTTGAGAGAACACGCTGGTTTGAAAAGGTTCTGAACTTTATCGGCGTAGAGAGCAATCAGGTGATTCTGACCGGTCATGGCGGACCGGTGCGTAACCTGCTGAGCAAAAAAGCCGCACAGGATTTCGACCTCTCACTCAGCGCACAATTCCCGGCTATCATTGCTCCCGAATACAAACTGTGGCTGAAATCACGGCAATTTGAACTCAAAGGCGGAGTCAAACGCGCGCTTGGAGAGCGCCCGGCTTCCGGCGCTTCTGACTCCAGCGCAACCGATTCGAGCGCCGCTCCTGTCACTGACACTTCCAGGACAACAAAGCCGGATTCAACAGCCGATACATCGCTGGTGGCCAAATACACTCCCTACATCGAATTGAAAGAAACCATCAAGGGGAGTTTCGGTAGTCGTGAGGAGCGCTCATTTTATCGCACAGTAAAACTTGAGCAGGAAACGACAGACTCCAGCGGCAAGGTTGTTTTCGAATTCGGGACTGACGATACCCTGCATCTTGGCCTGCCCTGG
>CAZFAL010000155.1:0-6724 GCA_964516945.1 uncultured Ignavibacteriales bacterium
CATCATCTCTGCTTCGGTCCAGCCCACACCGGCCAATTCCGGATCGGTGAACACTGTAAAGGGGGTAGAATCAAAGTCAATCGTGCGCGACTCGTGATTGAGCATATTGGAGACGGCCAGCGTGCCCTCCTTGCCGGCTGTCGGCTCGAGTCGAAGCGGGAGCGCGGCGACATCTCCGGCGGCGAATATGTTCTCAACGCTGGTGTGATAATCCGCTGAAACCACAATAGCGCCGCGTGAGTTAGTGTCCACACCGACGGCCTGCAAGCCGAGTTCTGCCGTGTTAGGCGTTTTGCCGGTTGCCAGAAGAATCTCGTCAACCTGCAATTCCGCCGAGCCCGATGGGGAATGTAAGCTGAGTATCTTCATGCCATTACTGACAGTGACGCTCTCAACTGTCGTTTCTGTGTGTATTGTAAGCCCTTCGCCGCCAAGAGCGGTTGCGAGATGCTCTGAAAGGACCGGCTCCGTGTTCTTTGCGATTCTCTTACCACGAGCGAGCAATGTCACTTCCACACCAAAGCGTGAAAACATCTGCGCAAACTCCAACCCCACAGGGCCGGCGCCAATCACAGCGAGACGTTTCGGCAATGTTGTATTCCGCAGAGCCGCAATGTGTGTAATATAGCCCGCTTCTGAAAGTCCGGGAATGTCCGGTGTTGTGACAGTCGAACCAGTCGCCAGCAGAATATAATCCGCATATAGTGTCTGCTCGTTAACTGTCACTTCATGATTCGAGAAGAGTTTCGCACGTCCCTCTATCAAACTCACATGTTCCAGATTTGCCAGAACGTTGGCGTACTTTTCACTCCGCATCTCACCGACAAGCGCTGTCTCATGGGCGATAGCTTTTGCGAAATCAAATGACTCAACTGTCACATTAAGCCCGGGGATATTGTTCAATAGCGCATTGTGCCGCGCTTCGGCGATATGGAGTAGCGCCTTGGTCGGTACACACCCGACATTGACACACGTTCCACCGAGTGGTAACCCGTCATTAATCATTACTGTTTGCGCCCCGAGCTCATTGGCGCGAATAGCCGCCGCAAACGCCGCCGCGCCGCCACCGATGATTATCAGATCGTATTGTGTTGTTTCCGACACATTATTCATTCCTTCTAATATACAAGATATTCATCCGCCGCTTCGCGGTGTTGTAGCATCTGGCTCACTGAAATCGGCTCGGCAATCTTTTCGATACCGGCGCTCCGTACCCCTGCGTCATCCTGCAGTGAGACAAGCGCCGCCATGAAACCGTTGTAGCTGGTTGTGGCGCCCATCGTATGCAACCAATAAAGATAGTCACGATATGTATTTGGCATCTCTCCGGAAGTAATCGGATACAAGTCTGCCATGATGCTTTTCAACTTTGCCGGGACCGCGTAGCCGTAACTATGCGGCGTTCCATCAGATTCGACTTTGAGATCATACACTCCACCGGCGTCATAGAACATCTCGACCTCATAGCCCTGCGCCAGCGCCCCGAAAGCCACATTGAAGGCCACACACCCGTCGGCGTCATCATGTTCAAAATTAGTCTTGTAGTGAATAAACAGTTTCTTGCCGTTCTTTGGTGTGGAGGCAATAAATGACGGAACAGCCGGAATTGTTACTTCTGTCGACCCGGATGATTTCTTGTCTTTCAGCAATGAACAACCGCCAAGCGCGACGGTCACTGCCAGCGCCGAGAGAAGAAAGCCGACGCGTGTCATGCCATGTGTGAGGGATTCTTGTTTCATAACTCTGCCCTTCGGGTTTCTTAGTTGTTATCAGTTCTTCTCCAGCAACTGGCCTTTGTATCCGACGCTGTTAATCGCCTTGTCAATAACCGCTGTATCAAGATTGGCGGCGCCATACCACAAATAGGCCTTACCTTCGGTGAAATCAGACTTGACACTGTCAACCAACCCGGTAGCCGAAATTGCGCCGTCAATCGCCACCTCACACCCGCCACAGGTCATTCCGTCAACTTTGTAAACCGCATAATGCGCCGATGACGCATCAGTTTGCAATGCGCTCTCGTTGACCTTCGGCCCGTCAGAGGGAAGCACATACGGATACACCGACCAGCCGAGAAACCCGACCACCACAACGGTCGAAAGCGTCAGCATAGTTTTGGTGAACTTCTGATTAACCATCTTGCAGGACTCAGTCGCACATTTCTTCTGCTCTTTGAAATACAAGTAATAAGAAAACCCCAGCCCGAGGATTGCCAACGGGAAGATGTACCACTTAATCGCCCCCAATGTCGAGGAAAACCCCGCCAGTCCCGCAGTGCCGACACCAAAGAGTGTCAGCCCCAGCAAAATCAACGGCGGCACACAACATGATGACGCCGCAAGCGCCGAGAGTAGTGAAACCTTTTTTGCGTCCATAATACTCAGATCTCCTTTATACAATCATGTAACAAGTTCTCAATAAACGGACAATGCAAATCATCGCCGGAATCATCACATAGTCTCTTCAGTTTACTCAATGCCTTTTCAATTGTTTGCAGATGCGCAATCTTTTCGCGCACATCCTGCAGTTTGTTCTCGGCAAAGTTGCGAATCTCCGCGCAACGATTCGCGCGTCCCACCGAAATCTCTATCAGCGTCCGGATTTCATTGAGTGTCAACCCAATCGATTTCGCGCGTTTAATAAACATCAACCGCTCAGCGGCCTCTTTGTCATACACACGATAGCCGGAGCTATTCCTCTGCGGCTCATCAAGCAGTCGCAAACTCTCGTAATACCGAATTGTCTGCCGCTCAGTCTCAGTCCTGCGCGCCAGTTGCCCGATTTTCATCCCGCTATTTACCATATTCATATTCATCCTCGCTGTCCTCTATTTCAGCGTTCAAGATACTATACAGCTTATAGTATACTTTAAGGTTCTAAGAAAAGTGAAAATATCTGAGTTTTTTTCAGGACACTGACAGTTGAAGCTGTAAGTGAGTGAATAGTAGTAAGTTAAGTAAAGGCGCGGCGAAGCGGTTTGCCCTTTTGACACCCGTTTTGCTGCATCCTAATCGAGCGAACCGGCCTTTTCAGCCCTCTTCCGCTTGTCCAGATACATCCCAAACAACATCCCCAGACCCGGCCCAAACGCCAGGCCGAAACCGATATTCCCGAATGCCGCACCAAGAGCGGTACCTATTCCGGCCCCGATTGCCATCCAGGCGCCGAGCATTGAACTACTGGTGTTGCAACATGTTGTTGCCTTTGCCGTGCGCGCTGTGGCAGTGGACTTATTCTCTTTGCTCATATTAACCTCATTTCGTACCTGTGATTCACGTTTCCACCCTCCATACAGTATACGAAGAAAACGTAAAAAGATTCAGATAAGATCAAGAAAACATCAATGTCTCACCAATGCAATCAGGGAGACATATCAGCATGTACTGTCTCCGCTTCGTCCTATCACTCCGCAACAGCGCTTCTCTTGACATACACCGTCACGAAGGTAAGTTGTGACGTTAGCGGGCAAATGGCTCAATGGCGGCCGTCTGTCAAAAAATCAAACGTAACTCACCACAACAGGATGGAGCGCGTATCAATCCGGAGTCTTCCCACCAGGGACAAATGCGCATTAGTAGCAGAGCGACAAGGAGGAATCGGCTATGTTAAATCAGAAACGCTATGAAAAAATGACCAAATCTGAGGCAAAGAAGGTCAAGAAACTGCGTGAAATCATCAAGTCATCGAAAATCCCGTCGCGCAAAGTTGACGAAAACCTCCTGCTGGCCACTTTCAACATCCGTGAATTCGGCAACACCGCACATCGCCGCAAAAGACGGGTTGAGCATTGAGGCGCCGACTATATGCCAGTAGTTCCACAAACCGGCGCCGGTCCGCCACTGAAAATGCGGGCAATACCGAATGTCACATCTGCGATGTTGAAGCTGTTGTCACCATTGCTGTCGGCGGCGTCTTGACAAAGTGGAGCCGGGCCGCCACTAAAAATTCGGGCAATGTTGAATGTTATGTCACTGATGTTGAATGCGCCGTCGCTGTTGGAATCGCCCGGGGTGTCACAGCAACAAGCGCCCTGATTTTGTGAACAACGATTACATATAGGTGAAATACATTGTTCAATTGAGCCGGAGTCCACTACCACCTGCGCCACCCGGTAGCTCGCTGTTTGTGACATCAATGCCGATTCATCCAACATACATGACACCGTCGGCATCTGCCCCAAACGCGCCCCGTTTGCAGCGTATGTCATATCCACCAAGTTGCTCCAGTCGTCATAGTCAGTGAGCGTGTCATAGGTAGCTGTTGGACTCTGATGACATCCAAGCGTGGGGCCACTACTCGAATCTGATACATCCTGTGTCACTGGTAGTACGTCAATAACTCCATTGCAATTCCAGTCAATAGGTAGAAAACCAACGCCAACCGACTCGTCGAGCGCGTTTTCGTCAAGAGCTGGTAACAACCCATTTGAATAGTCAAGTTGTTTCAAGGGCACACAGGAATCCGCGTAGGAGTTCTGTACGAAATACGAGCGTATGCCATCGGCGGCGTATAGGTAGCGGTATGACATAACACTGGGATAGTTTGGTTTGTACTTACCAACTATTGACTCGTCTTGAGCGCCTGCATGTGTCAATCCGAGGTTATGTCCGAGTTCATGGACAAATAGGCGCTGTCTCCTGCGTGACCAGGTGTCCGGGGGGAACTCGCCTGACACAACCATAAATGCCGAACCCAGCATAGTGGCGCCACCAAGAAAGCCCCCATTGATGCGATGAACGACCAGGCAGTAATGCCACCCGCGTTGATTGTAATGATTGCTATATGTCGGCTGATATATCTGCACTAAGTCAGCAATGTTGACGGAATCGACTTCAGGGATTGTGTCACTGATTTCGATATTGAGAACAATGCCATGGCAGGCGAACATTTGCGTTAAAACATCAATGTCCCACTGATGGAGTGTGTGAATATGTCCGGCGCCTTGCATGAAGTCAACTTCCACGTTGATTGTGTCAATCACGGCGACTCCTCGTGGAGCCACGGAAAGAACCGGTAGCATTGAATCAGGCACAGGAATGATTCCCTTAGCGACAGTGGAAATCATGTCTTGACGCTGAAGTGATTCAGCGGCGTCCGAGTACAGAGCGCTCAAATTGAGAGCTATGACCGCACATGTTATTATTTCAAATGCAATGCAAATTCTGGAGTTGTGAAACATGAAAAAAACCTCCTGATAAGGATAGAAGCTACAGCGAAACATGTGGGCTGTGGGCAATTCATCTTTCATTGAGATACTTAAGTCCTGTCCGAAAGGATGACTACATTGAACTGCAGTCCTGTTATCGGAGCGCTGGCTACGTATTCGGAACTATGTTTCTTGTTGCGAGCATTGCAAGCACAGTTGTTCTTGTCTCTTGTGACCTGTGCATGGATGTCAATCACACACGCTGACTCTATAATAGAGTATCAAATCGAGCGCCGAATACGAAGCGATTCCATATCTCTCAGTGTCGCAATAAGTTGCAGGATGCGCGCAAGGAAACGGAACCAAGTTGGAGAGCTGATTGTACCTAAGCGTACACTTTGGCTACGAAAGCGGTATAGTCACAATCACCGGGCGCCTCACCCGCCTGCGGTGGAACTTGTTCGACGATGCTGTCAGCCCTGCTCCTTGAAATGTGCTCCCACTTGACAAATATGAAGAGGCGCCGCAACAGGAATCTGACGTTTCGGTGACATGAAAAAGCGAGAACTGTCATGAGCAGGTCCCAAATTTGGAGCGACGCGCTCTTACGCGCCGGTCGTGCCGCAAACCGGCGCCACACCACCGGAGAAAATGTGGGCTATCAACGATGTCACATCTGCGATATTGACAGAATTATCACCGTTAGCATCAGCTTCATTTGCGCAGACCGGCAAAGGACCTGCAGAGAAGATTCTGCCGAGAAGGAATGTGACGTCTGCGATATTGGTGGAAGAGTCATGATTGGCGTCACCTGGCAAATTGCAACAACTGGAGGGAGAGCGCAAGTAGACGTATGCCCGACCCGAGTTAAACCCGCCGGCGTTACTCGTGGGGGCGCCGATCAACAACTCTGCAAATCCGTCCTTGTCTGTGTCGCCGCCGCTTGAAACTGCCCCGCCAAAGCTATCGAAATTTGCTTCACCGGTAAAGGTGTGCAACAATGTCCCATCTGAGCCTGAATAGACATACACTCGGCCGGCATCTGCTCCTCCCGCATCGTTTGCGTGGGCGCCGACAACCAAGTCGTCGAATCCATCACCATTGACATCCCCGGCGCCGCTGACAGACGAACCAAAAGCATCACCCTGCGCTTCGCCAGTGAAGACATACATTAATTCACCATTAAATCCGGAATAGACATATGCTCGGCCTGTAAGGACGCCCTTCGCCTGATTCCAGGGAGCTCCGATGAACAAATCGGGTGAACCATCGTTATTCACATCACCGGCGCTGGACACTGACGCACCGAATCTGTCGAGCGTAGCTTCTCCCACAAATGTATACAGTACCGCTCCAGTCTTTCCTGAATAGACAAAAACCCGACCAGCGCCAAACTCTCTGGCGCCAACCGCCAGATCTGCATACCCATCGCCGTTTACATCACCGGCTCCGGAAACAGAATTACCAAACTGAACTCGGTCAACTCCGGTAAATGTATACAGTAGCGTCCCATTTTGCCCCGAGTAAACGTATGCGCGGCCAGATAGGTCACCAACCGTCGAATTACGCAATGCCCCG
>CAZFAL010000156.1:0-6637 GCA_964516945.1 uncultured Ignavibacteriales bacterium
ACGGTCGCGGGGGATTTTACCGGTGATGACCAGTTTAATATCGCCGATGTGACATTCGGCATCGCGCGGATTTTCTCCGGTGGACCGCCTGCGCCCTGTCAGGACGCCGGTGACAGCAATGGCGACAATGCGTTCAATATCGCTGACGTGACCTACGGCATCGCACGAATCTTCAGCGGCGGCCCTGCGCCGGTGTGTGGCACGACCGGGTCATAGGCGACGGTTATCGGGCGCCTGCAAGAATTGAGTAGGTTGGGAGCCCCGCGCTCCCGACAGGTTTGGTCAAGGACGCATGTCACGATTCGAAGCGGTTAGCCCACAACAAACACAGCAGGAGCACAGGGCTCCTGCTCTACTCTTATTGTTCATGCAACTCATCTTGATTCAATCGTGTCTGATTCAAGCGTAGTGGCGTCCCTTGGGGCGCCTTGGTGGATTACGAGGGGCAGTTAGCATTTGCAGACAAGGCCGGGCAAGCCCGGCCACTACGACTGAATTCGTTACAGCGTATTATCAGCGAACAGATTCTGTATGATCAAACAAGGGCGCCGAAACGGACGCCCCTCTGGCAAGCATGTTTGTCCCTCAAGACATTATCTTCTGCGAGTCAGATTCTTCGCTTCGCTCAGAATGACAATAATAGGCATTGTATACGCTGAGCTGCAATGTTCGAGCACAATGTTTGAACCGTAGGGGCGGGGTTTCCCCGCCTTGTCTTGAATTATAGACTCTGCCCAACCAAACAAGGGCGCCGAAACGGACGCCCCTACGGGTTGAGAGATTTGTCTTGACTCATGGGTGGGCACAGCGCGCTGTGCCCCTACGGGCGAACAAGTCAACTACATCATATGCGCCTACATCACCGCGGCTTCTTCTTGTAATTGCGGGACTTTTTGGCTTTGGACTTTTTCTTTGTGGTTGTTGATTTCTTCGCGGTTACTTTCCTGGCGGTCGACTTTTTCTTTGCTGTTGTGCGCTTGTGAACGGTGTTTCTCTTGATGGCTTTTTTCGCGGCTTTGCCACGTTTGCCGGACTTGCCGAGTTTGTTGACGGAGCGCTGGGCGCGGTCGTCGATGCCGTTGTGGTCATTGTCGATGAAATTATGATAACGCCCGGCGCGCGAAGGCGCCGCAGATTTTTTCGTGGTTGTTCTGCGCGATGTTGTCTTGCGCGGCGCTGTTTTGCGTTTTGTTGTGCGACTGTTGGCGCTGCGTTTGGCTGTTGCTTTTTTGGTCGATTTGCGTTGGACGGCGCTGGATTTGGCTTTGGCCTTTTTCTTTTTCTGAACGGCGCCGACCGGAGCGCTGAACGAAAACACCGCAAACGCCGCAATCATCAAACAAACAACAAGGCGCCGGAACCCATGCCCTGAATGAGTTCCGGTTTGCGCCTTGTCGCCTGGTTTTATTATTCTCTCTGTTGTGAACATGTGACTGTTCTCCTGAATTCTCTCTTTTTTTCAAGCGCTCCTGTCAAGTCCCAAAAGCGGGGACTTGACCTACGATTCTATCTGAGCTATGCCGTCGAAACCGCGAGGGTTTCGATCTACCTGACTGTCGAGACCACAAGGGTTTCGACCTACGTGACTGCGAGCTTGGCTTAGCGCTTGTGTCCTCCACGACGGGAACCGCCTGAATGACCGGCAGACCGTCCGCCTCCACGTGACCCGCCGGAGCGGGCGCCACGAGCCGAGGCGCCTGAGCGGCCTGAGCGGCCTGACGAACGTCTTGAGCCAACTGATGACTTTGAGCCGCCGGACCTGGACCTGGATTTCTTCGCCGAACTTCTCCGACTCGATGAGCCGGATTTTTTCGGTCGTGAGCGCAACGCTTTGGCGCCACCGCGGGATGACGAACTACCGGAACGCGTCGCTCGTGACGAACTCGAACCGGAACGCTTGCCTGATTTCCTGACCGAAGCGCTTCCGTTTCTCCCGGAAGCGGCTGAGCCGTTAGACCTGAGCGCGCGCGCTTTGCCGCCACGCTCCGGAGCGCTCTTATAGGCCGTCAGGCGTTTGCCACCGCCGGCCGACTTGCCGGAGGATCTGGTTGTGGTTTTGCGCGCTGTGGTCGTTTTTCTGGTTGTCACAGTTCCGCGATCATTCTTCTTGTAATTGAACCCACGCACGACACTTCCGGTTTTTTGGGTCTTTGTGCGCGTGACTGTACCATTGCGTGTTGTCACCGTGCGAGTTGTGGTCTTGCGCACCGTAGTTCGTGGACGGAACTTGGAGGTGATTTTCACACCGGCATAGCCATTGCGCACCGGATTTCGATACCCTGACCGTCGCACCGAACGGAACCGTGAATTCATACCGGCTGTAGTGCGGATGATTGAATTGTCAAGGTGAATCGCGGCGGAGCCATTGATGTTAATACTGTTCTCCCAACCATATCCGTAGCTGTCATACACAGATACAACATGGTACCCATATCCAAGACGCGGCAAATACAGTGGCGCGATGCCATAATAATACCCGTCGACATAAATCGATGAACCCCAGTAATAGTCAACATAGAGTCCGCCATAGGAGCCCCACACCGGCCACGGGTCATAATACACCGGACGGTAATAGTAATTGTCCCAGTCCTTGACAACATAGGAGACATTGTCAATTGCGCGCGGACAGCCGCTTCTGCAACCGAAATAGGTGTTGTTGATGTAGTCCATGAACTCGTATCTGTCACGGTCCGCAACTAATCCTGAGCCCTCATACCAGTTCGGTATCGGGAACGGCCTGCGCGAGGCGACAATTTGGATATTCTCGGTACCGGCAGGACCATTGACCAGTAAGTCATAGTCTGCATCCGGACCCGGGATACGATAGATACGTCCACCCTCAATATATGGACTGTCATGTTCGTCAAACGGATAAATCAAATTCACCCGGCCGTCAGTGTCGATGTTGTAGACTGCGACATAGGCGTCACGGTTCGTGCGAAAGTAAATCTTGACATCATCACCGACATAGTATTTGCCGGATTCATTGTCTGTCCAGATTTCGACATCGAGTGTCGGGTCCTGCTCAATAAACCCGCCACGATAGAAGTCATGATCATCATTGCTGTAGTTGTCATCATCATGCTCGAGACGCATCAAACCGGACTGGGCTACGGCAACAGATGTAGCGAGAGAGCTGATGAAAAGCGTCAGTATCACCAGCGGCAATATGCGCCAGATAGTTACAGTTGCGCTGAAGCGTTTCGGCGCCTGGTTCGGATTGTGGTTTAATGTCAACATGATGATGCCTCTCTTTCCTGACGGTCGACAGAGAACCTCTCGATTCACTGTCGCCGCCCTTGCGTTAGTGTCCGCCTATTGGACAGCGCTCACTTTCGGCGTTTTCAGCCGGATGTTGTGGTCTGTGCGATGCGCTCCTGTTGAGCGATCGGAGGCGGTTGCGTCTGTATTGTCGCCGCTATTCGGCGACACTAATTCCGGCTCACCGTTGCCAAAGGAATCGGTACCGGACTGATATGCGTAATCAAGACGGGCGAATGAGGGACCCATGATAACGACACGCACTTTGGCGTAGCGGTCATCTTCGGTCCAGATAATGTAGGTATGCCCTTCTATTAATTCGGTGTAACCCAGCGCTGACCAGCCGTCCTGCGGCGCGCGACCGATTTCATCGAGACTGGTAGTGAATCCCATATCCTGCACATCACCGAGGTTCGGATCAGCGATTGAATCAGCATTGATGTAGAGGATTCCAGAGCCATCACGGTCAATCCAGAAATCCGCGAGCGGGCTGTTGAACGGAACAGTTGCTTCAGTTGCAAAATCAAAACCGGAGCCTGTCGTATCGACGTCATTGGTGAGCAATGTCACCGTTCCCTGGAAACGCGGAGTCGCGCCGCCATATTCAGCGGATTCGAGTGACTCATTGCCGGCGATATCGACGGCCGTAATTGCGTAGTAGTAGCGTGTGCCATTGACGACATCGGCGTCAACGAAGCTCTCGTCGGTGGATGTGCCGATTAAGTCGAACACCGTGCCATTGCTGGAGTCGAGTGCGCTATAGACATTATAATGGTCAAAATCACTTGCTTGAACAGGGAGCCAGAACACAAAGACTGTGTCATCACCGCGAACGGTGAACACCCCCTGCGGCGCCGGTGGCGGATCATCAAAAGCCACAACTTTATCATTGCAGCTTGTGACAAAACTGAAACCCGTGAGCGCTATCAGAAGCGCGGCGAAGGCGGTGAATGTCGCTTTTGCCTTCCTTGTCTTTCCGTTGTCTATGCTCATCCCATCATCTCTTGTGTGCTGTGTGTTCATCGCTCTGTCTCCATCCTTACAGAATTTGTTCACGAAATTTGTTGTCCTTGTTTTGCTTCTCGAACACTTCAGGCGTCTTGATTTCAACACCCTCTGCGAAAAAGCAATTTCGTCAACTGCTGAGCGTTTTTCTTCTATAAACTTTTGCAAATGTCGATTCAAATCTTCTCTTTCATTCTTTCATTTCCGGACCCGCATAGGCTGGCGTCCGTAGTTACAGTATGCCAAAAGGGCGCCAAGACGAACGACGCCACTATAACATCCTACACTGCAACTATTTACGCTGACACCAGGGAGCGCGACGCCGGTTCAACCGGCTGATTATGCCCGATTATCGGGCGCCGGAGAGATTCCCGCGCACTGTATCAGTGCAGAAATCTCAAGAGCAAACGGGAATTCGCAGGCATTTCGCTGAGATTTCGCAGGAAACTACAGCCCACCGCAGGCTCAGGATTCGCGTTTGATTTCGTAGTCTTTGACTTTCTGGGTGAGTGTGTTGCGATGAATACCCAGCGCCTCGGCAGTGACACCGATGCTCCAGTTGTGCTCCCGCAGGGCGGCTCTGATATGCCGACTTTCCATCTCGGCCAGCGTTTTTGCAGGTTTGTTTGTCGAGCCGAGAGAAGTGGACAGGCCTGCAAATGCAGTTGCGTCAATGATGTTTCCGGGCGTAAGAATCAGCGCCCGCTCTATCATATTTTGCAGTTCGCGCACATTCCCCGGCCAGGTGTATGCCTGCAGGGCCTTCAGCGCGTCATCTGTGAATGAGACATCACCCCGACCTGAACGCGCCGCGAAGCGCTGCAGGAAGATTTGCGCTAATTCGGCGATGTCAGTCGGCCGGTCCGCCAATGACGGCGCCGCGACTCGAATGACATTCAGACGATAAAACAGATCTTCGCGGAATGAGCCGTCAGCCACTGCCTGCTCCAAGTCTTTGTTGGTTGCCGCAATCAGGCGAAAATCCACTTCTATCGAACTCTCAGAGCCCAGCGGTTCGATTTGTCGCGTTTCAAGAGAGCGCAGGAGTTTGACCTGCAATGTCAAGGGCGCCTCACCTATCTCATCAAGAAACAATGTGCCATGGTCCGCTAATTCAAAGCGTCCGACTTTCTTGCGCTCGGCGCCGGTGAAAGCGCCCTTTTCATGGCCGAACAATTCAGCTTCCAGTAACGATTCGGGAAACGCGCCGCAATTCACAGCCACAAACCGCTCCTCCGAGCGTGGGGAGCTTTGATGGATTGCGCGCGCAATGAGCTCCTTGCCGCTTCCTGAAGGGCCGGTTATCAAGACTGAACTTTCTGACGGCCCGGCCACGGCTATCAGCTCGCGGACTTTTTGGATTGCTGACGAAGACCCGATAATCTCAGAGCTCCCGAGCGATTCTCGTAGCGCCAGCTTTGTCCTGCCGGCCTCGCGCAGGATGTGATACTGCTCAAGAGCCTTTTCGATATTGACCGTGAGCTCCTGAAGGTCGACAGGCTTGGTCTGATAGTGAAAGGCTCCGGCGCGCATCGCCGCAACAGCAGTTTCAACAGTGCCGAAGGCAGTCAGCACAATGATTTGTGTCGTGGGTTCGACTTCGAGTAGTTTTCCGATTAGCTCAATGCCGCTCATCCCGGGCATTTTCATATCGACACAGGCCACCGGAGCGCGAAATGAAGCAAACAGGGCCAGCGCCTCGGCGCCCGAGCCGGCCTGCGAGACATTGAAGCCTCTCTTGGCAAAATAGCCGGCGACAAGCTCGCGTTGCGATGACTCATCATCGACTATCAAAAGCTGGGTGGATGCGCGTTTTCCCTTACTGGCCATACCGGATTATACACAATCAAACGTCATGAGCGAAACTAACAAACGAACGTCAGGCAGGACGCCAACAAAAAATCCCCGGCGAACTATTCCATAGGATGGAATAGTTCGCCGGGGATATGTCGCTTTGGTATTCGAATGAACGAGAGCGAACTATCCTCGCATCACCGCTCCCCTCACACTAAACTCTCTCAACGCTATTGCTTGGGACCAAAATCGAAACCGATTCCAGCGGTCAACTGAATATGCGTGACATCCGCAGGCAGGACTAATCGCTCATTGCCAAAGCTCGATGTATTTCCGCTCGCCTTGGTATATCGATACGCCGCTTCAAGGAAAATACCGCCCCAGTCGCTGGTGGAGATTCTGGCTCCAAGACCGATGAGACCGTCAAAACCGGCGCTGAACTCACTTTCACGGAAGGCTTCACCGGGCGTCTGTTCAAGTGGAGCGGAAAAATTCGGGATTGTCAGACCACCCTGAACGCGCAAATAGGGTGACACTTTCGAATCCAGGCCGGTAAAATACTTTCCATAGGCGCCAA
>CAZFAL010000157.1:0-6595 GCA_964516945.1 uncultured Ignavibacteriales bacterium
AGATTGTCGATGACATCCTCGATATTGAAGGTGACCAGCAAAAGCTCGGCAAAGAAGTCGGCTCCGATGAGAAAAACGAAAAAGCAACGTACCCGGCGGCAGTCGGCCTGGCGGAATCCCACCGCATCGCCAACACCCTGATTGAAGAAGCGGTAGAAGCGCTCGACTCCTGCTCCTTCCCTACACACCGTTTGGTAGAGCTGGCAAAATACATAGGCATGCGCGAGAGTTGAGGAGAGGCGCGCTTGTCAACAACAGTCATTGCGAGCGAAGAGTAGCAGCGACATGTCAAGCGACATGGTAAATGTAGCCGTAGTGGCGTCCCTTGGGGCGCCTTGGTTGATTCCGTGGGGATATTGCCATGTGCTGACAAGGCCGGGCAAGCCCGGCCACTACGACCGAATTCGTTAAGGTGTCTTGAATGTGAACTGGTCAAGCCCCAAAAACGGGGACTTGACCAACCTCCAAAAACCTTGCGCGCCAGCGCTCTGCATTTCCACACATTAAATTACCCGCCACTAGCGCCGCGATTTCTTTTCTGTCCGGCAGATTGTTGTCACAGCCCTGACGGATTCGTTTCTGTAGCGCTTTGGTGAATGATTGTGACGCGCTGGTTGGATATCGGAATTCTTCTGGAAATAACTCCTGATATGAGAGCGCATCCGGCACAACCGGGATAGCGCCATGCGCCACTGCTTCGAGTACAGACAGGCCATAAAACTCCTGCGCGGCGGTTGAGACAACAATGTCCGTCTGTGCGAGAAGGGCCTGATATTCATCACGCGACTTGGCAAATCCGAAATGAATAATCTGCGTGGCGAGTGCATTCCTTGCTGTTTGAAATATCTCCGGTGTGCGGTCAAACTCCTCACCGGCGACAATCAGCCGGAACGCTGACCCGCTCTCAGCGAGTTGAAACAGCGCCTCGAAAAATAATTCCGGTTGTTTGTCATGCTCCCAGCGATGATTCCAGAGAATCACCGGCGGATTATTGCGCGGTTGTGACACATCCGGCTCAAGCGCCAGCGGAATAGGGAAGACCGCAGACTTGGTTGTGAGGTCAGCCATGACACGCGGCGTGTCCAGTTTCACGGGTAGCTGATTCAGGAACCGTTCAGCGCCTGTCAGGAATGTCCCGCGATTAAACTCACTATTGAACAGCGCCGAGTCAGCCGCCAGCGCCGTAGTGACACTGTTGTACATGATCTGCTTTTCAGAGTCTGTTATCTCGGTGCGGAACGGATAATGAAACTGATTCTCATGGAAATAGACGATCTTATGCGCCGACTGCAATTGCGGCGCCAGCGCCAGAAGTTCAGTTAATGGTGTCAATGAGCCGGTTAGAACAAGATCATACCGCTCAGCAGTATCAATCATTTGAGAAAACTGCAGTCCGGACAAGCGACTGCGCCATTTCCACTGCCGGTCCGGCAGTGTATGAACAGTCCAGTCCCACTCATGAAATAGCTCCTGTAACACATCCACCAGCGCCATGTGTGACAAGCAGGCAAATGGTTCGAGGAAGAGGGCTTTGGTGGGTGCGGAAGTCATGTCGTGTAATTAAAGGCCGAGCGAAAGCGCGGAAAATACCGACACCGGCTCAGTGAGTTGTATGTCACCATTCTCTGCGTCTTCGCGGATTCTTGTGTAGACCGGAACTCTCATCTGCATAGTGAGCGTCAGGCGTTGCTTCAAACGAATTACCACACCGGGTTTGACAGACGTTTCAAACCGACCGGTGTTGGGAACCCAGAAGTTACCGTCAAAGACCCCACTGTCACCCACGATATCGGGTCCATCAAACTTGTCTCTGCCGGAATAAAACAATTCGACCGAAAACGACGGGATTAACGCGCCGTTAAACTGTCGCCGTGCGGCGCCCATCGTGAGTGAGCCGATAGCTGACGTGCGGTAGTCATACTTGTTGGCATAGAAGGGAGCCGTGACAGTTCCATTGCCAAACAACATCCAGCGGCTGTTCAGACGAACCAGAGCTTCTGCTCCGATAATTGGGTCAAGTGTTCCACTGCCAAGTTGTATATGGCTATGTTTTGGAACAGTGGCGCCGATTGCTGCGGCCTCTTCGTGACCAAGGTAAGATGCCGCAGTCACAGAATTCAGTTTCCCGGTCGGGAGACTCACACCGATAATACCGGCAAGCTGCAGAGTGTGATTGAAGACAACAAAGCTTTTCATTGTCAGTCGAATGTCACCTATACCTGTGACTGTCTCGTCACGGTGATGCTCGTCGTTTTCATCAACGCGCAGTGTCAGCGCCTTGACAGACACATCAATCGCGACTTCTGTGTTATCGCTGACAGCGTAGCGGCCGATGGCGTTGCTCTGGGCAATGTAGAAGTCTGCGTTGCCATGTTCCGCCGCCTCCGGACTGCGTTTGCTCAACTCGGCGAAAGAAACATAGTCATGCCCGAAAACCAATCGTGTCAGCGGTCTGAACTGGGAAGTAAAGTCCAGCCGAAAACTGCCCCGTAACAGCGGCCGGTCAAATTGTGAAGCTCCTGCTGAAAACTCTCCACCGGAGAGTGAGGGGTTAGCTCAGCCGGCTCATTGGGCCTCGGCGGTTTGCATGAAACCCAGTAATGCAATGAAGCCGACAATCCCAAGCAGTCTGTGTCGAATGGCGCCGGTTGTGTTCTTCATTTGGCGGTCACCATCGAAGAATCCGTGTCGAGCAGGGCCTGAACCTTATCGAAGTGGTTGCCACTGACAGCGCCAATGAACTTCCCGTCCGGGCCATAGACTCGCACATAAGGCAGGCCGGGCATTTTGAAGTCTTTTGTGGCCTGTTTCGCCGCGTCGGATTTCCAACTGACAATGTCCACTTTGCGCAAGGCAATGTTCCGGCGCTTCTGAACAAGTCGTTCGAGTTTTGGTGTCAGCAAATGGCATGGGCCACACCATTCGGCAAAGAAATCAAAGATAGTGTATTTCCCCGGAGCCAGGAACTCCGGCGTCTTGAACGCTTCACCGTGCGAAGCCGCCTTGATATCAAGTTGCGCTCGTTCCTCATCAGACAAAGGCGGCTCTACCGGCGTATCATCAGCAAATCGCGCCTCAAAGCCGAGCCGACCAAGCGCCTCTCTGATAGCGGCCTCCGTCACGGCGGTATCGGACTTGACTGTCGCCTGCTTTGTGTCAAAGTCTACTTTGGCCTCACGGACTCCTGAGATTTTGAGAAGCTCTTTTGTCGCCGAATTCGCGCAAGTCCCGCACGTCATCCCCGCTACACTGAATCTGGTGAGCAACAGCTCCCGGTCGGCGTTTTTCTTCGCGTAGGCGCTTTGAGAGGTACTTCCGAACGTAAAGAGTATTGTGAAGATCAGTCCGATGCGTATGATTCTGTCTGTTTTCATGTATTACCCCCGAGATGGCTGAGAACCACAGTTTGGACATGGGCTGTTGGCTTGCGGCGATGCTCCGTCAGCTGGTTTTCTCTGTGGCCAGTTATTCCAGACGGAGGCCAACACGAGAAGCGCCGCAAAGAGATAGAAAGTCGTTTCCGGCCAGTTAGCAAGTCTGCCCACAATTACACCGAGAGAGGCGACGCTACCGATGACAAACGGTGTATAGCCCCTTCTTGACGACGCTTTGTAGAAGAGACTGAAGAGCGAAACCGCTAGCAAGGTCCCCACGACGAGAAAGAAATAGTTTCCCTGCATCAGAAATCCAAGCCCCAGAGAGGAAAGCACACCGGCGTACACCGGCCAGCACGCCGGACAGGTTGCATTTGGCAGGACTGCGGCAATGAAACCGGGTATTACAGAAAACACTTTTTTGAGCATTGCAACCTCCACTGAAACGGGATTTATGACTGTCATTCTGCGCCGTACTTATATCGGTATCGACGCTCCACGATAACGGATACAGTATGTATGCAGGTACAGGGTTTCAGAAAAAATGCAAAATGTTCAAAAAAAAGCAACTCTCGTAGTGAAGCGCTTTGGCGGGGACAGAGGGATGGTGTCAGCATTGAAGGACGCAGGGGGGGGACTTACTATTGATGCTCTGTGTTGTTTGCGGCTCTGTTGTTGTCCGCTCCGCCGTCTTCCATCAGCGCGATATATTTCTTCTCATTGGCGAATGCCGCATACATCACGCCAATCAGCGCCAGCATGAGAACGACAATGATAATCACCATCACGGGCAATAATGTGGCCATCGTTTCCAATGTTGTGCTCTCGCCAGCGCCGGATTGGATGCGGCCGATTATTTCTGCGGGATTTATCAGCAGGGGAGACTGAAACCAGATAAATCCGGCAAAGACTATCACACCCGCGAGCATAAACGGCCCCACAAAGCGCCAGAGCCGTAGAAGCGTCTTGCGTTTGCTGATGAATGCGAGTTGTTGGTCGGTTGGCCTCACCGATACTTCTCCAACTCCGCCACAGCCAGTGTGTCCACCAGTTCGTTCATTTCGTCACCGGCGTGGCCTTTGACCCATTTCCATTGGACCTGATGTTTTGCGGCGACTTCTTCGAGTTCGCGCCATAACTCGGCATTCAGCACCGGTTTTTTTGCGGCGGTTTTCCAGCCGTTTTTCTTCCAGTTGTGAATCCAGCATTGGATGCCATTCTTGACATAGGTGGAGTCAGTATACAATGTCACCCGGCAGGGGCGTTTGAGTTTCTTCAGCGCCTCAATTGCGGCGGTCAGCTCCATGCGGTTGTTGGTTGTCTGTTTGGCGCCGCCGCTTATTGTGTCACGCTTAGACCCTGAGCGCAGAGCCGCCGCCCAGCCGCCGGGACCGGGATTCCCACTGCAGGCGCCGTCAGTGTAAATCTCCACCAACGGCGCCTCAGGCGATGTTTCGTTTCCTGAACTGTCACTCATATACGGCTATTCACCGTCTTCATCTGCGCCGTGATCGTGGTCATCATCATGGTCTTCAGCGTGGTCTGCGTCATGATCACTATCTCCGCCCTCATCATCGTCGTCCATCTTCGGCAATGGCATCTGGTAACGCGCATAGACTTCTTTGATTGTTTGCTCGCTCTGCTCTATCCATTCAAACAGTTTGCGTTGCGTATCGCCTTCAATCTTCGATCCCCAATGCATCATGCGATAGGAGAATAACGGCATTTCACCCTTCGAAACTTCCTCTTCAATCCCATGCAAACTTTCCAATTGCCCGTGATGTCCACCAAAGGGGAAGCCGTTGGTCAAGTCCATGTGCTCACTGGCTTCTTTGATATCATCATCAATCATCTGCTTGATACCCGGAATCGCATGATACCAGGGATAATCAGTCTGCGAGCTGTGGCAGTCATAGCAACTATTCTTCAGAATCGGTTCGACAGTACTGTATGTTGCGCCGACTGCCGCATAGGCGCTGTCAAGCGAGGCGCTGAACATTGCTATCGTTTCATCAGTTTTGCCGGTTGTGTCAGTGACGGGTGATAGCGGCTCATCGCCGTCGTGTTTACCACCATGGGCGTAGCCAACCATGACCAGGGCGCCCCAGAGTAGAAGCGGTGTTGCCAACGCTTTCCAACGAAAGCTAATGTTTGAGTGTTGCTCTTTCACATACATCTCCATTGCAAGAGTTTATAGAGTTCAGTTACTTTAGATATTTGTCAAACCATTTTGCAATCCATTGCAAACGCGCCACACGTCTGTCCGGACGACCGTGACGTGAGAGCCCATGCGGCTCACTCGGAAAACGAACCATTTCAACAGTTTTCCCCAACCACTTGAGTTTTACAAACATTTGCTCGGCCTGTTCAATATGACAACGCAAATCTTTTTCGCTGTGAATTATCAACACCGGAGTTTTGACATTTTTACCCAGATAGGTAATCGGTGAACACTTGCGATAATTCTCCGGATTTTCCCAGGGCTGGCCGTCGAATTCACGATAGACTTCGTAGCCAATATCAGATGAGCCGACAAAACTGAACAAATCCACCACCGAGCGTTGGGTCACCGCCGCTTTGAAACGGGTGGTGTGGCCAATCACCCAGTTTGTCATATAGCCGCCATAGGAGCCGCCGGTGATGCCGAGCTTGTTCTGATTGACATAGGGTAGATCAGCGAGATAGTCAGTCGCGGCCATGACGTCTTTGTAATCCAGATCCCCCCAGCCGCCGTTGATTGCCGCAGCGAATGTTTCTCCACGTCCATTACCGCCGCGCGGGTTGGTGTAAAACACGACATAGCCCTTTGCCGCAAGATAATTCATCTCATGGAAAAACGTATTGCCATACTGTGCGCGCGGTCCACCATGAACTTCAAGTATCGCCGGATAGCGTTTGTTGGGGTTGAAATTCGGTGGCAATGTCAGCCAGCCCTGAATTCGTGTGCCGTCAAAGCTTGTGAACCACTTTTCGGTTGTGCGCCCCAGATTGATTTGCTTGAGCGTGGCGCCATTGACTGACGTGCATTGATTGAGTTGTTCATCACCATGATATACCGCAGGCAGGGTATACATTTCCGGCGTGCGCTTCAAATCAGACATAACGATTGCGGCGGTCTTGCATTTGCCGTTGAGTGAAAAACTCCGCACATGCATCGGGCGCTGAGTCACACGTGTCGGCTTGCCCCCGGAACGGGTGGCGTAGAACAAGTGTGTATCACC
>CAZFAL010000158.1:0-6577 GCA_964516945.1 uncultured Ignavibacteriales bacterium
GCTTCTTTCGAAAACGGATTGAGTCGGAGAATTCCGTTCTTTCCGAAATAGTTCGCCCCGATTCTCTCGCACGGCAATGCGTTCCCGACTAATTCCTCTCAATCAACCGGCGGTCTTGTTCTGCGGTCTTGTTCTGCAGTCTTGTTCTTAAGTGTACAAATGCAATCTCATGAAAAAATCTTCGAGTAATTCAATCAATAGCAATTCAAACACAGTCCTGATTACCGGCGCCGGTGGTTTCGCCGGGTCACATCTCGCTGACCTTCTCGCTGAGCGGGGTCATGAACTCTATGGCTCACTGGCTCCGAAAGAACAGACCGGGAACGTCGCACATCTGAAACGACGCTTGCGCATTGTCCGTCTTGACCTGCGCAATCAGCAGAAGGTTCGCCAGATAGTAGAGGAAATCCGACCGACGACCATCTATCACCTCGCCGCTTTCTCTTCGGTCGGGCAATCGTTTGAGCATGAGCGCCTGACCTATGAGGTCAATTTTCTCGGGACTTTGAATTTACTGGAAGCCACGCTGGGCAAAAAAGTCCGGCGGGGGCTCACAAAGATTGTTGTCATTGGCTCTGCCGATAGTTATGGCATTATTTCACCGAAAAACAAGACCCTGACCGAAGATACGCCATTCGCGCCGATTTCACCCTACGGCATCTCCAAAGTAGCTGTGGAAAATCTGGCGCAGTACTATGTCCATCGCTATCAACTGCCAATAACCATCGTTCGTCCATTCAACCACACAGGACCGCGCCAAAGCGACACGTTCGCCCTGCCGGGTTTTGCGAGGCAAATTGCCGAAATCATTGAGCTGGGTAAAAAGCCGGTATTGCGCGTCGGTGATTTGTCAGTCAAACGCGATCTCAGCGACGTGCGTGATATTGTCGCCGGCTACGCATTGGCGGCCCAAAAGGGCAAATCCGGAGAGGTATATCAACTTTGTTCGGGGCGGGCTGTCAAAATTGAAACGGCGTTGCAGACGCTTGTGCGACTTTCCGGCAAAAAGATAGCGACACAGGTTGATCCGAAACGCCTGCGACCCGCTGATATTCCCATCCTGCGCGGTGACAACAGCAAGGCGATTAAAGAATTGGGCTACGCTCCCCGATATAGACTGCAGGAAACCCTGGCTGATACGCTGCGCTACTGGCGCGAGAAAATCAGACAGGACAGGTCGACCTCGCTGAAGAGTTGAAGATTTCTCAGCAGAGTTGAAAAACTTTCGATTGCGGGGTTGACGGAAGAGTTAATTCTGCTTTGTTGGCAAGAAGGGCAAGTCATGGAAGCGACAATCACAAAACCAAAGACCGCGAAAGCAAAAGATAAGAAGAAAACACCGGGGCAGGGCAATACGTTAGAGCGTATCAGTGTCGAAAACACTGGACACAAGACTGCGCTCCATCCGGATTCTGACAATGATATACAGGCTGTGAAGACAACAATGAAAACATCCACAGGTAAAAAGAAATCCGCCGGGGCTGACAAGCTGGCGGCAAAAATCAAGAACAAAACCGCGCGAATCGGCATTGTTGGCCTCGGGTATGTCGGCCTGCCGTTGGCGATTGAATTCGCCGAGCGCGGATTCACTGTCACCGGCTTTGATATCTCGAAACCCAAAGTCAAGCTCATCAATTCCGGTAAATCCGATATTGATGATATCTCCAGTGAGCAGGTTAAGGAAGTAGTCAAGGCCGGGAGATTGAAGGCAACTGACAATCCGAAAGAAATCGCCAATGTTGACACAGTCTCAATTTGTGTCCCGACGCCGCTGTCGAAAACCAAGGACCCGGATATCAGCTATATCCTCGCGGCGGTCAAGTGGGTGCGTGATTATATGCACAAAGATATGTTGATTGTGCTTGAGTCGACGACCTATCCGGGCACAACTGACGAAATTATTCTGCCGAGACTTGAAGAGAGCGGTTTGAAGGCCGGTAAGGATTTCTATCTGGCCTTTTCGCCGGAGAGAATTGATCCGGGCAATCAGACATTCACGACTCTCAACACCCCGCGTATTGTCGGCGGAGTAACACCGAATTGCACACGAATTGCGAAGCTGTTCTATGAGCAAATCATTTCCGGTGTTCATCCGGTGTCTTCAACTCAGTCGGCCGAAATGGTCAAGTTGCTGGAAAACACGTTCCGCTCGGTGAATATCGGTCTGGTTAATGAAGTGGCGCTGATGTGCGACCGTCTGGGACTGAGTGTCTGGGAAATCATTGACGCCGCCGCGACGAAGCCATTCGGTTTTATGCCTTTCTACCCGGGTCCGGGACTCGGTGGACATTGTATTCCGATTGACCCGCATTATTTGTCATGGAAACTGAAGTCGCTCAATTACTATGCCCGATTCATTGAGCTGGCCGGGGATGTCAATACCAGTATGCCCGAATATGTGGTCAGCCGGGTTGCGCGGATGCTCAACACCTTCTCCAAGGCCTTGAAGAAATCAAAGATCCTGATTCTCGGTGTGGCCTATAAGAGAGACATCCAGGATGTCCGTGAATCGCCGGCGCTGGATGTCATCAAATTGCTTGAGGACGCAGGCGCAAAAATCATCTATAATGATCCCTATGTGCCGGAAATCACCTGGAACAACACCAGCCACAAATCGAACAAGTTGACCAAAGCGCTGGCGCAGAAGGCCGATTGTTGTGTGATTCTCACCGATCACACTGACTATGACTATCAATGGATAGTGGATAATTCCAAGGCGGTTTTTGATACGCGTAACGCGACTTCCAAAGTGAAACGCGGGCGCGCCAGGATTTCACTGCTTTAGCGAGTCGTCTCTCAGGTTCAATTCAAGAGCTGTGATTCAAGAGCTATGCCCGGACGCGCCAGACGCGGGGGCATAGCTCTCTGTGTATTAACAGCTTAACGAAACCCCTCCAATTCACTCCGGTAACCTCACGCAGGGCGCCTCCCGTGCGGGCTGACGGAACGTGGACAGTATTATCTTATTTAGTCTCATCCGCTAACTCTCCTCTGATTTCAGCCGACATAGAGACTATGCATCTGCAAACAGACAATCTGTGAACAGAGAATCTGTGAACAGAGAGTCCGGCAAACAGATTACGGGTTCGAGCGCAAAAAAAACCGTTTCATAGAAGACATATGTCGACAACAATCCGGGAAACAAGCAGAGAGAGCGCAGAGCCGATTCTGCATCAGGTCACTGCAATCGTTGCGCTATTGCAAAAGGCGGTGAAAATCGTCTGCCTCTACCCACCGAGCAATCCATCCTGTGCGAAAGCGGTGTCCCTCTTCTCAGAAGAAATCCGTCAGTTTCTGCAAACGAAGGAACAATTACCACTCACGCTGGCCGATGACGGATTTCTCTATGAGGGAAACTCGGTCGAACCTGTCTTTGGCGACAGTCACAGACTATCAAAAATGTGCTATGACTCCGGTGTCAGTGAATTAGTATTCAGCAAAGAGTTTTCAGACGAGAGCGCTCGTGAATTACTTGAGATTTTCCGGAGAGTCATTACTAAGGATGAAGGCGATATAGAACTCGGTGAGGCGCTCTGGGGAATAAGCATTGCCGGATTTCAGTATGAAATTATCGAAGACCTGTCCTATCTGGAATTTGACAGTGAATTACGGCGGGAGTTTTTCAGCAATCAGGGCGAGGGAGCGCCGACAGGGTATCTCTCCGGAGACGAAGACGCTCGCAGAGCATACACGTCCACTTTTGACGACCCGGCAGGTTTTGATGACCCGGAATACTCCGGCGGACTATCTCCTGAGCAGAAAACAAGGTTCGACGCCCTTGTTACGACTTTAGCTGACGACACGCCGGAATCCGCCCGCAAAGCTGTTGAAGAAGACGAATCAGTTCATCCCCGTGAGTTATTGATGCGCGTGTATGAACTGGACAGTAAAGAATCACATGCTACAGCGATGGCCCTCGCCAGAGATTCGTTGTTCAACCCGGACAATGAATTGCTCAACATTATCAATGACTTGTTTGAACAAGACAAGTTACTCACAGGTTTCTCAGACACGGTCCTGACCTGTATCAAGGCGCATTCACATTTTATTGAGCAGGGCTCGCTAAAACCGGCTACGGCAATTCTGCAGAAGCTGGTCCAACGCCGTCACGAATTACACGAGACCGCCCCGAACTGGGAGGCGAAAGTTAGTGATGCGCTTAGTTCAATAGCCAGCCGGGAACGCCTCGGAGCGGTCAGTGAGATACTGAATGCCGACGAAGATATCAGCGCCGCTGACTTTTCTCATTACCTGTCGGCCTTTGATTGGACAGCATACTCAACACTCATTGAAATGCTCGGAGGCCTTGAACACAAGGCGCATCGACTGGCGCTGTGTGAGTTTCTTTCAGCCGCGAAGGAAGAACATATTGACTTGATAGCCAGCGGACTGTATGACAAACGCTGGTATGTGGCGCGCAACACGGCTATCATTCTTTCCAACTTCCATTCCAGCCGTTCACATCGTCATTTGCAAAAGGCGATGCAACACAGCGAACCGCGTGTGAGAATCGAAATTGTGCATGGCTGCCAGAAGCATGACAGCGTCTTTGCCACTTCGATTTTGTTATCGGCGCTGGAAGATGAGGACGCCGGTGTCAGTCAATTGGCGGTGAAGATTGCGCTTTCGCAAACCGGCGCTGAATCGTTTGTCTTGTTTGAAGCCCTGCTTGACAAGCTCATCGCCGGTCGCCTGCCCGATTCACTGGGGCAAAGTGTGCTCGTTGGATATTCTCAAGCAGGGCAATCCCACGCAGTCGAGAAATTAGCAAAGATTGGCGGGGACTGGAAAATAATCGGTCATAGTCACTATCAAAGATTCCGTGAGCGCGCAATATTCGCCCTGCAAATTAACCTGTCAGATGAATCCGAACGCGCTCTGAGAAATCTTTCCCGGAGCTGGTGTAAGGAAATCAAACTTCTCGCTCAATCTGCCTTGGAGAAACAAGCAAAAAATCGAGAGGAGCGAGGATAAATGAAGAACGCTCCTGTGCAATTCGAATATCAAACTATTCACGAAGAATCCCATGGAGTCTCCCAATCCTTTACACGGAGCGCTCTGGCTCTTGTGAAATTATTTTTCGGAATTCCCAAAACTCTGCAAGTTGTCGGCAAAGATAATGACACTCTCAAAGCGCAATTAGTGAAATTCTGGGAGCGAGCGGAGGAAATCACTTCAGAAAGCGGGACTGTCACTATCAAATTGATTGGAGGACGCTTTTTTGTCAACGAAACGCTCTGTAAACTGACCAGAAGAACATCCGCTATTGACGACGGTATTTCATGCTGGCAGAAACATGGCATTGGAGGCGTAGAAATTCGCTACATGCCTGAATCGGATTCACTGGTAACATTCTTTGAGATTCTCACAGACTTGACTACATCCGAACACACAGTTGCCAGACTGCGCTCTATGCTCGCGGAAAAAGAAGTTCTGGGATTCAGGGTCTATAGTTCAGAGGAAGTTAATGATGACAGTAGCCTGCATGAGCAGCGTCGTTTGCAAATGCGTCGTCAGGCGCGGACAGTGTTTTTCAAATCCTTGCGCGCAGTAAACGAAATCACTTCAAATTGCCTGTCCGGCAGAGAAATAAAGCTCAAAGAGACGCATAATGTTGTGCGTTCGTTGGTGGATCAGGTAATTGAAGATGATTCAGCATTGATAGAAATGACAGCAATCAAGGACTTTGATGATTACACATTTGCGCATAGTGTCAATGTCTGCATTTACTCGCTCTCTATCGGTGTCAGGTTGAAATTCGACAAGGACCGATTGAGTCAACTCGGATTTGCGGCCTTGTTCCATGATATCGGCAAAATTAAATTGCCGACGGAAGTCGTGAAGAAACCGGGCGTATTCGATGAAAGTGACTGGGCGCATATGCGCAATCATCCGATAATCGGGGCCAAATCACTCTTGACATCCTTCAAAATTGACACGCAAATAATTCGCGCCGCATTGGTGGCGTTCGAGCATCATATCAACCTTGATGACACCGGCTATCCGCGCCGTGTCAAACCGCGGGAATTGGGTTTGTTCACTCGTATCATTACCGTTGCCGATACGTTCGACGCGTTGACATCAGGCCGCGTCTACATCAATGATCCTGTGCCCCCGATTGAGGTGTTGCGTCGGATGCTGCATCGTATGCGGAACAAATTTGACGGACTGATTCTCAAGGTGTTTATCAACAACGTCGGTCTCTTCCCCGCCGGCTCGCTTGTCCTGCTGAACACAGACCAAATGGCGATAGTCGAGAAGAACAATCCGGAGTCGCAAGGCGCCCCGGTTGTCCGGATAATCGGTGACAGGCAGGGAGTCAGAAGCGCTGTGACATTGTTGGACCTTTCCGCTCCCGGGCAGGAACATATTCATATCAAACGCTTTCTTGACCCGCAAAAAGTAAACGTCAATCTCAAGCATTTCATCTGTGAGGATGTGCCGCTTCAGGGCAAGGAAGAGAAGTAGCGCGACTCTTATTCCCCGGCAAGGGGCTTGTTGAAAAAGCCATTTATTGCAGTCATTGCGAGCGCCAGCGCGGCAATCCCGTCGAATCATAGCCGGGAGATTGCCACGT
>CAZFAL010000159.1:0-6552 GCA_964516945.1 uncultured Ignavibacteriales bacterium
CCGGAGGGATGCCAGTACGGGCCGAAATTGGCCTTGCCATTGTCGGTGAGTCGCTCAACATTGGAGCCGTCAGCGTCAGATATATATATGTCCAGTTTGCTCGGACGAATTAATCCTTCTTTCAGAAGCGCCTGATAATCCTCAAGGGCTTTCCCTGTCGGTCGTGACGCGCGCCAGACTATTTTTTTACCGTCAGCGGAAAAGAAGGCGCCGCCGTCATAGCCGGGAGTGTGTGTGATTCTGGTCTGCTCAGAGCCGTCAGGGTTCATGGTGTACAACTCGAGGTCACCATCACGAGCGGATGTAAACAGAATCTTATCGCCCTGCTGTGAATAGACACATTCAGCGTCATAGCCCGGTGTGTTTGTCAGGCGCTTCAGATTCGAGCCATCGGGATTGGCGGAGAAGATGTCATAGTCTTTGTACACCGGCCAAACATAGCCCCGACTGTAGTCCGGCTTGGGCGGGCAATCGTCGCCGCCGAGATGTGTTGAGGCATAGATGATCGATTTGCCGTCCGGGGCGATGTACGAGCAGGTAGTCACACCCTTACCCGAAGAAATCTGCCGGAGATTCCTACCATCTGAAGACATACGGAATATGACATCGCACTTGAACTCATCGCGGGTTGTCTGGAAAATCAATTCTGAGCCATCGGCGGAAAAATACGCTTCGGCGTTTTCACCGCCGAATGTCAATTGTTGCATGTTCGAAAAATGTTTTTCACCCGGAAAGATCAAACTTCGGGGATTGTTTCTCACTGCAAGAGAATCAGTGGCGCGCGTGATTCCTGCGCTCAGGCACGCTATCACCAACAATGTTGCTATTATGGCTTGATTGAAGTTGTTCGTCTGACTCATTTGTTCTCCCGCTTCTGGTAGCTTGTCTTTCTTAATTCAAATACCCCGTCAACCCAAATTCTGCAGCAATGAATTACCGGTAAATCAAATACATAGTGTCTTTTGCTATTCTGCCGGATGTCACGAAGTTGTCACAGTATACATTTTTATCTCCTGTGAACACTTGACCCAAATGAAGACTAATCATCATGTCCGACCTTTTCCAGTTCATGTCGTAGATGACACAGACGGCTTTCTTGCGGAACAGCGGAATGGTCAATAACGATTCTGGCGTTCGGGGAGAATGAAAACTCCATGTGCTCATCCACCGCCTGCCGCAAACGCTCAATCTGCGCCCGACCGAGTTGGGCTGACGGTTCAAAGTCGAATATCACCCTGCCGGACTTGAGACGAATCTTCTCCACACCCAGCTCTGCGGCCAGTATTTTGATTGACGTCGCTTCTATCAGATTCTCCGCCGGTTGGGGCGGACGGCCATAGCGGTCAACGATTTCATCACGGATTCTCCAGATTTGCGTCAAGGTCTTCGCCTGCGCCAGCCGTCGATAGATGTCTACTTTGTGCTGATTGATGTCAATATAGTCTACCGGCAGGTAGAGTTCATCGTCGGTTTCCAATGTCACTTCCGGTAGTTTCTGCGATGTATCCCCGCGCAACTCAGCCACTGCCTCTTCGAGAAGTTTGGTGTACATATCAAACCCGATTTCATCAATGAACCCGGACTGTCTGGCGCCCAGCATATTTCCTGCGCCGCGAATCTCCAAATCCCGCATTGCGAGCGCGAAACCGCTCCCGAGTTCAGTATGTGACTCAATGGCCTTCAGGCGCCTGCGCGCCTCCTCGGTCATGCGCCTGTATCCCGGTGTCAGAAAATAGGCATAGGCCTGCTCCGACGAGCGCCCGACCCGTCCACGTAGCTGGTATAGTTGCGCCATACCAAACCTGTCGGCGCGGTCGAGGATAATCGTGTTGACATTGGGAATATCAAGACCGGATTCAATGATTGAAGTGCAGAGTAGCATCTGCGCTTTTTTCTCGACGAATTCCATCATCACACGTTCAAGTTCCCGTTCACGCATTTGGCCATGCGCCACAAGTACAGAAACCTGTGGCAGAAGGCGTCGCAGGTAATTGCGCACCGCCGGCATTGTCTGCACGCGATTGTGCACAAAGAATACCTGACCGCCTCTGTCAATCTCTCTGAGAACCCCCTCCGCTATCACCTCAGGTGAGAACTCGCTGACAACGGTTGTGATCGGTAAACGCCCCTTCGGCGAACTGGCTATCAATGACATATCCCGCGCGCCGGACAGTGACATTTGTAGTGTACGTGGTATAGGAGTGGCGGTGAGCGTAATCGTATCGACAGTCGCGCGAAACTCGCGCAGGCGCTCTTTGTGCTTCACACCAAAGCGTTGCTCTTCATCAATGACCAGCAGTCCGAGATCACGAAAAGCGATTTTCTTATTGAGAATCCGATGTGTGCCGATGAGAATATCAACCTTGCCTGCGCTCACTGCCTCTTCAGTGGCTTTCAACTCTTTTGCGGTCCGGAACCGGCTCATCATATCAATTCGCGCCGGAAAATCTTTCAGGCGCTCGGAGAAAGTGTTGTAATGCTGTTGAGCCAGGATTGTTGTCGGGACCAGCACAGCAACCTGCTTTCCGTCCTCTACACATTTTAACGCCGCGCGCACCGCGACCTCGGTTTTGCCGAATCCGACATCACCGCAAATCAGGCGGTCGGTCGGGGACGGTTTTTCCATATCCTGCTTGACCATCTGAATCGCTTTGAGTTGGTCCTCTGTTTCCACGTAGGGGAATGACGCTTCTAATTGCCGCATCCAGGTTGTATCGGCGCCGAAGGCATGCCCCGGATTGGCTTTGCGCTCGGCATAGAGTCGCACCAGACGTTCAGCCATTTCTTCGATACTTTTCCTGGCGCGAATCTTGAGGTTTTCCCAGCCCTGCGCGCCAAGAGTCGAGAGAGACGGCGAAGCGTCCTTACCGGCGTATTTGCTGACCCGGTTGAATTCTTCAATTGGCACAAAGAGCTTGTCAGACTTGGCATACTGTAATGTCAGACAATCACGATGGCGACCATCGAGCGTTATGGTTTCCAACCCCAGATAACGGGCAACACCGTGTTCAGTGTGCACAACATAGTCCCGCGGTTCAAGACTGGTGTAACTGCTGATTGTCACGCCTTCTTTGAAATACTTTCGTTTTCGACGACGATAGGCGCTCTTGAAAATCTGATGATCGGTGAGGATTGAGAACTTGTCTTCCGGTGAAAAGAAACCACCCTGCAAAAGCGCTACAGCAACCTGCGGCTCCTCACCGGGGATATTATCACGTATCAAATCACTCAACCGTTCGGCCTGACCGGGGTTGTCAGCGCAAATGACATAGGAGATTTCGGCTACACGATAGGCGGCGATAACTTCGGCGAGTTTGTCCATCTTGGCGCCAACCGGCGGCGGTTCATGAAAACCGAGGTCAATGACATCCTTCGCGACACCCCGAAACATCCGCAAATCGATTCTCGAACGGGCGCCCGACGTTGCAAGTAGTTCAGGCGGCTCTTGATAAAACGGTTGCAGAGCAGACAAGGCCGGGAGAGATATTTCCATCCGCTCGCGACGCTTTTGCCCGTCAAAGAGTATGTCTTTAGAATCCTCGATTAGCGCATCGAGATTGTCTGTGACAAGTATGCCGTGGGCCGGAAAATGCTCAAGAGCGGACGCAGTCGAGACACCGAACGCCGGCGCCAGCCACTCCAACCCCGGCGCTTCGGGATCACTGACAAATCTCGCCCGGAGCAGTTCATCCTCCGCAGGTGGAAGAGTTTCCAGAAACTGCTCAACTTTTTCAGCAGGATAGGGATGCTCCCGACGCGGCAAAAGACGGCATTCCTGCAGACGGTCTCTTGTGCGCTGGTCTCCGACATCAAACGTGCGAATGGAATCAACAGTGTCACCGAAAAACTCAACACGTAGCGGCGAAATGAATCCCGGTGAAAAGAAATCTATCAATCCACCGCGCAGGGAAAAGTCTCCAACCTCTTCAACATTGGCTACCCGGCGGAACCCCAAACCAACCAGAAACTCCGCCAGATTCTCCAGGCCGAAATCTGACCCGACTTGCAAATGCGCCGATTGTCGCACAAGTTCCGCCGGTGAAATCGTCGGCTCCAGCAGCGCTTTGAGGGAAGCAACAAACACACCCGGCGAATTCTCATGCATTGCCGCTAATGATGAAATACGCCTGCCAAGCATTTCTCCGGAAGGTACGGAAAAGTCATAGGGGTGTATCCCCAATGAAGGGAAATGATGAGTTTGAGCCGCACAGGGCATAAACTCAAGGTCCTGGGCTATCGAAAACCCGTCCTCCGGCTGGGAACAGACGTATAACAACGGCCGCTGAAGTTCCGTGTATAACGCATTGAGGAGAAACGCCCTTGCAGAACCGGCCAGCCCACTCACCGAAAGCGCAAATGGCCCCTGCGATTGCCGGGCGTTGGCCACGAGCCGCTGAACATTGCGGGAGTTAGTGAATCTCTCAGCAAATCCCGACAAGAGTGTCGAGGCTCGCAAGCGTTTTTTGGGCGCCGAAGCTGTCTTTGCTGGAGTCATTGGAAAGGAGATATCATAATCACATAAGTCAGAGATTGCGCGGGCTGTTTGTAGCGCATTTCGACCATAAGAAAGCTCTACACACCCGAAACTATGCAACCGCATCGCTGTGTCAAGTGTCAAGTGTAGCTGAACCTTGCGGTTATCTTGTAGGTGGGATATTTGGACTTGCGGTATTCAAGTTTGCGGCATAGATTTGGCCGACGCCGGGATATATCGAGATATTCGAGATATTCGGTTGCATCGAGTCGGTCTGTTTTGACAAACAACAAATCAACGAACAGCATTGCAATAAGCAACATTGCAACAAACAACATTTCAGTAACCACACAACTTCAACCGGTATAGCATATAGATGAAACACCTATTTGGAAGTGATACAAGGCGATTTTTTTCCGGCAAACGCTCACTGGCAGTCTTCGGGGGCTTGATGGTCTATTTGACGTTCTCGGCTGTCAACGCCTATGGCTCCGGTGGCGGCGAGACTGAACAGGTCACAGAAACCCTGCTAGGTCTGGTTGTCATCCTGCTCGCGGCAAAACTCGGCGGTGATTTGCTCGAGCGCATCAACCAACCGGCAGTGCTGGGGGAATTGATAATTGGCATCGTATTGGGCAATCTGTATCTTGTGGGCATTGACAGCATTGAACCGCTTAAGAATTCTTTGCCGCTTGAAGTGCTCGCCGAAATCGGGATTATCATCCTGCTCTTTCAGGTTGGTCTGGAATCTTCCATCAAAGAAATGCTGTCAGTAGGAATGACATCATTCCTTGTGGCGACAATCGGGGTAATCACTCCGTTTTTTCTCGGCTGGGGAGTTTCGGCGTATTTCTATCCGGGTGAAAATATTCTGATTCATATTTTCATCGGAGCGACATTAACAGCCACATCGGTGGGTATCACAGCCCGTGTGCTCAAGGATCTCAAGAAGAGCACAACCAAAGAAGCGAAAGTCATACTTGGAGCGGCTGTCATCGATGATATCATGGGTTTGGTGATTCTGGCGGTTATTCAGGGAATTATTGTCGCAAACAATCAGGGTGGCGATTTGCAGTCAATGGAAATCCTTGTCATCTGCCTCAAAGCGGTTGGCTTTATTGTGGGGGCCCTCGCGATCGGACACTACCTGTCACCAAAGATTTTCTTCGTGGTCAAGGGTATGAAAGTCTCCGGAGTTCTACTCTCGGTGGCGCTGTTCATCTGTTTTGGTCTGGCCTGGGTGGCGTCAATTATTCATCTGGCGCCAATCGTCGGCGCATTTGCCGCAGGATTGATTCTTGACGATGTTCATTATCAAGTGCATCCAACATTCAAGGACTTTACCATAGAGAAACTCGTGGATCCAATTGCAGTCTTTCTTGTGCCGATATTCTTCGTTCGGATGGGGATGATGGTTGAAGTTACGCATTTCAGCAAATTTGAAGTCCTGGCATTTGCTGCCGTTCTGACAATTGCGGCATTCGCCGGCAAACAAGTCTGCGGGCTGGTTATCCGGGACAAGTCGATTAGCAAGCTGTCGGTCGGGCTGGGTATGGTCCCGCGTGGTGAGGTCGGGCTGATTTTTGCCGGCATTGGCGCCACATTGATGGTTGGAGCCGAGCGGGTCATCTCACCGGAGGTCTATTCCGCAGTTGTGATTATGGTCATGGTCACAACACTGGTCACACCTCCGGCGCTGAAATGGAGTCTAATGAAAGCTGAAGCCAAACAGACTCTCTCCCCGCCACAGTCTCAGGACGCCGAATTACCGACTCCGGAACGACAAGCTGACGCCTGAACAAGAACCCCTGAGAAACCCGGTGGGAACATCTGCGAGGTCAGCGGCTGGTTGCCACTCTCAGGGTGAACATCACAGTGGACTCCAACAGGCAAAGTGAGCGTCTTGGAGAGCGGGAAACAACACGAACCGTATGCAATAACCTCCCAACTGCGTTCGCTTGGCCTGTAAAGATTCTGTATGGAAAGTTGACATAATGATATTGGCGACGTATGTTTGTCGCCCTGATCGCGGGGTGGAGCAGTCCGGTAGCTCGTCGGGCTCATAACCCGAAGGTCGG
>CAZFAL010000160.1:0-6476 GCA_964516945.1 uncultured Ignavibacteriales bacterium
CGTCGCAAATATCACCGGAGCCGTCATTGTCGGCGTCCGTTTGAGTCGGATTGAAAATCGTCGGGCAGTTGTCAAGATGATCTTGTATCCCGTCTGTATCAGTATCAGGCGTGCACGTGAAAACCGTCACACGTCCGACATTCTGTCCGCCGATATCACTGCCATAGGCGGCGATGGCAAAATCTTCAAAACCGTCATTGTCAAAGTCGCCGCCGCCGGTTATGGCAATACCGAAATAGTCCTCAGCGGCGCTACCGGTTAATGTGTAGAGCAAAGCCCCGGTTGATCCTTTGTAGACATAGACACGGCCGGCAAGGTTGCCGCCGACATCATTGGCGTAGGCGCCGACCAGCACGTCTTTGAGGCCGTCCTGATCGACATCACCGGCAGGAGAGACTGTCGCCCCAAATGAGTCAAATTCGAATTCGCCGGTGAGTGTGACAGCCAGCGCTCCGGTTTGTCCTGAGTATATAAACGCCTGCCCTGACCCGCTCAGCACAGATTGAGATGCGCCGATGATATAGTCGTCGAAAGTGTCACCGTCAGCGTCACCGATCCCGGCGACTGCTCGTCCAAGATAGTCAAAAGAGGCGGCGCCGGAGTAGGTATAGAGAGCCAATCCGGTCGCTCCGGAGAAGACAAATGCCCGGCCTGCGTCTGTTGCCGCAAAGTCGCTCGATGGGGCTCCGACAAGTACATCAGCAAAACCGTCACCATTGACATCACCGGCTCCGGAAACCGAAAACCCGAATTCGTCACCGGCCGCCAGACCGGTTAGTGTGTACAGAATCAATCCTGTCTGCCCTGAATAGACATAGGCCCGGCCGGCGTTTGCGCCGCCTGCGTCATTGAACGGGGCGCCGACCACGAAATCTGCAAAGCCGTCATTATTGACATCGCCGGCGCCGGAAACTGAAAACCCGAATTCGTCTCCGGCGGCTTCACCTGTCAGCGTATAAACCGGAAAGTTATTGCCGTTGGAAAAGACATAGGCCCGCCCAATATCAGCGCCTCCGGCGTCTGAGCTCTTGGCGCCGACAATGATTTCGGCAGTTGTTGCTGTGCCATTGATATTGCCGATAAAACTCGATGCGCTACCGAATATCTCTCCTGCGGCGCGTCCGGTGAAAGACTTTATTAACGCTGAATTTGCCCCGGAATAAATATAGACCTTACCGGCGTTGGCGCCGGCTTCGTCATTAGCCCCTGAGCCGACCAGAATATCGTCAAATCCGTCGCCATTGTAATCTCCGGTCCCGGAGACTGAGCGGCCGAAGTAATCTCCTGCAACCTCGCCGGATAATGCAACCCCCGATGTACACTGGGAGTAACTTTTCGACGTGGCGGCGAGAAGCGTCAGAGCGGCTAACACGATAGTTATCAATGTCTTATGTGCGGCTGTCTTCATAATCTATCTATTTCGTTGTCTCGGAGGGGCTGTAGAGTTTCAAGTCAATGGATAATCCCGCAAAAAACGCGCCAGTGTTTGTGATTCAGAGATTTAATGTACTATTGCTGTACTAATACAGTATCGACCACTTCATGAGGGAATTGAAAGTGGGAAACCGGTATTACGCAAATTGTTATGGCGCAAATGCTACCATGCAGGGACAAGCCCGTGACCGACGGCAAGTACTGGTGCGGCCTAAAGTCAAGATACTACAATTCCGGGAAATATCAACAGGAAAAAAAGGTCACGCTGTTTCCGAAGTCGGGTATGGCTTAGCAGTCTGTCCATGCCCGGAGTTAGTTCTATGCGCTCACTTGCCAATATTTGTTGATATACCCGTAATGATCCACCGGCCGGGCATTGAGACGGAACTGATGCTAGTGTAACTCTCATTGAAAAGATTTCTTGCCTCAAGAGAGAAGTCCAGTCCGTGGAATCCCAAACTTAGTTTTGTATCTACGACAATGTGTCCATTGTCATGAAGACGGCGGAAATAACGCATGTTCCAGCTCTGATGAAGTCGGGATATCCATCGATGATTCACTTTCAGAGTGAGTTGGTGTTTGAGATGTGACAAGAGGTATTTTGACTCCTGCTCAGAAGCAGACCTGTCTGAATTAAGATACGAATATTCTGCGCTCACAGCTGTAAGAGGTGATCCTTGCCAGCGAAGCTGTGGGTTGAAGGCTACGCTGAGCTCAATTCCTTGAGTTGTGGCTCTGAACACATTCCTTACCTGCCACTGTGTGGCCCCGCTATTCCTGGCCCAGTCGATGAGATTCTCTCCTCGACGCATGAAAATCGAGATTTCAGAGCGCAACCATCCTTGATGAAACTGTGTCCCTACTTCATATGTCCATGTTTTTTCCGGCTGAAGCGCTTTATTCCCCATGTTTGCCGGACTGACATAGAACAACTCTGTGAAAGTCGGAACACGGTAGCCGCCATCTACTGAAGCAAATGTTCTCACATGTTGAGAGACATCGTATCCGACATCAAGACCGGGCCATAGCTTCCATCCCACATTCGAGTGATGGAACAAAGAGGATCCGGCCACGAACGAGAGCTTGTGCCAGACAGGAAAATGTTGTTCCATGACAAACCCGCGACGGGAGCGTGTGTGATTGTTGAGATTGGAGCTACTGATTTTTTCGCCGCCATATTCCGCGGAGATGACAGAGGTTCCAAGTCGTGTCCTCACACTTGTCTGAATCTCAGCTGAATAATGATCCGTGGAATGCAAGTTTCTATAAACAGCGGGGTTTCCGCGGACGAGAACGAATTCATCTTTGTTTTTGCGCCAGGAAAGTTTTGGTGACAGTTTCCATACCCCGAGGTTGAATTCGCCGCCAGCTGAATAGAAATGTGTAGATGTCGCTTCCCATTCGGGAAAGCGTCCTGTGTAAAAGCGGAACGCGCCAAATTTTTTGTCTAGCAGTCCTGCGGACAAATGCAGTAGTCCTGATGATAGCTGAACGGCGCCATTGTAGAAATATGATCTGATGTCGAAATCAGTGTCCTCAATATATCCGTCTGAGCGCCTGCGACTCATGGAAAGACGATTTGTCAAATTGCCCGCACTGTGAGAAAGCGAGACACTTTTTTCAGTGAATCCGTTCTCGCCGCCAAAGAGGTCAACAGCAACTTCACTATTGGTATTCAGCGCCGTGATGATGTTGATGACTCCGCCAGTGGCATTCGGGCCATACAGGCGCGATGCCGAACCGCGCAGAACTTCGATACGCTCAATATCGGAGAGCGTCAGTGGAATGTTGAAGTTGTGATGTCCGGTCTGCGGGTCGCTCACCTTGACACCGTCAATAAGGATTTGTGTCTGCTCGAAAGTTGCGCCCCGGATGCTGATATCGGTCTGGACACCATACTGCCCTCGACTTCTTGCGTCTACCCCAAGAGCATATGCTAAGACATCCTCAACACTATGAACCGGGTAGGATTCGATTTCCTGCTTTGTGATGACTTGCACACTACGGGAAAGGGATGTCAGCGAAGTTGGCTCACGATACGCTGTGACGACGATTGAATCAGGCAGTGTAAATGCGCTGTCCGAGCGCTTGGCGGTAGCTGTGTTGCCACTGGCATTCGCGGCAGACACCAGCGATGCGCATGTGAGTCCGATTATGATGTTCTTCAGTTTGTCTTTCATTTAAACCCCTTCTTCTCGTAAATAATCGCGCGCTTTTCGAAAACCGCTCAGTGGCTGTGAATCTTAAAACTCCCTTTCCGCTCAACACTATTCTCCGGATTTCTTGTCAAGTCAAACATGAAACAAACGATCCAGAAAAAGTCTGGCCAACTAACGTAGTGTCGCCACACCTGTCAAGAGTCTCAGTATAAACTTCCGTGATAACCCTGCATGTGTCCGAGGCATATGTAGTTACATGTATTTGCCGGCTGGTCTGTTGGATGCTGTCGGGAATAGCATGAGTGGAGCATTTATTTTGGATGGCATACAACAGGGTGGTCGTCATGAACAAGGATTCTTTCTGTTACATCACATATCCGGGAAATATCAACAGGAAGCGCCCTCATTGAAGCAATGCGCAATGCGATTGCGAAAGACAGATTTTCTGAGCAATCCGGAACGGCGAATCGTGGGCTTGTTTGTCATGTTTTCAGGCGTAGGAGTCACTGCCAGACCGCTACCGGTCTGAGAAAGTTCTTGACAAGGACGGGCCTGCAATCGTATCTATATGCTGAAGACAGTGATGGTACGGCAACGGGTAAGCCATCAGAATAGATTGGGTTGCGCTTGATTCAATCTGATGAGGTTGCCACTGCGGCGCCTGCTACGTACATAGCGCCGGTTTGCAAGTACATGGAGGTTGAGGAATGAGGTTTGTTATGTTCGCCTGGAAAATCGATAAGTTCAGTCTTGGAAGTGGAATACAGTGTGTTCGCTCAGTTTTTGCTGAGAGCCAAATGATAATAGAATACTTGTTCAAACAGCGTCGCAGCGAAGAAGGAGAAGGTCGGTATGCTACATCGTAACAGAATTCTGCTACAAAGTCTGGCAGTGAGAACGGTCCTGCTGGCAGTGAGTTTCACGTATGCCACAGAAGCGCTCTCGCAAACAATCAACAGCGTCGATGTCCGACTGGAGGGCACAAATGTGTTTTACCGCTCAACTCCGGACAGTGTCTTCGCCCGTGTCGCTCCGGGTGTTCCGTTCAGTATTATCTGGAGTTGCGAGTCGGCTGAGACTCTGGGATTAACCGGTATTCCGATGCTCTTATATAGTCCGGACGGTTCAGTGACGAATATCACCTGGAACTCGCCGGTAACACCCACTGCCGCCTGGTCAGCCCCAAATGTATTCACACTGGGCGGAGCACAGTTCAATGCAGGTCCTGACGGGTTTGATGGTACACTCCCCAGCTCGTTTCTAACTGCTGGCGCAGTTCTCGACGGTAGCGCTGGTTTCGGGCCAACGATGGGCGCCGTTGATATCTTAGTTGGAAACGTCACTGTCTCTCAGGAAGGAGTACTGTGTGTTGACAGCGCTTTGTTCACGTTTACCAATCCGTCCGGAGAGTGGCTGTTTTTTGGAGTTGATCTATATGGGGTTGGTGACTATGTCGACGTCACCTGGGGTGGTTTAGTTGGCGGCTATCCGGATGGTGGCTTCTGCTTTGAAATTGCAAACTGTAATAGCTGCGATATGGCCGGTGATGCGAATGATGACGGAATGACGAACATCAGTGATGTTTCGTACCTGATTAACTGGATATTTGGTGGAGGCGCTGATCCGCCTTGTCTGCGCCAGGCCGATGCCAATGGCGATGGGAAGAATCAGGTTGGTGATGTTGTCTGGCTGATAGGCCGGATATTTTCTAACGGACCGCAGCCAGTCTGCGGACCATAAAGGCACAAGATTATACCTGAGAAGCCATACAGAAGGAGAAAGTCCCCATGACTAAACAAGTTGTTGCTTCAATCATGAAAGTTGTTTGCGCAGTAATGCTCACGCACATCACTCTTGGAGCCATTCAGCTTCAGGCCCAAACAATTAACAGCGTTGATGTTCGCCTCGAAGGCACAAATGTGTTCTACCGCTCAACCCCGGATAGCGTCTTTGCGCGTGTTTCGCCCGGTGTTCCGTTTAGCATAACCTGGAGTTTTGAGGCCGCGAGCGTGTTTGAGACAATCGGTACGCCGTTTATTGTCTACAGTCCTGATGGCTCGATTGACAATGTCATGTGGAACATGCCGCCGGCGCCAACACCGTTTTGGCAGAACTTCGGGTTTAGTTTTGGTGGTCCTTTCCTGTTTCTTGATAGTCTGGGTGGTGGAGCGCTGCCGGCAAAGCTACATCAGATATCCACTGCTACATTAGGAGTTACATATGGGCCGCTACCGTCACGGGACTTTTTGACTGCCGTTATGACCGTGTCACAGGAAGGGGTTCTGTGCATAGACACTACGTTCTTTGCTTCAGATTTGCAATGGTTTTTTACACCTGTTTTTCCGGAATGGGGTGGTGAAGTTGGCGGTTATCCTGATGGTGGTTTCTGTTTTGAAATTGCAAACTGCAACACCTGCGATGTTGCCGGTGACTTGAATCATGACGGCAAGACGAACATTGCCGATGTGAGCTATGGTGTGCAATTGATTTTCGCCGGAGGCAAAGCTGTTCCCTGTCCACGGGAGGGTGATCCCAATGGAGACGGTATGCTCAACATTGCTGATGTAATATTTCTTCTCGACTACAACTTTGTCGGAGGAGCTCCGGCGCCGGTTTGCGGACCATGGGGCATGTTGAAAAACCTTTTCTTGTCATTGCGAGGAGTCCGGCGGCAGCCGGACGACGTGGCAATCTCCCAGCTATGATCCGACGAGATTGCCGCGCTATCGCTCGCACTGACTGCAATAAATGACTTTTTCAACAGACCCTGTTGTGTCGGGTCTTGATTTTCGCAGAGCGACAGTATTATAGACAAATAATTGTGACCTGACACGTTACCCCGGTACAAGCGGCAGGTCACACGACAGCAAAAAACGCTGTCGC
>CAZFAL010000161.1:0-6466 GCA_964516945.1 uncultured Ignavibacteriales bacterium
CGCGTTTTGGCAGATAATAACTAATCTGTGTCGACGGGTTGAACGGGTTTGGATAATTCTGTCGCAGTGTCAGTGTCTTCGGTAGCGCCGGTGTGTCATCATCAGCGACATCAGTAGGGAAGTCACCAAGAATCTTCGCAAAGAACGCCCGCGTCTGGTCGGGCTCCCATTCCCAGGGACTGGAAATCAGCACATACGCTGTATGTGTTACCGGTGTATACTTGACACCAATGGGCAGCCCGGCGAAATCCGTCGCCGTGTCACCTGCGTCAACCCATGAGTACAACACTTCAGTATTGTTCGCTCGCGGGAACATGACACCCTTGAACGGAATCGGTCCGCTGTTTAAGAGAGAATCTGAGTAGAGACCACTGTGATGGTATGTCAGATTCGGAAAACCGCTCCCTGCCTCCGCAAGCGCCCCGATTGTGCGGTATGTGTGATTCACGGAATCCTGCGCCGGGTCACCGGTTTGGGGTGGGACCATGATAATTGAGTCAAGTCCGAAGATATCGTATCCGGTATTGATTTTGCCCGGGCGTGCCAGCGCTGAAAACGATGTGTGTATCAATTGAGGTGGCGCTGCGGCGCTCCGGTTAAAGGCAAAATCTGTTCCGACATCGACGATTGTTCCACCGGATCTGGCGTAGTCAAGCAGCCAGCTAAACTCAGGCGGCATTGTCCGAATCCCCATAACAAGGCCGAAGCGTGAGGACCCGTCGATGATGATGGTTTTGTATTTCGCAAGTACTGAATAGTTCCGCCAGAGTGTCGCTGTGATTGGTCTTGTGAACCGCGCCAGATAATCCGGATTATAGGGAGCAAGAAGATTGCGATAATACTCAAACAATTTAATTGAGCTGAGTGAACTCGGGTTCGTTGTCAGGAAGGTGTCATTGACTATCATCGCGATGTCAGTGCGGTTTGCCGGAGTGGCATAGCCGATAATTGCCGTTGTCGGCGCGGATTCGTTGCCGACTGAATCGACGGCGGTAATTGAATAAATGCGTTTTGCCGGCGGCTCCGGCGTATCGGTGAACGATAACATCGCGCCCGGGACCTGCTCATGAGGTGTTAATGATATCAGACACAATAAACCACCATCCCGTCGCTCTCCGGAGCAGATAACATCAAGCGGTACTTCAGAAAGTGACTCACAGGTGTCAACGCCCGGTTGGGAATTGTAGATGCGGTTGATGGTAAGATACCATGCTAAAGAATCCGGCAAACGATACACATTGTAATGGTCAATGTCACTATCCTGCGCCTTCCAACGCAGCGTCACATCTGCTCCTGCGCTCACATACTGAAAATGTATCTGGTCGGCGTTGACAAACATCGAACTATCCCAGACCGGAGTGCGCGGGATACCGTACTTGAAAACCACCGGTTCTGAAATCGGGGTTGTTGAGTCGGGCAGAGGATGCACAGCTACCGCCGCGGCATACCAGGCGCCGTCCTCAAGGCCGGTCAAGCGGAAGGTATCAGTCGTGACAGTTGCGATTTTGTTTTCCGGCAGGAACTGTGGTGTGTCAAGTAAGGCATACTGACACAGCACAGAACTATCCGGCGCTTTGGCGAGATAAACGTCATAGGCTTCGACCGACGGATTGGCGCTGAAAATCCAGCTCATCAACGGTTCAAGCGCCAGTGTGTCATCCAGTTTCGGTTTAGGAGGCGGGGAGGTGATTCGTGACTTGTAGCCGGAGACATACAATGATTCAGCCGCGGCGATATTGCGTTTCAAGTCTGAGAAATCCAGTGTATTGCGGAAAGCGTCGGGGTTGAATGGATCAAACGTATCTGCAAAATCTGTGGGATTGACATGAACATTGTCACCAATTGCGATAGCCACGACAAAGACCATTGAATCTCCGGGCGCCAGCGAGATACCACCCTGGGAGAGCAGAAATTTAGTGTCAGAACCGTCTGAGAAGTCAATAGCGGCATCATTTCCCGGTGGCGGTAACCAACCGTCTGCCGTATGGTCTATAGCCGTTTCGATTTGATCGTAATCCTGTTCCGGATGTGACAGGAGATAGTACTTGTTTCGGTCGCCTTCGGGTGTGCCAAGAAAGCCACCGAAGTCCCTGAAAGGATCACCAGAAATTCCGGCGCGCCGTGGCCCAAAGTCCAGCGTCGGATTTCCATTACTTATCCACCAGTTAAACGATGGTGGATTGATATCACCGGCTGACCAGTGTTTGATGTCGAGAATCTTCACGCCCAACGCTGCTCGCGTCGATTTGTCAGTCCAGTTCGTTTCACTCTTGAAATATGGTAAACCGTCATTGTCGATAACGTACGCGATTTCCTCATCCGGCAGAAAACCCGCAAGGTCATCAAGGTGACCGAGTTGGGCGCCGAGGTGCAGGACATCACAATCCATAAACAGTCCCGCATAGATTTCCCTCAATGTGTCAGCGTTCAGCGCATTACGGATGTGGTATTCTATGATAGCGAAGTCATTGTTCGGTTCATTTTTCCATACCATGCTACGTTGCTCAACTTCGATCCCCAGCGCCCCGGGATTGTTTGGCAGCGAGGGCCAATCGGCAAGTGAATCAGAGTAAAAAGTCACAAAGTTCTCATCTGCAAAACCTGAAGTATTGCGCACACCGGGTTTGTCTCGTGATACTATCATGGTACCCAAGAACGCCCAGCCGTCTACCGCGATAGAGACCAGTGTGTCAGTGTCAGTTATCGCACCTATCCAGAGTCCGCCGCCAAACAAATATTCATGCTGCGAGCCTCCGGGAAATTCAAAACTGGGCGCTGGCAAATCGCCGTCATCGATACCCAGGCCGAAAAATCCGGCTCCGATGAGTCCTCCTTCAGGTATGGTCAGGCTGAAAGACCCGGCGCGATGGATTCGCGCGACCGGCTCGTATGCGGATTGTGTGAAAGCCGTTTGCCTCTTCAGCGGGGCTTGTGGGTTGTACAAACCGCGCGCAATAACATTCGCGCCTGAAATGGAGAGAGTGGATATGATGATAACAAAGAGGAGACTACGCCCGGCATTCCATATCTGCATCGTTGCGTTGCGCGAGAAGTGTGTTTTACACATACGAGAACCCCTTTCAAAGAACACAGCATTGAATTTGTTTTCTTGCCTGTTTTTCTTGTCAGGGGAGAGAGGCTTTGACATAAGCAAGATACGATATTAACAATCGTTGTCAAGCATTGTTTCGAGAAAGTTATTTTGTTTCTGGAAAAGTTTTCTCTCCGTCTTCTGCCTTGACAAACGTCATTTTCTTCGTTGAATTGCTTCTGAATGAGAGAAATCATTCAGGAGGCAGACATAATGAATGTAAAGAAGCGCAAAGCGCTCTTTGTTTTGACAGCCACAGTAGGAATTCTCATGACAGCCCTAACTGATACTCAACAACCACAAGCCGCAACTACTCTTAATAAGAGTGGTGTCAACCGCGCGCAGGAAGTGCTGCGAGAACTCAATATCGACGGGTGGCTGCTCTATGATTTTCATGGCCACAATTCAGTCGCGGTTGATTTTCTGGGACTTTCCGGTGTTGTCACCCGCCGTTCATTTTATTTCATCCCGGCCGAAGGTGAGCCGATTGGGTTTGTGCACAAGATTGAGGAAGACAAGTTTGTTGATCTTCCCGGACGCAAAATTACTTATTCGAATTACCGTATCCTCGAAGATACATTGCAAAAAGAGACGACACAGGCGCTTGGCGGGGCCGACAAGAAGATAGCGATGGAATACTCGCCGATGGGACGCCTGCCATATATTGGCATAGTCGACGCCGGGACTGTTGAGTTGATTCGCTCATTCGGTTTTGATGTCGTCAGCTCCGCCGATATTGTCGCCAAACTCGAAGCCGCGCTGGATGCGTCACGGCGCGCATTACATATTGCGGCTTGCAAGAAGAATATCGCTATCAAAGACGAGGCCTTCGACTACATCAGACGCAAACTTGAGCAACATGTCCGTGTGGATGAGTATGAAGTTGCGCAGTTCATTATGCGGCGCTATGCCGAAGAGAGTATGGTGGCTGATCACTATCCGATTGTGGCTGTCAACGGTTATGCCGGCAATCCGCATTATGAGCCACCGGAGAACGGCTCTAATGAAATCAAGAACGGTGATTTGATACTGATTGATATGTGGGCCAAGCTGGATAAACCCGATGGTGTCTACTCGGATTTATGCTGGATGGGCTACGCGAACGGCCCCGGACATGAACAACCGCCGGAGTTGTTTGTCGAGCTGTTCAACTATGTTCTGCAGGCGCAGAAAGCGGCGTTTGATTACATCAAAGACAATTTCAGCAAAGGGCCGGTGTATGGCGCCGACGCTGATGACGCTTCACGCAAAGTGATAACTGACGCCGGTTACGGTGAGTTTTTCACTCATCGCACCGGGCACTCAATCACCGGCGAGGTGCATGGCAGTGGGCCGAATATCGATAATCTCGAAACGGCTGACAGGCGCGCCTTGTTGCCCGGTCACGTGTTTTCGTTGGAGCCCGGGATTTATAACTTTGACGCCGGGTATGGCTTCCGCTCGGAGATTGCTGTCATGATGACCGAAAGCGGCCCGGTAGTGACAACCACACCCCAGCAGACGGAGCTGCTGTTGCTGTTCAAGTAGAGCCATAGCGCGCTGTGTCGCTACATATCCGAGCCGTCACACCTATTCATGTTCGTCACCAAAGACAGAATCACCGAAGCCGAGACGCTCTATGGCGCTCCTGTCGAGAAGCGCATCACCGCCCCGCTCAGAGAAGATGAACTCGACTTCATCAAGAAGACACAAAAACGGGGCAGGGAGCATGACGTAACCTTCCTCATCTTCAATGACAAACGTGAGATAGCTGTGATGAACAAACACGGTTATCCCGTAGGGTTGTTTCGTCCACCGTCGGGCGGTCTTGACCCCGGTGAATCTTTCGCTGATGGTATCAAACGTGAAGCGTATGAAGAAACCGGTCTTGAGATTGAAATTGAACGCTATTTGTTACGGGTCACTGTTGATTTCAAATCGCCTACACGAATACTGCGCTGGTACACTCATGTTTTCATCTGCAAAGCCCTGACTGAAACAATCACTCCGCATGACACCAAAGAAATCCGCGAAGCGCGCTGGGCGGCGTTGAGTATCTTCGATGAGTTTCGGGAGCGTGTCAAAGAATATGACAAAGGCGGTATTCAATACCGCCGGATGTTGCATGATGAGATTGTGAAGTTGCTTTAAGAAGAACCAATGTACTCCATCAGTGTCATGCTGAGCGGAGCGAAGTATCTTGTTTGTTGTTGGCAGGGTGACAGTCAGCAAGAGGGAATAGACACACAAGTCGATCGGCGCAAGTTATCACAACCACTTCTTGAAAAACGACAATATCCCCTGATCCCAGCCGACTCTGTGTGTCACACCAGGTTTGGCGGTTTGTAATTCGTCTTTGTGTTCTAGGTACCACTGATGCGAGCCAATCAGCGCATCCTCATTGGAAAATCGCGGTCGCCAGCCGAGCTTGGATTCTATTTTGTCTGTGGAAACATAACTGTCTTTGTCCGCGGTGCCATAAACCCACTTATATAACGGCGAAACACCAATCAATTCAAAAAACGCCAACGCCGGTTTGACTATCTTCGCCGGGGTCGGCATCACACGCGCTCCATTGCCTGCATAGTCACACAAGGCGCCGACATCCTGACGCACCTGCGCATAACGTGTTGCGCCGACATTGAAAACGTCATTGGTTACCTGCGGCTCCAATGTCCCGGCGAGACGGATTGCTTCAATCAAATCAGTGACTTCGAGCAATTGGTATTTGTTGTACCCCTGGCCGATTATCGGAATCCGTTTGCCGGAATCCACCCAGTCATAGAGAATCTGGAACACTCCGAGACGCGCAGTGCCGATAAATGTCTTTGGCCGGATAATAGTAACACACATCCCCTGCTCACGAAACTCGCGGCAGATTTGCTCGCCGATGATCTTGGTTTCGCCATAGGCGCCGACGCCGACTACCGGATCATCCTCGACAAGCGGGTGCTTCTCCGGGACGCCATACACAGCGGTTGAGCTGATAAAAATAAACCGTTCCACACCGCAATCACGGGCAACTTCCAAAGTTGTGCGCACACCGCCGACATTTGTCGAATAGATGTCCTCTTTTTTCCAAAGCGGTAATGCCGCGGCTGTGTGGATGATTATCTCAATCTTGTTGTCCTTGATGAGCTTGGTCATTTGCTCCTTGTCGCGCACATCGACATTGACCAACAATGCCCCTTCGGGGTATTCATCCTTGAAAAAGGGCGCAATATCATTGAAGGCCATAAAGGCCACACCGGTTTCCGGTAACGCCTGGGCGACATGGTAGCCAAGAAATCCCGCTCCACCGGTGACTAAGACACGCTTATTCTTCATACTCTGATGTTTCTCTAATATGTTTGTGTACAAAAGGTTATGGGCAGATCGCCACTATGAAATTGTCCT